>JBFMBG010000021.1:0-35790 GCA_040755215.1 Bacillota bacterium | reverse complement strand
ATGGAGATAGAGAAGCTTGCCCCCCTTTTTCAGCATACCCCCCTGCCTATTTATATTTACCAGGACGGCCGGTTTAAGTTCGTCAACGCGCGCCTGGCGGAGATGACCGGGTACAGCGCGGAGGAGTTGCTGCGGATGAACGTTTGGGACCTGGTGCATCCCGACGATCGGGAAATGATGCAGGCGCGCGCCCGCCGGCGGCTGGAGGGCGGGGAAAAGGTGACGGACTACGAATTCAAAGCCGTCACCCGGAGCGGGGAAGTACGGATTCTGCACGGCTACTTTTCCCTGGCGGAATTTGCGGGCCGCCCGGCCATTTTGGGGCAGCTTCTCGACGTCACCGGGCAAAAGAAGCTTCTGCAGGCTCTGCAGACGGCGGAAGCCCGCTACCGGGACCTCTTTGTCAACGTCAACGATATTATTTACGTCCACGATCCGGCGGGATATTTTCTCGACCTCAACCCGGCCATCACCCGGATTGCCGGTTACTCTACCGAGGAGCTGATCGGAAAGAACATTAGAGATGTCCTGGCTCCTGAGGTAAAGCACCTGTTGCAGGACTACCTGCACGAGGTTCTCAGCCGGGGAGCCAGCCGCGGCCCCATGCGCATCAGGACAAAAGAAAACGAGGAGCGCTTTTTGGAGTATAACTCGGTGCTGTTCAAGGGCGACAGCCCCTTTGTGCGCGGAATTGCCCGCGATGTTACCGGGCAGGTGCAGGCGAAGCGGGAGTTGAAGGAATATGTCCGCCGCCTGGAAGAAACCAACCGGGAGCTTGCCTGGCTGAATGCCGAGCTGAACGAGGCCAGAAGGAACCTGGAAAGGCAGGCGCGCCTGGATCTGCTGACCGGCGTGGGCAACCGGCTGGCCTTTCAGGAAAAAATCCTGGAGGAAATGAACCGCGCCATCCGCTACGAAACGCCGCTGACGCTGCTGATCATCGACATTACTAATTTCAAAATGATCAACGATACGCTGGGCCACCTGGCGGGGGACGAGGCGCTCCGGCGCACCGCCAGACAGCTGCAGGCCAACTGCCGGAACTTTGACGCGGTTTTCCGCATCGGCGGGGACGAGTTTGCCGTGATCCTCCCCCAAACTGACGAGGAGGAAGCCTGTAAGGTGGCGGAGCGGCTTCGCCGGTCTATTGCCGGAGAAGCCATTACAGGGGCGGGAACGAAGCTTCCCGTCCAGTTGAGCATCGGTTTTGCCGCGTTGACCCCCGGCCGGCCGGCGCAAACCGTGGACAGGCTGATCAAAGAAGCGGACGACCGCATGTACGAGGAAAAGCGCCGCCAGAAACTGGCGCTGGCTTGAAAGCGGCTCGTTTTTACATATCTAACTTCCACTGGTGTATTTTTCCACAGCAGTCTTCGCCCTTGCAGGAAACTTCGACTTCGGCGCCCGGGTACTGGCGGCGGAATTCTTCGGCGAGGGCGTGGATCTGTGCGTAGGCCACGTCGAAGTAGCTGGCCGCCAGCCTGTCGTCGAGATAAACGAAAACGTCTCTTTTTTCAACGCCTTTTAAGCCAAGCTCAACTTCTAATAAAATCTTTCTGGCCATTTTGCGCAGCCCCCAATAAAAAACCGGCCTGAAAGGGCCGGAACAAAAGTCGCGGAAGCCCCCGTTTCATGATACCAAAAAAGAAGAGGTTTTGGCAATGTCCGAAACAAAAGGTTTGGTGATGGTCTTCACCGGCAACGGCAAGGGAAAAACCACCGCCGCCCTGGGCTTGGGCATGCGCGCCTGGGGCCAGGGGAAAAAGGTGCTGGTGCTGCAGTTCATCAAGGGCCGGTGGCGCTACGGGGAACTGCGGGCGGCCGGGCAACTGGGGGAAAATTTCGAAATCCGGCAGCTGGGGGAGGGCTTTACCTATCTTAACAATGAAATCACCATGGAAGAACACCGGGCCGCCGCCCGCGCGGCCCTGCAGGACGCCGGTGAAGAGCTTGCCCGGGCGCGGGTGGACGTGCTCATCCTGGACGAAATCCTCTACGCCTTGAAATTAAAGCTGATTACATTGGCAGAAGTGCTGGCCCTCCTTGACCGCAAGCCGGCGCAGATGCACCTGGTTTTGACCGGGCGCGGCGCCCCGCCGGAAATTATCGAGCGCGCCGACCTGGTGACGGAAATGAAGGAGATTAAGCACCACTACGCCCGGGGGATCAAAGCGCAAAAGGGCGTGGAGTTTTGATTTCGACCAATCTGGGTGAGTATGGCAAACCGCAAATCTTTCGCCTGGCGAAATTTGCGCGTTTTCAAGGCCTGACCGTTCAGGATAGAAAATTGACTTTTCAATAAGCAAAAATTGCAATTGGGGAGGAGAAGATTTACATCGGAACGGATCTAAGTTAAGATTTGCTTGCTGAGCAAGTTATTTTTTTCTCTGCAGTTTAGCCATAGTGTAAATGAGTTGTACTTTTTGAACAATAGTGGAACCTAAATTAGAATCCATCGGGGGTGAGAGATGAGGCTGGAGAAGGAACTGGGAAAAAGGAATGGAAAGGGTTTCCGGAGCGCCTTGATCCTGAGAGAAAAGGAGGAGAAAATGTGGCCAAGCAAATGTTGATTGACGCCATCCGGGGCAAGAGGACGCCCAGGGCGCCGTGGGTTCCGTATGCCGGAGTACACAGTGCTTTCGTCATCGGCGAGCCGGCCGATAAATTCTTGCGGGACCCACAGTTGCTGGCTAAAGGGGTGGTGGAGACAGCCAGAAAGTATAAAGCCGACGGCATCCCCCTGGCTTTTGACCTGTCGGTGGAGGCCGAAGCGATGGGGCTGGAACTTAAGTACTGGAAAGACAACGTTCCTTCGGTGCAGTCCCACCCCCTGGCCGATAAAACCGTGGAAGAAGCGGGTTTGAAGGTGCCGGGACGCGAAGACGGGCGTTACCCGGTGCTTTTCGAGGCGGCCCGCATCGCGAAACCGCAACTCGACGAATTGGACTGCGCCCTCTTTGGTTTGGCCATCGGCCCGCTTACCCTGGGGAGCCACCTGGCCGGGGTGCGCATTTTCACCGACGTGGTCAAAAACAAAGAGCGGGCGCACCACGTGTTAAGATTCTGCCAGGATGTGGTGGAAAAATCGGCGGAAATGTATTGTGATATGGGGTGCGACATCATCGCCATCGTTGACCCGGTGGCCTCCCAGATCAAGAAAGAAACCTTTAAGGAATTCGTCCATCCGTATTGCCAGCCCGCCATTGCCACGATCCACCGGAAAGGAAAGACATCGACCTTCTTTATTTGCGGCGACGCTACGAAAGTACTGGAAGCCGTATGCCAGATCGGCACCCACGGCTTTGCCATCGACGAACAGCTGAACATGAATTTTGTCCGCGACCTGGCCAGAAAATACGGGGTCGGCTTCGGCGGCAACCTCAAGCTCACCCTGGCCCTTTCCCTGGGCATCCTTTCGCCGCGCGAAGACGCCATCGTCAGCCTGGCGGCGGGCGGCACGCACGGCTACGTTTTCGCCCCCGGGTGAGACATGCCTTACGACGTTCCGTTGGAACACATCGAGCAGGTTTTGGAAGCCCGGGAGTGGTACGAAAAGTATTACGCCAGGTATCCTGATTCCTGGTAAGGGAGGGGGAGGGAAAGATGTCCGAGCGGAAAATCAAAATCGACGTGTTGACGCTGGACAGCGTTCAGTGCGCCGCCTGCGGCTACATGATGGAGTCCATCGCGGCCATGCCCCCCGACGTCCAGGAGATGATTGAGTATAAAGAGTGGTCGATTAAAAACAAGTCGGGCATTGCAAAATTTCTGGAATTAAACGGCCGGGTGCTCCCCACGATTTGCATCGAAGGGGACCTGGTTTTTGAAAGCATCATCCCCCAGTACGAAGAACTCATCGACGAAATGGCCAAGCGGGCGCCGACCCCCGAAATGGCGGAAAGAATCAAGTCGCTGCGCGACGTCGGATTTAACTTTGACAACATTAAAGAGAACCTGGAAAAAGCCGGCGCCGGCAAATACACCAGAGCTGATTCGGAGATCGAATGAAGCCGCTTCATTTGGAAGTTCTTTATTCCGGAGACCACAACCTTTCCTGCTATTACATGGCGGAGGTCGTCAAGGTTGTGGCCTCCACTTTTCCAGAAGAACTTCGCTGGGAGATCGTTTATATTTTAAAAAAAGACGGCGCCAAACGCTTCTATGACCTCTCCGTAGCGCTCTACGGAGAAGAAAACGTGCGGAAACACCATTGCTGCGCACCGGTTCCTTCTCTTTTTATCGACGGCCGGCTGGTGTTCGACCAGATTCCGCCGGCAGAAGAGCTGACGGAAGTAATCAGGCGGATGCTGGAACAAAGGAAATTGGCCGGCGAAGAACAAGGGACATGAACGATTACTTGCACAGTTTCGTCGGTGAACTGCTGGGGACTTTCCTTTTAGTATTTTTCGGATGCAGCGCGGTGGCCGTAACGGTCCTTTTTAACGCGCACGCCGGTCTTCTTCAGGTGGCGGTCGTGTGGGGGAGCGGGGTGTCTCTGGCGATCTACGCTACCCGGCACCTGTCCTGCGCCCATTTGAATCCTGCCGTCAGCCTGGCGATGGTGGTGGCCGGGCGCATGCCTTTGCGCAAATTGCCGGTTTACTGGGCGGCCCAGTTGTTAGGCGGGTTTTTTGCCGGAGCTTTCTTGTACCTCGTGTTTGCCGGAGCCATTAACGAATTTGAAGCGGCTCACCGGATCGTGCGCGGCACCGGGAATTCTGTCCAGACGGCGATGATTTTTGGCGACTATTTCCCCCACCCGGCCCTGGCCATGAATATTTCTTTATCAATTTTTCAGGCTTTTTTGGTTGAGGCGGTCGGGACTTTTTTGCTGGTGCTAATCGTTTTTGTGCTCACGGAGGGCTGCAATGTAGGCCGGCCGCCCAGCGATATTGCGCCGGTGCTGATTGGCCTTACCGTCGCGGCAATCATTGGTGTCCTGGCCCCTTTAACCCAGGCGGGGCTCAATCCGGCCCGCGATTTCGGCCCGCGCTTGTTTGCCTGCCTGGCCGGGTGGGGGGAGATCGCCATCCCCGGCCCGCGCGCGGAGTTTTTTACAGTTTATATTCTTGGCCCGCTTGCCGGCGGGATTGTTTCTGCTTCCCTGTTTAAGCGTGTACTGCAGCCGTTAATGGAGGACAAAACAAATAAGTGCGGGTGCGGGTAAGGAGGCTCCCGGAAAAGGAGAACGGGCAACCGCGTTGTCATTATCTCTTGAATGATTTATTTAGGGAGGGTGGTCCCGGTGACGGACTGTGTGCGGGTGCTGGTCTTCGGCACGACGCCCCCCTGCGCCAGATGCCGCCAGGCGGAAGAGCAGGCGCGGCGGGCGGCGGAAAAATTTCCGGCCGGTCAGGTGCTTGTGGAAAAACACGACGCCCTGTCCGGGCTGGGGCAAAAATACGGGATTATGATGACCCCCACCGTTCTCATCAACGACAAAAAAGTATCCGTGGGCAAGGTGTTGAACGAGTCAGAGCTGGCGGAATTAATTGCTAAAGAATTGGGGGGTCAATGATGACCGTCAAAATGGAAGTTTTCAGCGGTAATCCTCCCTGTCCCGGCTGCCTTGAGATGATGAAGCTGGCTCAGGCGGTGGCGGATGAATACAGCGGGGAGATCGAATTTTGCAAATATGTTGGCGAGGAAGGAATGGAGAAGTTTCAGGAATATAATCTATTCTGTGTTCCGGCGGTAGTAATTAACGGCTTGATTAAAATCGAAGGCGTGGTGCCCAGCCGGATGACTCTGTTAAACGCCTTGCGGGAGGGTGGATTATGGCTGAAGTAGTCAAAATTGAGGTTTTTCTCTCCGTCCCCCCGTGCTCCGGCGGCATTTCTTTAACGCGCCGGCTGGAGGAATTAAAGAGGGATTACGGTGAAAAGGTTAAGATCGAATATCACCGCGGACCGACCCCCAGGGCGGAAGAACTGAAGATATCGGCTTTGCCGGCCCTGGTAATCGGGGATCTGGTCAGGATCATGGGGGTCTGCCCCAGCAAAGATACGCTGGTCAGCGCCCTTCGGGAGTGCGGGCTGCTTGCTTAGGGGCAGGGAATCGTTTTCAAAGGGGCGAAGAGCAGCTTGGCGGACGTTCTTCTGGAAGTAATTTACGAGGGGGATCATTGTATTCCCTGCGTTTATGCGCTGGAAACCGCCGAGGAAGCGGCGGCGGCCTTCGGCGGCCGGGTAAAGGTGGCCACGGTCTACCTGCGCCAGGTGGAGGGCGCGCTTCGTTACAAAATCCTGTCCTACGGCTTAGGCAAACCTGCGCCCATACCGTCCCTGTTTATTAACGGCAAGTTGTCTTTCGACTACACGCCGCCCGTGGAGGAGCTGCAGGACGCCCTCCGGCTTGCTTTAGAGTCAGGTGAGTAGTCGATGTATATCTATAGAACCGCTGGAATTTGCCCGCCGGAGATCCATTTTCAGTTAACGGGAAACGTGCTTACCGGCGTACGCTTCGTGGGCGGCGGCTGCCGCGGCAATGCCCGGTTGATCAGCCGCCTTCTGGAAGGGCGGGATGTAGACGAGGTTCTTCCGCTCTTGAAAGGAATTTCCTGCCGGAACGATACGTCCTGTCCGGATCAGCTGGCGCGGGCGATTGCGCTGGCGCGGGAAGGGAAGTTGCGTGCCTCCGATGAAATAAGGATTTACGAGGCGCCGGCCCCCCATTGGAAAGTAGCGGTGATTTCCGAGGTTGCCGGGAACCTGCCTGCTTTTCAGCAGGTAATTGCGACGGTGCGTCCAAAAGTCGAAATGCTTTACTCTTTAGGCAACCTGACCGGACCGGGCGGTGCCAACGACGCGGTGGTTGAACTGGCCAGGAGGGAAAAAATAATTTTTGCGCCTGGCCCATTTGACCGCACCCTGCCCTGCCAAAAGCCGGAGAACCAGGACTATCTTTTGCAGGCACCGCTTTTTTTAAGCTTTCAACTGGGCAAAAAACGGGTGCTGGGGTTTACCGACGGATTTATTCAGGAATTGGACGGTTTTTCGGACTTTTCCCTTTATTCCCTGGAGCTGCTGATGGTTTGCAACTTGTCCGACTACCTGCGCAACGAAGAAGTTTATCCCGCCCTTACCGCCATGACGGAACAGTTTGCGGCGGATGCGGTCTTCTTTGCCGGAACCGGCGCCTGGAAACACGTGCGCCTGGGGAAGGCGGATTTTATCAACGTCGGCCCGCTGGAAAACAACGGGGGGGCGGTTCAATATGCCCTCCTCGCCTGGGAACGGGAAGAATTGCGGGTTTCCTTTGAAGCAGTCGGGAGGTAAAGGAGGAAAAGCAATGCCGAAAGTCATCGTGGACGTTTTACTGACCGATTTTCGGCAGTGAGCGGCCTGCGTCTATATGGCGGAGTCGGTAAAGGTTTTACCGCCGGAAATTCAAAAGATTATTACCGTGCGCGAGTGGGATCTCCGGACGCGGGAAGGAATCAAGCGTTTTACCGAACTCAGAGCCAGGTCTTTGCCCAGCGTGGCGCTCGACGGCGAACTGGTTTACGAAGCAGTGATCCCCCCGCAGGAAGAACTGATCGCCGCCATTCGTGAACGTTATAACAAGAAACACGCAAAACCGGGCACGTCAAGGGGGAGCGGCATGGCCGAAAAGATCGTGGACGTGTTAATGACCGATCAGTGAGCTTCCGGCGCCTATATGGTGGAAGCGGTAAAGGCTTTACCGCCGGAAATCCGGGAGAAAATTGACTTGCGCGTCTGGAATGTGAAGACGCGGGAAGGAATCAAACGCAAAAGCGAACTGGGGGCAAAATGCATCCCGGGAATTGCTGTTGACAACGAAATGGTCTTTGAATCAACCATCCCGGCCCAGGAAGACTTAATTGCGGCCATTTGCCGGCGACGCTCCAGGGACCCTTCTGCCCGGTAGCGGTTCTGTTTGAATGCTTAAAAACATATTCTATGTTTTTGCGATGATCCGACGAGGGCGACTTTTGGGGGAGGGAACCCGGTGTATCTGGAAGAAGTCAAAATTACCGGTTTTAAATCATACGCAACCAGGACCAGCATTGTCTTTAAGCCCGGCATTGGCGTGATTATCGGCAATAACGGAGTGGGCAAGTCCAACATCCTGGACGCCATCGCCTGGGCGCTGGGCGAAAACGACCTGACCAGGTTGCGCTGCACTGCTCATGACGACCTGTTTTTCAGCGGTTCACCGGAATACCCGCCGGCCGCCACCGCCATGGTGGAGCTGAGCTTCCGGCTGGGCAGGGAGAAAAAGGCGCCCGGGGTAAAAATTTCCCGGCAGGCCGATCGCCAGGGGAACGACCGGTACTTGATCGATGACCGGGAAGCCCCCCCGCCCGTTTACCGGGCTAAAAAGGACGAACTCGGAATTGCCGACGCCACTAAAACCCTGGTCCGGCAGGAGCAAATCAACGATTTTCTCCGCCTTTCGCCCCGGGAACGCTACCTGCATCTGATTTCATTGCTGGGCCGGCAGGAAGTCGGTCCTGACCTGGCGGCCGGAATAAACGACTGCTTCCGGCGCTATTTTCAAACCCTCATTCCCGAAGGAGAGGGCAAAATTACCCTTGTTGACCAGGACGGTACTCCCGGTCTGGTGGTTGAAGCCGCCTTCCCCGGCAAAGGGATGAAAAACTCCCTTTTGCTTTCCGGCGGGGAAAAAACGATCTGCTCCCTGGCGGCGAATCTGGCCATTTTTGAACAATTGCGGAGCCCTTTTTATCTTCTCGACGAGGTGGAGCCTTCCCTGGACTGGATCAACCACCGCCACATGCAGGCCCTGTTCAGGAAGCTGGCTCAAAGCAGGCAGCTGGTCATGATTACGCATTTGCGCAGCACCATCGAGCTGGCCGACACGCTGCACGGGATCCGGGCCCGCCCGGACGGCACCTCCTTTACCAAATTTTATTTCGAAATGAACGAGCGCCTGCTCAGGGCGTATAAATGCTGTTGAACCACTTTTTGGTTGCGGGGGAATGAAAATGGGGCTTATGGAACTTGAGAAATTCAAGAACATGGTGCTGGAGCTGGGTTTGCCCCGGGAGGAGCTCGTCCTTTTTGGGGTGGTTTGTCCATACTGCGGCAAGAACGATCGGATCAGGCCGCTGGAGCCGCCGGACGAACTGGCCGGGGAACTGGCCGGTGCCGATCTGGCGAAGTACCGGCAGCTCTGGGAGGCCCTGACCGCTGGCGGGCCGGAGGAACCGGGACTCGCGGTTTGCAAGTTCTGTCACAACATCATGGCGGTAAACTCGACGCACGATTCCGCCAACCCTTTGTATTGACCGGAAACGTGGATTGACCGGAAACGGGAAGGAGGACGGCGCGTGGCGGATTCGACAGCTGTTTATCTCATTACGGGGTTCCTGGGAAGCGGCAAAACCACCTTTTTAAACCGCTTAATCCACCAGTTTCCCAAAGATAAAAAACTGATGATCCTGATGAATGAATTTGGCGAAATCGGGGTGGACGGAACTCTGGTGGAGGCGCAAGAGCTTGATCTGCTGGAAATCAGCAAAGGATCGATTTTTTGTGCCTGCGTGAAAACCGACTTCATCAAGGCGCTCTACGAGATTGGCCAAAAAATTAAGCCGGATGTACTCCTTATTGAGTCAACCGGGGTGGCCAACCCCTCCGACCTGAAAAAAGACCTCAGCTTGCCGATTTTTAACAATCGCTTCCAGTTTAAGGAGCAGTTTTGTATCGTGGACGCTGTGCATTTTTTAGACGAATTTGAGGTTTACGCTTCCGTGGAAAGACAGATCGCTTCCTCGACCCGGTTCCTGATTAATAAAATTGACCTCGCTACTCCGGAGCAAATTGCGCAAATCAAGGAGCTCATCCAGAAATATCACCCGCACCCGGAGTTTTACGAAACCACGTACGCCGACGTGAACGTGGCGGAGCTGCTCGCGGTCGGGGAGGCGCCGGGAAAGGGAACCCGGGCGGAAAGCGGTGATGACGCCGGCCGGGGGGAGATGACGGAAGCGGAGCTGGAGCAGTACGTCGAAAAGCTGTTGGACGATCCTGAGGCCGCGCTGATGCCGCCGGACGTTTTGATGTCCGCCACCTTCTTCTGGCGGGGCGGGGAACTGCCGGCCATGGCGGAACTCTCCGGGAAATTGCCCAAAGAAGTGGTCCGGGGGAAGGGCTTTTTAACCGCCGGCGGGCGGACCTATCTGTATAATTACGTCCTGGGCCGGCATTCTTTAGAGGAATACCGGGCCCCCCTTGCCCGGGGAGCCCAAAATAACTTGCTGGTCTTTATCTTTGCGCCGCAGGTCCTGTCGGCGCTGACGCAGGTGATGGAAAAGCACGGTTTTGTGAAGAAAGGGGAGCTTATGCCCGGCGCGTTTGCGGAAAAACAGGACTGATCGCTGCAGGAAAATCTTTCGCCGGCCGGCTGGCTGAAAATCTCCAATTGCTCCCCGTAAAGGTCCTTTCTAACAGCTTGACGACTTTTTGGCCGCATGTTATGATCGACATTAAACACGAGAGCGTGCCGTGGAAAACCAGGGAAGGGGCTTAAGGCGTGGGCCTGGGGCAAAAAATCCGGGATTTTCGCAAAGAGCGGGGGATCACCTTAAGCAAGCTGGCTGAACAGCTGGAAATTTCCCCTTCCTACCTTAGCGCCGTAGAGCGGGGCGTTCGGAAGCCCTCAATTCCCATGCTCAAAAGGATCAGCGAAGCATTAAATGTTTCCGTTACTTATCTGTTAAGTGAGTCTGATGACGAAGCAACGGCCGAAAAGCTTCGCTTTATCCGCGAAAGCAGAGGTTTAAGTATTGAAGATCTGGCCGAAATAAGTGAAATCCCGGTGGCCTCGCTGGAAAAGTTTGAAAAAGGCCAGGCCGTTCCCGATCTGGAGGATCTCAAAAAACTATCCGAAGCGCTGAATGTAAATCTGCGCTATTTTCTCGAGCAATCCGATCAGGCAAATAGTTTGGGCTACCGCCTGAAAAAATTACGCCTGAAACAGGGCCTGACAATTACCGCCCTGGCGGACCGGTCGGAAGTTTCGCCGGGCCTGTTAAGCCAGATTGAAAACGGCCAGACGACCCCCCTTTTGGAAACTTTAGAGCGGATTGCCAGGAGCTTAAACGTCCACGTCAGTTATTTTTTAATCCCGCACCAGAGCGACGTGGAGGATTTATTGTCCTCATTGAATCCGGATGTTTTGGAGACTTTAGGAGATCCCAAGGCGCAGACGATTTTGCGTGCTGTGCGCGATCTGAATTCTAACGAGCTCAAGTACGTTCTTAACTTTGTTCAATTCTTCAAGCAAAACCGTCACCTCCTTTGAAAAGTGCTTTAGAGCTTAAATTAAGGCCGGCCGCCCGTCCCGGAGACGTTCGGGCGGCGGTTATGATGAGGTTTGTCGAATTTTGGAAGAAAAATATCTGAAATAAGTTATTCAAAGGAATTTAATTATTAATTATTGTTAATTGCGTGAAAAATTTCAAGAAAGTGGGTATTAGTTACGAAGAAAACTTCACTTTGTCGTGATTTGATTCCCGGCCAATTTTTTAGGGCGTTTACAAAACCAATTTATAAAGGGGCGTCGGTTATGCTGTCGCGGCAGGAAGAAAACGAATTACTCGGCCAACTAAAAAAGGCGGTAATCGATTTCGACGAGGAAAAGGTAGGGCAGCTGGTCGAGATCTGCCTGGAAAAAGGGATCAGCGCCGGAAAAGCAATTTTTGAGGGGTTGGTTCCAGGAATGGAGGAAGTTGGCCGCCTGTACGAAGAGCAGGTTTACTTCATTCCGGAAATGCTGTTATGTGCCGACGCTCTGTACAGGGGCCTGGAACTGCTCAAGAACCGGCTGGACAAAAAGGATTTCGGTGTGCGGGGCACGGTCCTGATCGGTGTGGTGGCGGGGGATATTCACGATATCGGGAAAAATATTGTCAAAATGATGTTTGAAAGCGCGAATTTCGAAGTTTACGACCTTGGCCGGGACGTCTCTTTGGAAAATTTCCTCAGCCTGTACGAACAGCTCCGGCCCGACATAGTATGTCTTTCTACCATGATGACCACCACCATGCTGGAGATGAAGCGGGTGATTGTGCGGTTAAAGGAAGAAAATCCCGAAGTAAAAGTGATGGTCGGCGGCGCCCCCCTGACAAAGGAGATTGCGACCCGTTTCGGCGCCTGCGGCTACGCGGAGAACGCCACAAAGGCGCTGAAGGTCGCCATCGATCTCCTTGTGGCCATGAAAAATGACCCGGCGTTCAGGGCGGCCATCAGCGGTTGAGAAGCGCATTTAACCGGCAAGGAGGTATTTAATGCTCTTCGGCAGGCGCCTCCGGGAAATACGCAGGCAGCAGGGGATCAGCCTCAGTGAATTTGCCCGGTTGACCGGCTTCTCTGCTTCTTACGCAAGCGCCGTGGAAAGGGGCCTCAAAAAACCGACCCCCTCTTTTATCTGCAGGGCGGGGGGCGTTTTAAAAGTATCAACGGCTTACTTGGAGTCCCTCGCCGAAGATGCGCCGGAGTGGGAACAGGTGCGCGAACTGCGGGAGAACAGGGGCTTGAGCGTCGCCGATCTGGCGGAGATCAGCGGCGTGCCGGCGGAAACAATCAAAAGGATCGAAGCAGGACAGGTCCTGCCCACCGCTGAAGAAATCAAGAAGCTTGCGGAGGCCTTAAATTATCCGCTGGAACTCCCCCTGGCCGCAAACAAGGGTTTTAATCCCGTCAGCCTGGGGTGGCAGATCCGAAAAATCCGCTGTGAACAGGGGTTGAGCGTGACCGAGTTCGCGGAAAAGGCAGGGGTATCGCCGGGGTTAATCAGCCAGATCGAAGGCGGTTATACCGTTCCCCTGCTGGAAACTTTGGAGGCGATTGCCCGCTGTCTGAATGTTTCCCTGGCAAGCCTGTTAACCGAAGAAAATAATGTTGATTCCGTGCTCGCCGGTTTGGACGAGGAGACCAGGCGGACGCTCGGTGATCCGAAGGTGCAGGCCCTGCTCTGCGCGCTGCGTGACTGCGAAGCCCGGGAGTTTTGGTTTGTTTTGGAGTTTATTGCCTTTTTTATCCGCCAGAAAAATACTCCCGCGAACGCTTAACCGACCGTTCAAACCTTAAAAATGACCGTTAGGGATTATAATTTTACGTCTGACGAAAAAACTATTTTGAAAAGAATCTTGTCTTGCTAGGATAACATTGTAGTCTTGTAATTAAAAATTTAATAGCAGAGCAATTTATTAGCACTCATTGAGCAAACCTAGCCAGGAAAGGGGAATGGGAATGGAAAAAGAACAGGAATTACTGGAAAGACTGGCGCAAGGGGTGGTTAATTACGACGAGGAAGCCGTCAAAGCAGCCGCCCACGAGTGGTTGGCCGCAGGGCTGGATGCCAACAAGGCGGTGTTTGACGGCCTGGTCAAGGGGATGCAGGAATGTGGCCGTCTTTACGAGGAGCAGGAATATTTTGTTCCGGAACTGCTGATGTGCGCCGATGCGTTGTATGCGGGTCTGGACATCTTGCGGCCGCATATGAAATCTGATGATACGGGCGTGCGCGGCCAGGTGGTGATGGGCGTGGTCCAGGGGGACGTGCACGACATTGGCAAAAACCTGGTGAAGGTAATGTTTGAAGCCGCCGGTTTTATCGTCCACGACCTGGGACGGGACGTGCCGCTGGAACAGTTCGTGGAAGAGCAGCTGCGCACCGATTCAGAGATCGTGGCGCTTTCGGCGATGATGACCACCACCATGGTAGGGATGAAAAACATCATTAAGGCCATTAAAGAGAAAAACCCCAAGGCGAAAATCATGATCGGGGGGGCCCCGGTAACTGAAGATATCGCCGCCAAGTTTGGGGCCGACGGATATGCCAAGGACGCCAGTAATGCCTTAAGGGACGCCATCAACATGATTAGCTCGTTGAGAGACATAAAATAATTCAAGGATAAGATCCCTCTATGGGGGAGGAATCTTCAGGCAGCAGTGTGAAATTTAGAGAAGCAGGAGCAGTAACTTTAATTTAGTAGGAGATCAACTTACCTAAACATCCTTTCCCAGTTCAAATGTTCCAGATTTAATCAGGCTTGCTTTGAGGAGGTTGGTTAATGGCGGCACAGGTAATCTTTCAACCATCCGGGCGGCGGGGCCGGGTGGAAGAAGGCGTTTCTTTGCTGGAAGCGGCCCGCCAGCTGGGCGTGGACATCGAAAGCGTTTGCGGCAGCGCCCGGGTTTGCGGCAAGTGCAAGGTAAAAATTGAAGAGGGCTTTTTTGAAAAGTTCGGCATTGATTCACGGATAAGCCACCTGTCTCCCCTCCTGGAAGAAGAAAAAGATTTTCTGGAGGAAAAGGAACTTGCCGACAATTACCGGCTGGCCTGCTGCGCCGAAGTGCTCGGGGACGTGCTGGTGTTTGTGCCGGAGGAGAGCCGCGGGGCCAAACAGGTGGTTCTGGAGCACGGCAAAGAACGCGTTTATAAACTTAACCCGGCGGTACGCAAGTACTTCCTGCAGCTGGAGAAAGCCACCCTGGAGGATCACCGGGGGGATTTCGAGCGGATCCGGGATGCTCTGGCGGCGAAATACGGCCTTTCCCGCGATTTAACCATCGATTACCTGGTTTTGCGTGAGCTCCCTTTTATCCTGCGGAACCAGAGCGGGTTTACCCGGCGCACCCTCGGCGGCAAGTTTTTTACGGGCCTGCCGCTGGTTGCCGGGGAGGGCACCTGGGACGTAACCGTCACCGTCTGGAACAACCAGGAAATTATTCTGGTGGAGCCCGGCCTGGCGGAGACCTGCGTAGGGCTGGCCATCGACGTGGGCACCACCACCGTGGCGGCGTACCTGTGCGATTTGCGCAGCGGCCGGGTGCTGGTCGTCGATTCCATGATGAACCCCCAGGTGCGCTACGGGGAAGACGTTCTCTCCCGCATCACCTACGCCATGATGAACGAGGACGGCCTGCAGCGCATGCACGAAGCAATTATCGAAGGAATCAACACGCTGGCCCGGCGGATGACCGAAAAGGTCGGGCTGGCGCCGGAAGATATCCTGGAGGTTACGCTGGTTTTCAATACCGCCATGCAGCACATCGCCCTGGGCATCGAGCCCAGTTTCCTCGGCCGCTCGCCCTTTACCGCCGGAGTGAAAAGCTCCTTGAACATTAAAGCGCGGGACCTGGGCATCAAGGTCTGCCCGACGGCCAACGTGCATACCCTGCCCGTGGAAGCCGGCTTTGTCGGCCCGGACAACGTGGGCGTGCTTATTGCCGAGGAGCCTTACAAGGAGCAGGAAAAGATCCGGATGTGCATTGACATCGGCACCAACGGGGAAATCGACATCGGCAACGCGCAAAAGATGATGTGCACTTCCTGTGCCACGGGGCCGGCCCTGGAGGGGGCGCAGATTAAATTCGGGATGCGGGCCGCGCCCGGCGCCATTGAAAAAGTGAAGATCGATCCCGAGACCCTCGAAATTTCGTACAAAGTCATCGGCCAGGAATTGTGGTACCCGGAGATCAAGAAGACCGAGGCAAAAGGCATTTGCGGCTCGGGCATCATCGACATCGTCGCCGAACTTTTCAAGGCCGGGATTATTGACAAAAACGGGCGCTTCAACATGAAGCTCAATTCCCCCCGGGTGAGAAGGGGAGAAGACAACAAGCCGGAGTACGTGCTGGCCTGGGCGGAAGAAACGTCTATCGGCAAGGACATCACCTTCACTCAGGGGGACGTGCGGGCCGTCCAGCTGGCGAAGGCCGCCCTGTACGTGGGCGCGCGCTACCTGATGGAGAAGCTGGGGGTCGACCGCGTGGACAGCATCACCCTGGCCGGCGCTTTCGGCAATTACATCAACAAGGAGAGCGCTATGGTCATCGGCATGATTCCCGACTGCGACTTAGCGAACGTAGTCGCGGTGGGCAACGCCGCCGGCGACGGAGCCAAGCTGGCCCTGCTGGACGTGGATAAACGGGCGGAGGCGGCCTGGATCGCCCGGGAAATCGAATTTGTGGAAACGGCCATCGAACCCGATTTTCAGGAGCGTTTTGCCGCGGCCATGGCTTTCCCGCACTCCCGGGAGAAGTTCCCCCACATTCAGCACATTCTGGAGAAGATTCCCAGGCGGTAAGGCGTCCTTCGCGTATTTGCGGTTTATCAACTTTCATTAAGGAGGGAAAAGAAATGTTCAAGCTCAGTCGTCCGCAAAAAGTATGCCGGATCGGGAACTGGCAGGTGGGCGGGCAGCCGGGCGAAAACCCGCCGCTACTGATTTCGTCCATGTTCCACAACGGTGACCGGATTTTGGAGAGCCGGAAAGAGCGCAAGTTTGACCGGAATAAAGCGCGGGACTACGTCCTGCGCCAGGAAGAGCTGTCCGCCCAGACGGGGATTCCGGCCCTGGTGGCGATGGTGGCCAACTCCCTGGACGAAATGAAGACTTACATTGAGTTTTTCTTAGGCATCAGCGAACAGCCTTTTGGAATTGACATCTGGGTGGAAAAAACCCGGCTGGAGGTGGCCGCCTACATTGCCGAACTGGGCATCCAGGACCGGGTTTTGTACAACAGCATCACCCCCTGGGATAAGGACATCGCCGGGCAGGCTGCACGCTTAAGGGAACTGGGCATCAAGCACGTGGTGGTGCAGGCTTTTAACCAGGAGGACCAGACGCCCCGCGGCCGGGTGACCGGCTTAAAGAAAATGCTGGAGGCAATTAAGGAAGACGGCTTTGCCACCATCCTGGTGGATACCGCCGTCATGAACCTGCCCTCGACGGCCTTCTCCTGCCTGGCCAGCCGCCTGGTGAAGGAGGAATTCGGCTGGCCCGCCGGTGTGGCTTCCTCCAACGGCACGTACATGTGGAAGGAAGCCCGGGAAATGTGGGGCTCCGAGGGCTTTTCCGCCATGAACGCGGCCGGCCAGGCCATCGCCGCTTTCCTGTGGACGGATCTCTTGTTCAGCGGCCCCATCGTCAACATTCCCAAGATCATCCCCGCCGTGGCCACCGCGGCGATGATGCTGGCCACCCTGGTTTACGACGAAACGAAAACTTTGCCGGCCAACGAAAACCATCCGCTGTATAAGTTCTTCGGCGACTTCGTCAAGCAACTGCAGCAATAAGAAATTAAATTGGTAAATAGAGGAACTAAGGCACAAAGGCAAGGAGGCACAAAGAAATACAAGGTATAGACGACCGGTAATATTTTACTTTGTGCCTGATATTTCCGAAGGAAAAGAATACGGAAAGGGGTTTTAGCGATGACGATGACTTCCCGCGAACGTGTGCTGGGCCTTTTCGAAGGCAAGGAAGTTGACCGGATGGCCTGCTACAGCGGCATGGGGAACGTGACCACCGCCGCCCTGGAGGAACTCGGCTACCGGTTTCCCGAAATCCACAGCGATGCCCAAAAGATGGCCGCCGCCGGGGCCAGTTCGTACCGTTTGTTCGGCTACGAATGCGCTGTCATTCCGTGGGACATGTGCGTGGAGGCGGAGGCCCTGGGCTGCGTGATGAACGTATACGAGGACGTAGCCCACCTGCTCTATCCGACGATCAAAGAAAAAATTATCCACTCCCCGGAAGAAATGAGCAAGGTGGAAATTCCGCCCGATTACCCCGAACGGGGGCGCTTTCCGGTGGTGAGGGAGGCGCTTGGCATCATTAAGAAGGAAATCGGCAGTGAGGTGGCCGTCGGCACCTGGCTTTTAGGGCCCTTTACGCTGGCCGGGCAGATTATGGACTTGAACGACCTGTTCAAGCTTGTTTTCAAAAAGCCGGCCGAGGTCAACGCCCTGCTGGATACCCTGGCCGAAGGACTGATCATGGTGGCCGAAAAATACCGGGAGGCGGGCGCCGATTACATCACCATCCGGGAAATGGGCGCACCCACCGACGTTTTGAGCCCGCGCAGCTTCAAGCAGGTCATCAAGCCGCACCTGGAAAAAATCTTCAGCCGGATTGATTCCCCGAAAATCCTGCACATCTGTGGCGACACCAACCTGATTATCGGCCTGATGAACGAGTGCGGCGCCGACGCCATCAGCGTGGAAACCAAGAACGACCTTGCCAAAAGCCGGGAAGTGATCGGCCCCGGACCGCTTCTTTTCGGGAAGGTGGACGGCTACAACGTGCTGGCCAACGGCACGCCGGAGGACGTGGAGAAGGCGGTGCTGGAAAGCATTGAAGGCGGCGTGGACGCCGTCTGGCCGGCCTGCGACATCTGGCCCACGGCGCCGCTGGCCAACCTGCGCGCCATGGTGGACGCGGTGAAGAAGTACGGGGCGGAGAAGTGGGCGCGAAAAAAGCGATAAAACCTGGCAGTTGCCTGGACAAAGGGAAACCCCGGCGTTTCCCTTTGTCCGCCTTCTCTGGCAGGCCCGTAAGCTCCGTTTCCCTGGCGAGGATTTTCCTGGCGGCGTGCACCGCGCATGGGCAGGGTCATCTGGAAAGTCCTCCTCTTTTTTTATTTTTCTCTTTCATGTTGATGACCTACCAAATGACCTCTACCGGGTAGCAGGCAATTTGGGGGTCCGCGGTGATAATGGGCAGATTTTCTAACCGGGCCTGGGCAATCAAAAGGCGGTCAAAAGGATCCCGGTGGAAATCCGGGAGGGTATAAACGTGGAGGGCGTGGCGCATCAAAACAGCCAAAGGCTCAATGGCATTAACGGCCAGTTGTTCGGAAATGAAGAGTTCCGGATCGCCCGGCAAATGCAGCTTGCCGAGCCTGGCTTTGATAGCCATTTCCCAACCGCTGGCGGCACTAAGGTACAGCTTAATTTCTCCGCTGCTGATAATTCCCCGGGCGCGCGGCGATAACTGGGGATCGTCGGTAATCCACCATAAAAAAACGTGCGTATCCAGCAATGCTCTCATTTTTCAAAGGCCTCTAAAACAGTTTCGGGAAGAGGTTCATTAAAGTCGGGGCTAATGCTGACCCTTCCTTTAGCGCTGCCGGGAACGCGCCGGGCCGGTCTTTCCGTGACGGGAACCAGCCGGGCGATGGGCGTGCCGGCTTTTGCGATTACCACTTCTTCGCCTTCTTTTACCCGGGCCAAAAGTTTTGAAAAGTGGGTTTTTGCCTCGTGAACATTCACCTGAACCGCCATCCGGATCCACCCCCGTTATTGCCAGTATAGACTAAGTCATGGACTAAGTCAAGGGGTAAAACGAGTTTTAATCCTTTTTTATTTTACAATTTTGGAGATTATGGTATAATCGGCTTGCGAAAGGGATTGTTTGAGAGGGGAGAGAGAAGTTTTGGCGCGCGCCAGGGTGACGGCCGGGGCCTGCGGGTTCACCAGCGTAATCAAGGTGCATAAAGTGGGGAAAATGAAAGTGCAGGTACAGATTATCAGCGCCTGCCATGATTTGCGCAGCATGAACGAGGACCTTGCGCTGGTGGACTGCAGCAAGGGAGTTTTCGGCAAAATGATCGATTCGGTAATTTATCAGGTAGCCAGCAAGCGCCTCAAGCACCCCGATTGCCCGGTTCCCTGTGCGATCATCAAGACAATCCAGGTGGAACTGGACGGCGCGATTCCCAGGGACGTCGTCATTAAAATTGAACGCAGCGGATAACAGGTCCCTGGTTATCCAGAAAAAGGTATCGAGGCACAGAAATAGATGAAAACCCGGCAATGTTTTACTTTGTGCCTTTTTGTCCGGGCAACCTGGTGTCTGATTTTTTCGGGGGTGTATTCAACCAGTGGCGAAGGCGGAGATCTATAGCGGCATTTGCGGATTCACCACCCGGGTCACCGCTGTAAAGGGCGCGGGAAAGGGCCGGGAAATAGAAGTGGAAGTCCGGTTGGATTCGGAGTGCCCGTCCTGGCAAAAGGCGGCGGAAGAGATCGCTTCTTTGAAACCCTTTCAGGAGTTGTTTTCGTTGCCCCACGAAGGCCGGTTATACAGGGTGGCCACACGCTACGTCCGCCATCCCGCCTGCCCGGTTCCGGCCGGGATCTTAAAGGCCCTGGAGGTGGCGGCCGGGCTGGCTCTGCCGAAGGACGCCGTGATCAAAGTTGCTGCTGAAAGTTGACCCGCGAGCAGGATTTTTAAACCCGGAAGAGAAATTTTAAAAAGCCAGAGATATTCTGACGGAGAAAGCTGGCAGCGCAAGGCTAAAGAAAGAGAAAAAGGACTGGAGGGGGAAATTTAAGGGGATTAGGGGTGAATTTTTTTGAAGACTTTTAACGAAAAAGGCGACCGGGCGGAAACGGGCCTGCTTTACGGGCAGCGAATCTCGAAGGCAAGTTCCCGGTGCGAATTTTTCGGGGCGGTCGACGAAGCCGTTTCCACGATCGGCCTGGCGCGGGCGCTGGCCAGGAAAGAAAAAGTCCGGGACGTTTTGTTTGCTGTTCAAAAAGAAATGTTTGTCCCGGCTGCCGAAGTGGCCGTTCCGCCGGAACATTACGCCGAGTATAAATTCAGAGGTCCGGTGGTCACCGGGGAAATGGTGCAACGGCTGACCCGGTGGATTGAGGAACTGGAGGAACTGGTGGTGATGCCGCAGGAATTTATCGTCCCGGGGGAGACCGCGGCCGCCGCCGCCATCGATCTGGCCCGGGCCGTGGTGCGCCGGGCGGAAAGAAGGGCCGCCCAGCTTTTTGAGGAGGGGCAGCTGCCCAACGAAAACATTTTAAAATATCTCAACAGGACGGCGGATCTTCTTTTTGCGCTGGCCCGTTATGAAGAGGTAGAACGCCTTTAACAAAAGATGGTTGCCCTTACCCGGCGCGCCAGGCAAGGTCTTGTGGGAGAGTTAAATCAGTTTTGCACTGAATTTGGGGTTTAATGCCGTAGTGAAAGAACAGGTTTTAACTTTGTTAAAGGAACACCAGCCCGAATTTGTTTCGGGGGAGTTAATCTGCAAAAATCTGGGTGTTTCCCGAACCGCGGTTTGGAAGCACATCCAGACGTTGCGCGCGGAAGGATACGCGATTGTTTCCCAGCCCCACGCCGGCTACCGGTTGCTCGCCGTGCCCGACCGTCTCTACCCGCAGGAAATTCTTTCCGGGCTGAAGACGAAATTTATCGGGCGGCGCATTTTTTATTATGCCCAGGCACCCTCGACCAACCTCCTGGCGCGGGAACTGGCCCTGGCCGGTGCCCCGGACGGCGCCCTGGTGGTGGCCGAGGAGCAAACCGGGGGGCGGGGGCGGCTGGGCCGGGGGTGGTTTTCGCCGTTTGGAGAAGGAATCTGGTGTTCTTTAATTCTTTACCCCCCCGTGAATTCGGTGGAGGCGCCGCCGCTGACCATGCTGACCGCCGTGGCCGTGGCCCGGGCCGTGCGGCAGGCGGCCGGCGTGAGCCCCGGCATCAAATGGCCTAACGACCTTTTGCTGGGTGACAAAAAGATTTGCGGCATTCTTACTGAAATGAGCGCAGAGATGGAGCGGATCAATTATTTAATCATCGGTACCGGTATAAATGTAAATATAGAGGATTTCCCCGGGGAGATTAAAAGTGTGGCCACGTCGCTAAAGGCTTACGCAGGCCGGGCCGTTTCCCGGGTAAAATTACTCCAGGCCTATTTGCAGGAAATGGAACTCCTTTATCGAATATGGTTAAAGGAGGGTTTCCCCCCGGTGTTGAAGCTTTGGAAGGAGTTGTGCGTAACGCTGCATCGCCCGGTAAGGGTGAGCAGTCTAAAAGAAAGCGTGGAGGGGTGGGCGGAAGATGTAGACGCACAAGGCAATCTCATTTTGCGGACGGCGGATGGAGCGGTCAGGCGCATTACGGCCGGGGAGGTTTCCCTGCGGCCTTGCTAAAATCAGGGTTTTATTTTTTGGGCTAATCGTTAACTTGTTTACCAGATCAGGTTAACAAT
Organism: Bacillota bacterium; assembly: GCA_040755215.1. GTDB lineage: Bacteria > Bacillota > Desulfotomaculia > Desulfotomaculales > Nap2-2B > JAIMBK01. The sequence continues at coordinate 14,002 of JBFMBG010000021.1, read as the reverse complement.
AACGGCCAAAAATGTCCGGGTCCGGCCGGGGATTTTTGGGCTGCCGGCAAGAGCGCGGCGGACGAAGGAAAGTAATTGGCGAAAGAAAGAAGGAGGAGATCGTTAATGAAACTTACGGTCCGGGAAATGATTCTGGCGGCTTTGTTTGCGACCCTGGCGATGGTGGCGGCGGCGCTTTTCCGCTTCGGGGCCCCGGTGGTTCCTTTCAGCCTGGTGCCTTTTGTGGTTATGCTGACCGGCGCCTTGTTGGGGGCAAGGGTAGGGGCGCTGGCCATGCTGGTGTACGTGCTGTCAGGCTTAATCGGCCTGCCGGTTTTTGAAAAACCGCCTTTCGGCGGGCCGGCCTATGTCCTGCAGCCGACTTTCGGCTATTTGCTCGGCTTCGTCGGGGGGGCCTACGTCACCGGGGCGCTTTTGCCCAAAAAAGGGCAGCCGGGCATAATCCGTTATTTTTTAGCCATGACGGGCGGTTTGGCCGTGATTTATCTGTTCGGCCTGCCTTATCTCTACCTCATTTTAAACTTTTACCTGGGGAAGGCTTTTTCCGCGTGGCAGGTAATCAAGATCGGTTTTTTGCCTTTTATCGGCCTGGATTTGCTCAAAGCCCTGGCCGCCGCGGCGCTGGCGAGAGTGGTCTGCCGGCGGCTGGATATTCTCCGGGGGAGAAAAGCGGGCGTGTGAAAACCGGGGCGGCCGGAAAAGAAATGTTGCGTGAAGAACGGCCCTTTGGTACAATGGGTTTAAAAATTTTTGGGTGATTGCCGTGATTCTGGCTTTTGACGTGGGGAATACCAATATTGTCCTGGGGGTATACAGGGAAAAAGAACTCCTGGAGCACTGGCGCCTGTCCACTTTTCCTTACCGGACGGCGGACGAGTACGGAATGCTTTTGCGGGATCTGCTCAGGTCCGTCGAAGTGGCGCTGCCGGAAATTAAAGACATGGTGATTTCTTCCGTAGTGCCCCCGCTGATGTTGTCGCTGGAGCAAATGGCCCAAAAATATTTCGGCGTGGAGCCGTTGGTCGTGGGGCCCGGCATCAAGACGGGCCTGGCTATCAAGTACGAAAACCCGAAAGAGGTGGGCGCCGACCGGATTGTGAACGCCGTGGCGGGTTACGAGCTTTTCGGCGGGCCTTTGATCATCGTCGATTTTGGCACAGCCACCACCTTTTGCGCCATTTCTTCCAAAGGGGAGTACCTGGGCGGCGTCATTGCGCCGGGGATCGGGATTTCCACCGAGGCGCTTTTTGCCCGGGCGGCCAAGCTGCCCCGGGTGGAATTTGTCCGCCCCCCTTCCGTGATCGGGAAAAACACCGTGCACAGCATGCAGTCCGGAATTATTTACGGCTTTGCCGGCCAGGTGGACGAGATCGTCCGGCGGATGAAAAAAGAAATGGGGGGGCACGCCCTGGTGATCGCCACGGGCGGGCTGGCGGAATTAATCGCCCGGGAAGCCGGCACCATCGACCGCGTGGAACCGCTCCTTACCTTAACGGGGCTGCGGATTATCTACGAGCGCAACCGGGGAGGCGCCGGCCGCAATGCAGATCGGCAGTATTAAGCCGGCCAACCCCGTCATCGCTGCCCCGATGGCCGGGGTTACCGACCGGGCGTACCGGATTATCGCCAGGGAATTTGGCTGCGGCCTGGCGGGCACCGAAATGGTGAGCGACCAGGCCCTTTTATATGGCAACCCGCGCACGCTGACCATCTTGAATCACGAAGGGGAGCCCGGCCCTTTAAGCGTGCAGATCTTCGGCGCCAACCCGGAATACATGGCCCGGGCGGCGGAAATCGCGGAAAGGTTGGGGGCGGACATCGTCGACATCAACATGGGCTGCCCCACGCCAAAGATTGTCAGCAACGGCGAAGGGGCGGCTTTGATGAAAAACCCGGAGCTGGCCGCGCGCATCGTCCGGGAGGTGGTGAGCCGGGTAAATGTGCCGGTGACAGTGAAGATGCGCAAGGGGTGGGACGAAAATTCCGTCAACGCCGTGGAACTGGCCCGGCTGGTGGAAGGGGCGGGGGCCGCGGCGGTAACCGTGCACGGGCGCCTGCGCTCCCAGTTTTACAGCGGAGAAGCCGACTGGGACATTATCCGGGCGGTGAAGGAGGCGGTGCGCATTCCGGTGATCGGCAACGGGGATGTCTGGAGTCCGCAAGACGCGTTGGCGATGATCCGCCTGACGGGGTGCGACGCGGTCATGATCGGCCGCGCTGCCCTTGGTAATCCCTGGATTTTCCGGCAGACGGTGCATTACCTGGCCACCGGGGAGGTGCCGCCGCCACCCACCTTGCCGGAAAAGATAGCGGTGGCCTTAAGGCACTTCGAACTCCTGCTCGAAACCAAGGGGGAGCGGGTGGCCGTGCTGGAAATGCGCAAGCACGCGGCCTGGTACCTGAGAGGAACGCCCGGAGCCGCCAAAATGCGGGTCAGGATCAACCAGGCCGCGGGAGCCGAAGAACTGAAGGGGATATTGAGGGGGGTTATGGCATAGCGGCTCCTATTGCCCGGCGTCTTTGCCGCTCCTCGGTGACCTTTCGGCCGGTTCCAATTCCCCGATCAATGTCCCGATAAACGCCTCAAACTCCTGGACCCGCTTTTTCAACAAGTCAAGTATATCCGCCATGTTTTCCGCCAGGTGGCTCATTTTTGACCAGCGCAGTTCACTGGCGTAGGCATGGCGAAACAGGTGGCGAAAGCGGCGGTATTCGTCCAGTTCGTCCCTCAGCCCGGGTGAAATTACCGGCGGCCGAAGCCCAGCCAGTTCCACGGCCATACTCCTTAAGAGATCACGGTGCCAATCGGCGCCTTTCTCCGGGCCTCCGTCAATCTGGCGGGAAATGCGGTCAAAAACAGTTTCGATCCCGGTGTAGAAGTGATGCAGATAACCGGCCATGGCCATCAAATCGTCATCGGGAACGGGACCCGTTTTTGCGTTTACTTCTTTCAGGAGAATTACTGCCCTTTCCTTGATTCGTTCTACAACCCGCAGATCTTCGTTGATTTCTGCGACCAGGCGCTTGAGCCGGGCTATTTTTCTTTCCCTGGCCGTCATACAAAACCACTCCCTCTTTGTTTACTCTTTCTCTCAAACTATCTACCGCACTTTCGAGGAATACCAGGTCAACCGGGAAAGGCCGTGCTAAACCCTCGGCCAGGCCGTAAGCCTTTATGTACTGCTCCTCCGGAAGGCCCACCATGGCCAGATCGATATCTGAATCCCGGTCAAATTCGCCCGTCGCCAGAGAGCCAAAAAGGTAAACCTTTTTCGCTCCGTACCGGCAGGCCAGTTGCCGGGCGATTTCTTCTGCCTTTGTCCGGGCCTGGCGGGCCTTTTTAGCTATTTGTTTTTCTTCCCGGCTTAACTGACTTAGGTGGCCGGTTATGTATTTCCGGTAGTCCGGCACGTTCGCCACCCCCTGCAGGGATTGCTCCGGCGGCCTTTTGATTATATCATTCATGGCCCTTCCTTTATGCGCCTGTTTTCAGTATAAAGCACCGGTGTTCTCTTGACAAGCAAAACAGTTGGAAAAGCATGTTGTGGAAAATTTACTTCTTTCTTTTTGCCTCCGACCCGGTTAAAATAATGGGGAGCGCAACGTTTTTGGAGCCTTGCAAAAACACCCTGGCGTCAAAAAGTTGCCAGCTGATCTTGTCCAGTCTGGGGAGCAGATTTTTTAAAAAAGGAATTTTCCAAAGAGTAATGACCAAGATCAAAAGGAGGCCCTCGCCTTGCGCACCATCTACCGCCTCAACCTCACCACCGGCGAAGCAACAAAAGAAGAAGCCCCTCCCCGTTACGTAAAACTCGGCGGGCGGGCCTTAACCGCCGCCGTCCTTTTGGATGAAGTAGACCCCGCCGCCCACCCCCTGGGGCCGAAAAACAAAATCGTCATCGCCCCCGGGTTATTGGGCGGCACCACCGTTCCCAACTCCGGCCGGCTCTCCGTTGGCGGCAAAAGCCCCCTGACCGGGGGGATTAAAGAGAGCAACGCCGGGGGAACAGCCGCCGACCGCCTGGCTCGCCTGGGGATCAAGGCCCTGATTATCGAAGGACAGGCCCCGGGCAAAACCTATACCGCCAGGGTGACTCAAGAAGGAGTCGAGTTCATCCCCGCCCCGCAGCTGGCGGGTAAGGGGAACTACGAAACCGCCGGCCTCCTCCGGAACAGGTACGGCCCCCGGGCTTCCCTGATCACCGTCGGCCCCGCCGGCGAGCGGGGGTACGCCGCCGCCGGCATCGCCGTCACCGACCTGGAGGGCCGCCCCAGCCGGATGTGCGGCCGCGGCGGCCTGGGGGCGGTCCTGGGCAAAAAGGGGTTAAAGGCCCTGGTCATCGAAGCCCCAGGCGCCCCCCTGCGCTCCCCGGCCAGGAAAGACCACTTCCAGGAAACCCTCCAGAAATACCGGGAGATCATCCTGGCCAACCCCGCCACCGCCAGCTACGCCGACTACGGCACGGCGGCCATGGTGGACGTGATGAACGAGATAGGGGGCCTGCCCACCAGGAACTTCTCCCGGGGGCGCTTTGCGGGAGCGGGCCGGATCAACGCCGCCCGGCTCCGGGAAAACATCCTTTCCCGGGGCGGCGCCGGAAAACCCACCCACCCCTGCATGGCCAACTGCCTGGTGAAGTGCTCGAACGTCTACCCGGACGAAACCGGAAAGGAGCTCGTCTCCCCCTTGGAGTACGAAACCATCGGCCTTCTGGGCGCCAACCTGGGGATCGCCGACCTCGACGCCATCGCCGCCCTCAATCACCGCTGTAACGACCTGGGGATCGATACTATCGAAACCGGCGGGGCGTTAGGGGTGGCCATGGAAGCAGGATTGGCCCCTTTCGGAGATGCCGACGCAGCCTTTTTCCTTCTGGACGAGATCGCCGGGGGTACAGTTTTAGGAAGGGTCCTGGGCCAGGGGGCAATGGTCACCGGCCGGGTCTTCGGGGTCACCCGGGTGGCCGCCGTCAAGGGCCAGGGACTGCCGGCCTACGACCCCCGCGCCTTAAAAGGAGTGGGGGTGACCTACGCCACCTCTCCGCAAGGGGCCGACCACACCGCCGGGCAGACCGTCCGGGCCAAGGTGGACCATCGCCGGCCCGAGGGACAGGCGGACGTCTCCTGGAACGCCCAGGTCAACTTCGCCGTTTTCGACGCCCTGGGCCTGTGCATGTTCGTCATCCCCTCCCTGGTCGCCCACCCGGAAGTGCTGGCCGACCTGGTGGCCTACTTCCACGGGTGGGATTTCACCGCCGAAGACCTCCGGGAACTGGGCAGGCAGGTCATCCGCACGGAAAGGGAGTTCAACGCCCAGGCCGGCTTCACCAGGGCGCACAACCGGCTGCCCGAATTCTTTAGGGAAGAGATCCTTCCCGACACGCAGACGGTGTTCGACGTCCCGGAGGAGGAGCTGGACAGTTTGGAGGTCCGCTAGGGGAAGAACTTTCCAATTCAAAGAAAGCCCGTTTTGTAACTTGCCAAATTATAAATGATTGCCGATTTTGTTTTGGGGGAGTTCCTTTTTATGAAAATTTACGCCAGGTTCTATCTTCACCTGCAAAAGTACGCCCCCGCCGGGAAGGCAGCAGAAGAAGAGATTCCTCTGGAAATTCCCGGGGTAATAACCGTAGCGGGGTTTTTGCGCTTCCTGGGAATTTCCGCCGGCGATACCGCCGTTCTCGTCAACGGTCGCTCCGTGGAGGGCGATTATGTCCTTGCCGAAGGCGACCGGGTGGCCTTTCTCCCCCTGCTGGAGGGGGGTTAATGATCCGCTATGAAATCTCTGATCGTCCTCGAAACCGGCCTCACCCCCTATCCCACAGCGCTCCGCTGGCAGGAGCAGCTGCTTGCCGCCCGGCTCTCAAATCAGGTTAACGATCTCCTTTTGCTCCTCGAGCACCCCCCGGTGCTCACCGTCGGCCGCCAGGGCGGGTGGGAAAACCTTTTGGTTTCATAAATCTCAAAGAACACCGGCCCGACATCCACTGGTACGTCCGCCAGCTCGAAGAAGTCCTGATCAGGACCGCCGTTGCTTACGGCTTACCCGCCGGGCGCCGCCCGGGGTTAACCGGTGTGTGGGTTGGGTCCGGGAAGCCGGCTTCCATCGGGGTGGCCGTCCGCCGCTGGGTGACCATGCACGGCTTTGCCTTCAACGTAGCCAACGATTTAAGTTATTTTGAGCTGATCCACCCCTGCGGTTTGAAAAACGTGGCCATGACCTCTTTCTGTTCTGCTGGGCCGGCCGGTTGATGTGCAGGAGGCGGCCGAAAAAGTAGAAAGGTGCTTTGGGGAGGTGTTCCGGGTGCAGGTAAAGGTGGTTACGCCGGAAAAGGTGTTGAACGGTGAATTTTCCGGGCGGGCCGAAAAGCCGGGCGCCTGAATTGATAGGGAGGAGAACGACCCGCAGATCTTCGTTTACCTCTGCCGCCAGGCGTTTTAAGCCGGGCTGTTTTTCTTTGGCGACACCCTTTTTGGAAACATTTTTTTGGAAAATGACTTGCATATTTTGGCTTCCCTTGTTAAAATAGGTGTGCACAAAATCGTGCACAGCTTTTTGATGCTTGTCTTGATTGAGGTTGGCTTTTTACTTTGGACAGGAGGGCTCCTTTATGGAAAAGTTTGCTTTCCTCATCCATCCCCTGGACGTCCGCGACGTGGCCAGAAAATTTCCCTTCACCCGGCGCCTCCCCGAAAAAATGGTCGAAGGCATTTTTCGCCTGGTGCCGCCGATGAAGCTCTCCCGGATTACCGGGGTGAAGACCCCCTATAACGAGGCCGAGGGCTGGTTTGTCTCCTGCCCCCTGACCGCCCGCCAGATGATTACGCTGCCCCAGAAATTTGTTTACAAGCGCCTCATCCAGACCGGCCGCGTGGCGGAAAAGCTGGGGGCGAAAATTCTGGGCCTGGGCGCCTTCAGCTCGGTGGTGGGGGATGCGGGCATCACCGTCGCCGAAAATTTAAAGATCGCGGTGACTACCGGGAACAGCTACACAGTGGCCACGGCCGTTGAAGGAGCTAAGGAGGCAGCGCGCCTGATGGGGCACGACCTCAAAAAGGCCCACGTGGTTATTCTGGGGGCGACCGGTTCTATCGGGAAAGTATGCGCGCTTTTACTGGCCAGGGAGGTGCGCCAGATGACCCTGGTGGCCCGCAACAAGAGTGCTCTGGAGGAAGTGGCGGCCAAAATTCTGTACGAAACCGGCCTGTCCGCAAAAATTACGGACAACGTGAAGCAGGCCCTCGCCAACGCCCACGTAGTCATCGCCGTTACCAGCGCTACCGACGCCATCATCGGCCCCCGGGATTTAATGCCCGGCGCGGTGGTTTGCGATGTGGCGCGCCCGCGCAACGTCAGCCGGCAGGTGGCTGCAGAACGGGACGACGTCCTGGTGATCGAAGGCGGTGTGATCGAAGTTCCGGGAGAGGTGGATTTCGGCTTTGACTTCGGTTTTCCGCCGCGCACAGCCTACGCCTGCATGGCCGAGACAATGATCCTGGCCTTGGAGGGGCGCTACGAGAATTTTTCCCTGGGTCGGGACATCACCATTGAACGGGTGGAGGAAATCAGCCGCCTGGCCAAAAAGCACGGCTTTAAGCTGGCCGGTTTCCGCAGCTTTGAACGGGCCATCGGCACTGAGGAAATCGAGCGCATCAAAACCCGCGCCCGGCAGCGCAGCGGAAAAGCGGCAGGGGCAGGCTGAAATACTTTCCGGGAGTTGCCGGCAAGCAGATGGACAAAATTGGGGCAAAACTTTGCCTTGACAAAGCGAAAGGTTCTCCTTATAATTGTGAAAAAGATTTTGCGGGCACTGCAGCGGGAACAACAGGGCAGTGCTTTAAGTTTTGCATAAACGGCGGCCGGTCGCGCATATATTTGACGAAAAGTATGGATTTGGGGAGACGGATGAGGATGAAAAAAGAAAAAGAGGTGCCCCTTACTCTGGCAGGCCTGAAAAAGCTGGAGGACGAGCTGGAAGTGTTAAAGTCCGTCCGGCGGCGCGAAATCGCGCAGCGGATCAAGCAGGCCATCGAGTTTGGCGATATCTCCGAAAATTCGGAGTACGAAGATGCCAAAAATGAACAGGCTTTCGTTGAAGGCCGGATTTTGACGCTGGAAAAGATGCTCCGGAACGCCCGCATCATTGACCACGAAGCGGGGGCAACGGAAGTGGTGGACCTGGGTTCCACGGTGACCCTGCGCGATCTCGAAAAGGGCAGCGAATTTGAGTACACTATTGTTGGCTCCGCGGAGGCCGATCCCGGAGCTAAAAAAATCTCCAACGAATCGCCCGTGGGCCGGGCCATTCTGGGCAAGCAAAAAGGGAGTATCGTGGAAATTACCGTGCCGGCCGGCCTTTTTAAATACCAGATAGTAGACATATCGTAGCGGCTGGAAGCAAGGCTTATCCGGCCCCGGGCGGCGTTGGGAGGGGTTGTTCCAGCTTAAAAGGACAAGTGGCCCGTCGGTCAGGAGGGTTCCGCAAGGAGCCCCTTATTTTATTGAGTTTTAAGTTGATTTTGCCCCGCCTTTTTTGTATTTTATTTTAAGCGGGACAACAGCTCTTGATTTGATTTTAGGGAAGGGCGAGGTAAGGATTGTGGAAGAAAAGGATAGCCGGGCAGAGCAGCAGGAGCAGGAAAATGTTGGTGAACTGGTGCGTTTGCGGCTGGAAAAACTGGCGCAGCTGCGGGAAAGCAATATCGAACCATACGGCGGCAAGTACCCGAAAACCCACCTGGCCAGGGAAATCGCGGATAATTTTGCGGCTTTCCAGGAAAGCAGGGTAAGCGTGGCCGGGCGGCTGATGGCCAGGCGGGCCCACGGGAAGACAACCTTTGCGGACATCCAGGATATTTCCGGGCGGATTCAGCTCTACCTGCGGCTAAACGACCTCGGGGAAGAGGCCTACGCCCTTTTCGGGAAGCTGGATATCGGCGATATTCTCGGCGCGGAAGGAAAAGTATTTAAAACCAGGATGGGCGAGGTCACCATCGCGGTGGAAAAGTTTGTTTTGCTGGCCAAAAGCCTGCGCGTCCTGCCGGAAAAATGGCACGGCCTCAAAGACGTGGAACTGCGCTACCGCCAGCGCTACCTGGATTTGATCATGAATCCCGAGGTAAAGGAAACTTTCGTCACCCGCAGCCGGATCGTCCACGCCATCAGGAATTTTCTTGACCGCCGGGGCTTTTTGGAAGTGGAAACGCCCATGATGCACACTATTCCCGGCGGCGCCGCGGCGCGCCCCTTTATTACCCACCACAACGCCCTGGACATGGACCTTTACCTGCGCATTGCCCCGGAGTTGTATTTAAAGCGCCTGCTGGTGGGCGGTTTTGAAAAGGTTTACGAAATCAACCGCAATTTCCGCAACGAAGGCATTTCCACCAGGCACAACCCGGAATTCACCATGCTGGAGTTGTACCAGGCATACGCCGATTATTATGACATGATGAAGCTGACCGAGGAGCTTATTTCCACCGTGGCCAAAGAGGTGCCGGGCGGTACGCAAATAGCTTACCAGGGGGAAGTGCTCGACTTCTCCCCGCCCTACCGGCGCCTGACCATGATCGAGGCCGTTCGCCAATATACCGGTTTGGATTTCGCCCTTCTCGAAGGCGACCGGGAAGCGGCCCGGGCGGCGGCCGGGCTGGGGATCGGGGCGGAACCCGCAGATACGTGGGGTTCGCTTTTAAACCGCGTTTTTGAAGAAAAAGTGGAGGAAAAACTGATTCAACCCACCTTTGTGTTTGACTACCCAATCGAAGTTTCGCCCCTGGCCAAGCGCAAAGAGGACGACCCGCGGCTGACTTACCGCTTTGAATTATTCATCTCCGGGCGGGAAATCGCCAACGCCTTTTCGGAGTTAAACGATCCCGTCGACCAGCGGATGCGTTTCCAGGAACAGGTGGAAAAGCGTCTGCGGGGCAACGAGGAAGCCCACATGATGGACGAGGATTTCCTCGCCGCTTTAGAATACGGCATGCCGCCCGCCGGCGGACTGGGCATCGGTATCGATCGCCTGGTCATGCTGCTGACCGATTCCCCGTCCATCCGGGACGTGATCCTGTTCCCCTTGATGCGGCCGAGGGAGTAAGTTTTGCAAAAATAACCATATTGACAACGGAAAACGGGCGTGTTACAATCAGCGTAATTTGATAGAGGCAAAGGCCGTGAAGGGGAAGAAGGATGCCGGCAATCAGCGCAGCGAGCCGGGAAAAGGTGCGAGCCCGGCGAAAGGCAGCATCCGGGCCGCCCCGGAGCCGGGGGCGGAAAGCCGCCGGGAAACCCCGCCGCGGGTGAGTATGCCTTGTCGACCGGTTGCCCACCGTTAGCAGGGTAAAAGAGGGCTGCCGCACATTTTTAAAAAAAGTGGCAGCCAAATAGGGTGGTACCGCGAGAAGATTGCTCTCGTCCCTTTGGGGCGGGAGTTTTTTATTGGAGGTGTCGCCGTGAAAGAAATCCTGGAAATCCTTGAGGCGGATGCCCGCCTGGGGGCAGCCGACGTTGCCGTCATGCTGGGCATGGAGAAAGAAGAGGTCCGGCGGATCATTAAAGAGCTGGAGAAGAATAAAATTATTTTGAAGTACATGGCGCTGGTTAACTGGGAAAAGGCCGGGGACGAGAAAGTGATGGCCATGATCGAAGTGCGCGTGGCTCCGCAGCGGGACGTAGGGTACGACGCGGTGGCCGAGCGCATCTGCCGGTTTCCCGAGGTGCGCAGCGTGCGCCTCGTTTCCGGGGCGTACGACCTGGCGGTTTTCATCGAAGGGAAAAACATGCGGGAGATCAGTAATTTTGTGGCCACCAAACTGGCCACCATCGACGGGGTGCTCAGCACGGCCACCCATTTTATCCTCAAAACCTACAAACAGGACGGCGTGATGTTCGAAGACGGCGAAAAAGACAGGAGGTTGGCGATTTCCCCATGAAATCGTGGAACGCGTACGTTAACCCGCTGGTAAGCTCTCTCCCGTCCTCGGGAATAAGGAAATTTTTTGACCTGGTTACGGAAACCGAAGGAGTAATCTCGCTGGGGGTGGGCGAGCCGGACTTCATCACTCCCTGGCACATCCGGGAGGCGTGCATTTATTCCCTGGAAAAAGGCTACACCATGTACACGTCCAACCACGGCCTGCTGGAGTTGCGCCAGGCGATTGCCGCGGAGCTGGAAGCCGCCTGCGGCGTGGTTTACAATCCCAAAAATGAAATTCTCGTCACGGTAGGGGTCAGCGAGGGCCTGGACCTGGCCGTGCGCGCCCTGGTCTGCCCCGGCGACGAGGTTTTGATTCCCGAGCCTTCTTACGTTTCTTACGCCCCGTGCGTTCTCCTGGCCGGCGGCAAGGTCGTCACCGTTCCGACCACGATGGACGAGGCTTTTCGGATTACCCCCGGGAAGATCGAAGCGGCCGTCACCCCCCGCACGAAGATGATCATCCTGTGCTACCCGAATAACCCTACCGGCGCGGTCATGGACCGGCGCACGCTCCTGGAGATTGCCGAGGTGGTCAAGGCGCGCGACCTCCTGGTTATTTCCGACGAGATTTACAGCCGGCTGACCTACCGCGGGGAACATACCTGCCTGGCCGCCCTGCCCGGGATGCGCGAGCGGACCGTTTTGCTGAACGGATTTTCCAAGGCCTACGCCATGACGGGGTGGCGGATCGGCTACGCAGCCGGGAACCCGGATTTTATCGCCGCCATGACCAAAATTCACCAGTACGCGATGCTCTGCGCCCCGATTACCGCGCAGATGGCCGCCCTGGAAGCGCTCAAAAACGGGCGGCTGGCCGTGACGCAAATGGTGCAGCAGTATAACCGGCGCCGCCTGCTGGTTATCCACGCCTTTCGGGACATGGGGCTGCCCTGCTTTGAGCCGGGCGGGGCTTTTTACGCTTTTCCCCAAATCGCCGGTACCGGTCTGTCTTCCGAAGAATTTGCCGAGCAGCTTTTGCGGGAAGAAAAGGTGGCGGTTGTCCCCGGCAATGCCTTTGGCGCCAGCGGAGAAGGATTTGTGCGCTGTTCCTACGCCGCATCGGTGGAGGACTTAACGGAGGCTTTCCGGAGGATGGCCAGATTCGTTCAGGCGCGCGGCGTGCGGCCCGGAATAATTTCCGGCCCCCGCGCTTTTGCCGGCGAGCAAAGGCCCGTCGCCGGCGAAGCAACCGGTTGAGTAATTTGAAGGGGCCTTTGTGCCCGATATTTTTTAGGGTTTAAAAAAGGATTTACGGAAAGAAATGCCGAAGAATTTTCTGGTATGGGTTGTCGGGGCATTATGCTCTGGTTATGTTTCAGGGAGGTTTCGTGGTTAAGTGGCTGGGATAGTGGAACAGATGCGGAACAACCTGACCCGTGCCTTGCGGGACGCTGTTTACGAGGCCGGACAAAAGGGAGCTTTGCCGGCCGGAGAGGAACTGCCGGAATTCATCGTCGAAGTGCCCAGGGAAAAGGAGCACGGGGATTTTGCCACCAACCTGGCGATGCTGCTGGCGAGGGCCTGGCGAATCCCGCCGCGCAAAGCCGGGGAGATGATCCTTACTCATCTGAAGCTGACCGGGCTGCCGGTGACCAGGGTAGAGATTGCCGGCCCCGGCTTTATTAATTTTTACCTGCAGCCCACCTGGGTGCTGGCGGAGCTGCCGCAGATTGTCCGGGCGGACGAGGGGTACGGCAGAGTAAACGTGGGCAGGGGCGCGCGGGTGCAGGTGGAGTTTGTCAGCGCCAACCCCACCGGGCTTTTGCACATGGGAAATGCCCGCGGGGCGGCTTTGGGGGACAGCCTGGCGGCGATTTTAAGTTTTGCCGGGTACGACGTAACCAGGGAATTTTACATCAACGACGCCGGCCACCAGATCGAATTATTCGGCCTTTCTCTGGAAGCGCGTTATTTTCAGCTTTTGGGCCTTCCCGGGGAGGTTCCCCGGGAAGGTTACCACGGCGAGGATATCATCGAGACGGTGAAAGGCTTTCTGGCCTTAAACGGCGACCGTTACCTGCAGACTTGCGCCGCGGAACGCAGGGAAGCCCTGGTTCGCTACGCCCTGCGGGAAAAGCTGGCGGCCATCAAGAAGGCGCTGGAAGATTTCGGCGTTTGCTACGACGTCTGGTTTTCCGAGGCTTCCCTGCACGCCAGCGGCGCTGTTGAGAAAGTTATTCAGCGGCTGCAGGAAAAAGGCTGCCTTTACGAACACGAAGGCGCCTTGTGGTTTCGGGCGACCGATTTCGGGGTGGAAAAAGACGAAGTGCTTGTCCGCAGCAACGGCCTCCCCACTTATTTTGCCGCGGACGTCGCCTACCACCTGAATAAGTTTGAGCGGGGCTTTGATCTCGTCATCAACGTCTGGGGCGCCGACCACCACGGCCACGTGGCCCGGATGAAGGGGGCGGTGGCTGCCCTGGGTTATGACCCGGATGCCCTGCAGGTGATCATCATGCAGCTTGTGCGCCTGTACCGGGGCGGGGAGATGGTGAAAATGAGCAAGCGCTCCGGCCGGTTCGTGACTTTAGAAGAGCTGGTCGAAGAGGTGGGCAAAGATGCCGCCCGCTACTTCTTCGTAATGCGCAGTGCCGACAGCCATCTGGACTTTGATCTCGACCTGGCCCGTTCCCAATCCAACGAAAATCCGGTATATTATATCCAGTATGCCCACGCCCGGATCTGCAGCATTTTCCGGCAGTTGCCAGACCCGAGAAAAACCCTGCCGGACCTTGCCAAAGTCGACCTCTTTTTGTTAAAAGAAGAGGCGGAGCTGGCCCTGGCGCGCAAGCTGGCCGACTTTCCGGAGGAAGTAGCTCTGGCCGCCCGCGATCTGGCGCCGCACCGGTTAACCCGTTACCTGCACGAGACGGCGGGGCTTTTCCACAGTTTTTACAACAGCTGCCGCGTGATCAGTGACGACGCCGCCTTGTCTTCGGCCCGGCTGACGCTGGCCGACGCCACCCGCATCGTGATCCGCAACGGCCTGCGCCTCCTGGGCGTAAGCGCCCCGGAACGAATGTAAA
>JBFMBG010000020.1:0-43043 GCA_040755215.1 Bacillota bacterium | reverse complement strand
TAAAATCTGTAAAAAGGTGGCAGATGAGTTAAACTGCCACCATAAAATACCGTAAAACCTTTTTTTGATTCACCAACAACCATTGGAACAAGTTACCACTATAAAAATGGGCCGTTGTACTGTTCTTGGTGCTGCATCCGCCCAAAAAATCAGTTCCCTTACTTCGCGGTCCATCCCCCATCAACATATAAAATGTGCCCGGTTATATAATTGGAAGCATCCGAAGCTAAAAAAACAACTGGACCGATCAAATCGGCAGGTTCTCCCACTCGTCCCAAAGCTGTGCTCCCGACAATTTCAGCATAACGCGTAGGATCTGCCAGCCAGGCTTGCACCATGGGGGTATTTATGTAGGCAGGAGCAATGGCGTTTACATTAATGTTATACGGGGCCAGTTCGAGAGCCATCACTTTGGTAAGCTGATTAATCCCGCCCTTGCTCGAGGCGTAAGCGCACTGGTTGGGCAATCCGATGCCCCCGAGGATTGAAGATATATTGATGATTTTACCGGATCTTTGCGCGATCATCTGCCTCGCCACGGCCTGCCCCACCAGAAAGATGCCCTTTAAATTGGTGTTGAGTACCTTATCCCAATCTTCTTCGGCATAATCAACCAGCAATTTTCTTATGTTTGTGCCGGCGTTATTTACTAATACATCTATTTTCCCGAATTCCTGAACTGCTTTAGCAACAAGCTCTTCTACGTCACTTTTCCTGGTTACATTGCATTTTACGGAAAGGGCCTTTTTGCCCAGCTGGCGTATTTCGGCAGCAGTTTTTTCACATTCGTCGTAATTTCGGCTCACCACAATAATGTCTGCGCCAAAGTGGGCAAGGCCCAGGGCCATAGCCCGGCCAATGCCCCTGCTACTGCCCGTTACCAAAGCAGTTTTTCCGTTTAAGTTAAAAGTTGGATAGTTCAAACAGATCACCCCTTTTGAATTTTGTTTATCGCATTCATTGAAAAACCCATCAAGTTGGACAAGCGAGTCACTTAAGCCAGTAATAACCTTCGCGCTTAATCCTTTCCTTTTCTTCATCCTGAAGGACACGCCATAAAATTTTACCGGCCCCGCTCTTCGGCAACTCGGGAATAAATTCGACGATCCGCGGGTATTTATAAGCGGCCATCCTTTCCTTGCACCAGGCAATGATTTCCTGTTCACTAATCCTGCCTGCGTATTCCGGCTTCAGGACGATAAAGGCTTTTACATTTTCCACCCGCTGGGGATCGGGCACTGAGATCACGCACGTTTCCAAGACGGCTTCATGCTTATAAAGGTAGCCCTCTATTTCCGTAGGCCATACTTTATAGCCCGCCGCGTTAATCATGCGTTTTGATCGGTCTACAATGAAGAAATAACCGTCTTCGTCCTGCTTTACGATATCGCCGGTTTTAAAGTATTCGACGCCATTTATGGTGACAAATGCTTCCCTGGTTTCCGTCGGCTTGTTCCAGTATTCCTTAAAGATCTGTGGGCCGTTAACCAACAACTCTCCTTCCTGGCCCGGCTCAACTTCCCGGCCCTTTTCAAAATCAAAGACCTTGGTCTTTACATCAAAGACTGGAATACCCAGGCATTGCATCTTGGGCCGATCCGGAGGATTCAGGTGCGTCTGGGAAATAGTTTCGGTAAGTCCGTAAGCCTCCACATACCTTAATCCGGTCAGCTTAAACAACTTTTCGGCTACCGCCGCCGGCATGGGAGCTCCGCCACCTCCGATAAACACAAGCGAACTCAGATCATACTTGGCAATCCCAGGAGAAGCGAGGAGGTCTACCACCATGGTAGTAATATTAAACCAGTGTGAACACCGGTACTTTTGAATCGCCTGCAAAGCAGCTTCCCGATCCCAGCGCGTGAAAAGCACCATCGTTCCGCCGACAAAGAAAGGAGCGTTCATGCTATGCTGCATACCGGTTACGTGGAATAAAGGCAAGGGAGCCAGATGCATACATTTAGACGTATGGGTACACCAGTAGACGGAGCCCAGGACATTAGAGATCACTGTAGAATGAGTATGTACGCATCCCTTGGGTAAACCTGTCGTGGCGGAAGTATACGCGATCAACGCAAAATCATCGGGAGTGGTTTCTACCGGCGGAAGGTCAACGGTGTTGTTCTTCATAATTTCCCCCCAACCGATTGTTTCCGGAAAAGATTTATCCTCTAACTGGATTTGGGGCGGAAAATCAATCTCCAGTTTTTCTGGAAGGTAGTCAATGTAATTACCGACAATAACATCTTGAATACTGGTTTGACTCCGCACAGATTCTATCCGGGGGTAAAGATCCCCAGTGGTGATGGCTATCTTTGCACCACTGTCGTTTAAAATGTACTTTAACTCTTCTTCTAAAAGCATCGGGTTGACCGGCACCAATACAGCATTAGCCCGCGTTACAGCATAATAGCTGATAATAAAATGAGGCGTGTTTTGCATATAAACAGCCACCCGGTCGCCCTTTTGGATCCCTTTTTTCTTGAGCGCTGTGGCTAGCAATTCAATTGCAGATTGCAATTCCCGATAGGTAATTCTTCTTCCGTAATAAATAATGGCCGGCTTTTCGGGATATCTTTGGGCAGTTGTTTCGACTATCGCAAACAAGTGCATCCGGGGATAGTCCAGGCTTCTCGGCAATCGCGCCGGCCAGAAGCGGAAATAACGCTCCTCTTGGACCAAATTGAAAACCTCCCGCCCTTTTTTAATTGAAATCTTCACCTTGCTCTGAACGACCCTTTTCGGCTTTTCAGACCGCCAGGTACTTCCGCACGATTTCTTCGTTGCTGCAGATCTGTTCGATCGTGCCCTGGTAATTAATCAAACCCTTATCGATTATGTATCCACGGTCGGCCAGGCTCCGGGCAAACCGGAAGTTTTGATCGGCCATCAGGACAGTAGTTCCGGAACTGCGCACTTCTTTCAAAACCCGGACAAACTCTCTGACAATCAAGGGCGCCAATCCTTCGGTGCACTCATCCAGAAGAAGTAACCTTGGCTGTTTCATCAATGCCCTGCCTAAAGCCAGCATCTTTTGCTGGCCGCCACTTAAGAGAGCTCCCTTGCGCTTACGAAAATCGTATAAAACGGGAAACAATTCATAGACGCGCGGAAGGGGCCAGATTTTTTGATTCTCCCTGGGCGCGAGCCGTTCCGCCAACAACAAATTCTCTTCCACCGATAAGTCCGGGAAAATCCGGCGATCTTCCGGCACGTAACTTATTCCCAGGCGGGCAATTTCGTGAGGAGGTTTACCGGCAATTTTTACACCTTTAAACTCAATGGTACCTGCCCGGGGAGGCGTTAGTCCCATAATGCTGCGCATCGTGGTAGTCTTGCCGGCGCCATTTCGCCCAAGCAAGGCCACCACTTCCCCCTCCTCTACGCACAGCGAAATACCTTGAAGCACTTCACTTTTCCCATAACAAGTAACTATCTCTGCCAGGTTAAGAATCATCCATTCACTTCCTCACCCAGATAAATCTCCCGGACCCCTTCGTGGTTGCGGATCATCTCTGGTAATCCATCGGCAAGGATCTCTCCCTTGTTCATTACCACGATCCGGTCCGATAAAGAGAAAACAATGTCCATATCATGCTCGACCACAACAAAGGTCAGACCTTGATCCCGGGCTAAACGAAGGATTAAATCCAACACCTGCACCCGCTCGACCGGATTCATACCCGCACAAGGTTCGTCCAAAAAACAAAGTTTTGGTTTAGGCGCAATGGCCATCCCAATCTCCAGCAACCGTTGATCCCCGTGGGATAAGGCGCCGACAATTTGATTCCTTTTCTCCCATAACCCAATGGTGCGTAAAATATCCCCAACTTCGTCATGAATATCGGAAAAAAGGTCAACATTAGCAAAAAAGTGGTCGGCCCGGCCCCGGCGGGCAAGCACAGGAAGTTGAATGTTTCGATATACGGTTAGCTGTAAGAATAAATTACTGATTTGAAATGATCTGGTCATGCCAATCCTGACGCGGTCGTGGACGGGGCGGCGGGTAACATCTTTCCCCGCAAGTAAAATCCTTCCCCCATCAACTTCAAGATTACCGGTAATTAAATTAATTAAAGTTGTTTTTCCCGCACCATTCGGACCAATAATGGAGGTAAGCAGGCCAGTTTGAATTTTCAAATCAACCTTATTAATGGCCAAAAAACCTCCGAAACTCTTGACCAATCCTTCAACTACCAGGAGATCGGTCAACTTTAACCCCCCTTTCAAAAAATCCAATTAGCCTGGGGAGCAGCCCTTTCTCCAAAACGCTGACGATTCCGCCACGAAAAATCAGCACAAGCAGAATAACTGCCACCCCCAAAATCAACGACCAGTGTTCGGTAAACCGGATGATCAGCTCTTTTATTACATACAGCAGAATAGCACCTACTACCGGGCCCGCAAAGGTATGTGCCCCGCCAAGCAGACAGGCGAGGACCGGTTCCGCGGAAAATGTCCAGTGGGCCATTCCTGGATCGGCAGCTTTGATCAGAGGAATAATCAGGGCTCCGGACAATCCCGCGTACAATCCTGAAATGGTGAAAACGATTAACCGGTATTTTTGAATCGAAAGGCCGCAAAAAGCAACGCGCGTTTCACTGTCACGAATACCTTGAAAAACCAGGCCCAACGGCGAGTGAACAAGCCGCCACAGCAAGGCTATACCAAGGATTACCAAAGTCAAAAGAAAGTAATAGTAATTCTCTGCCCTGCCCAGATCAATACTCAGGAGTCCCGGCACCCTGAGCGGCGCAACCGGCACATTTACCAGGCCGTCGTCACCCCCTGTAACTGCGCGCCACTTCCATATTATGGAATGGATCATCATTCCAAAGGAAAGGGTCAACATCGCAAAATAAATGCGCGTATGCCGGATGCAAAAGAAACCAATCACGACGGACACGAGGCCGGCGGCGAAAACCCCCGCTGCCAAAGCCAAAGGAAGAGAGGGGATAGTCATCAACATTTTCGCACAGACGTATGCCCCGACGGCGTAAAAACCAGCGTGACCGAAGGATAACAGTCCGCTATAACCAAAAAGAAGGTTAAAACCGGCGGCAAATAAAATTAAAATCAGGACATTACCAATAATCCAGCACACGTAGGAACTTGCGAACAAAGGGACGCCCAGCAGAATTAAGATCAGAAATCCGAGCAAGGACAGGCTGATGATGCGGCTGGAATTGGAAATATTTCTTGCTGGATTTGTTCTTGCCATCCCATTTATCCTCCCAACAACCCTTTTGGTTTAATCAGCAAAACCAGCGCCATGATCACATAAATCAGAAACAGTTCTACGCCGGGAAAGAGTAAGATCCCATAAGCACTCACCAGCCCCACGATCAGGGCGCCTACGAACGCACCTTTAAGATTGCCCAAGCCTCCGATGACAGTGATTACAAAAGCCTGAATAATCACCGCGGTCCCCACCCCAGGGTCAACGACCCGGACCGGCGTGCTTAGTGCTCCGCCCAATCCGGCCAATGCCGCCGCAAAGACGAACACAGAGGTAAAGATGGTCGCGATATTAATACCCATCGCAGAGGCCATTTCCCGGTCAGAAGCCGTGGCCCGCACCATCTTTCCCCACCATCCCCGTTCGAGAAGGACCCAAATTACAATCGCGACAATAATTCCCGCGCTAATAATGAATAAATTATAAACTGGAAACGGACGACCCAGGATACCCACCGTACCCTTAAAGATATCCGGCAAGGGAGGGATGGTAAATACGCCGCCCCAGGCAATTTTGACCACATCGGAAAAAACCAGGACGAACCCGAACGTCAGGATAAGCTGATAAGCTTCATCAAGCTTATAAATATATTTGAAAAAAAATCGTTCCATAATGAGTCCAACCACCCCCACAAGAGCGGCAGCCAAAAAGATCGCCAACCAGAAATTTAACTTCCAGGCCCCATAAAGGCTAAAAGCAAAATAGGCACCCAGCATGTAAAGACTCCCGTGGGCAAAATTCAAAACGCCCAAAACCCCAAAGGCAATTGTCAGCCCGGCTGCGATCAGCCACAGATACATGGCCAGATTTAATCCGACGAGCCCCTGATAGAGAATAGTGGAAAAGTCCAGAGAAACCCCACCTTTCAACAATTTAGCTTTGAAGGCGCCGGTATTGGGATAACCATTTGCAATACCGGCGCCCCTCCTGAAGTAACCGCGCGTCGATTTTGAATTAATTGAACGGGGGTTTACGATAGTAGTTTTCCGCCGGTACGACTTTCAGATCGCCAATGATAGCGATCGGATAATCGGAGCTCCAGACTGCGCGACCCATCGGTACGGTGTAAACTGCCTGGTGATCTTCGGGCCGGATGTACCGTTCCCCGGCCGGCGTCATGATTTTCATTCCCTCCAGAGCTTTAATCACCTTATCCGTCTCAATGGACCCGGCTTTTTCAATCGCTGCCTTCAAGGCGTAAACCGAAGAATACGATGCTTCTGCAGAGTAGTTGGGATAGCGCGCCCAGCGTTTCAAGAAGGCTTGTACGAAGGCCCTGTTTTCCGGTGTATCAGGCCAGTTATGGAGATAACGCGCGGTACCCCACAATTTGCCCTTGAAAGCGTCTTTCTGGATATCCGTGCTTAGCGCTTCCATTACATCGACGGAGCCGCCCATGGCCTGCCACCAGATTTTAATCTTGTCAAAAACACCCTGGGCCTGAGCCTGCCGCAACATCGTCACGGCTTCGCCGGCCCACGGGGTGGCAAAAATTACGTCCGGATTGGCCGCCAACAACTTGCTGATATGCGCTGAAAAATCAGTTGTTCCAAAAGGAGCGTTTGCTTCGGCAACAAATTCTACATCTGGGCGATATTTGCTAAGCGTTTCTTTAAACATTTTCCAGGACGTATGTCCGTATTCGTAATCCGCATTAAGGGCGGCGAAACGCTTTAGCTCCGGCATGTCCTTAAAAACTAAAGCCGGCAGGATTGCATCCTGATAAACGGGAACAGTCATCCGGAAGATTTGTTTAATACCCTGTTTGTATACCAGATCCTCGGTAAGTTTCTCCGTGCCGGCGTGAGTAAAGAACTGGATGGTATTCAGTTCTTTCAAAACCGGTCCCAAAGCCAATGCTGAACCACTGGAATCAATGCCAACCAGAAAATTAGCACCCCAGTCTTTCACCAGATAGCGGGCATTTTTCTGGGCTACTGGTGGCTTTAACTCTTCATCCATAAATTTAAGCTCTATTTTTGCTCCCATTATCCCGCCAGCGGCGTTGATTTCTTCTGCCGCCAGAGTGGCACCCATTTGCATCTGGCGTCCGTAATCAGCATGTGAACCTGACAACGCTCCCTGACCGCCGATCTTGATGACATCAACGCCCAGCGGGGATTTCTTCCCCCCTTGCTCTTTACCCCCAGGCGCCGGTGCTTTCTGAGCACACCCCACCGCAACAATACAAAGCAGAACAAACAAAGCCGTCATCATACCGAGCACCCGTTTTTGCATTTTAATCCCCCTTTCCAAATTTCACGTAAGGCAACCCTATCTTTTCCCAATACTCTGTGCACAAATTTTCGAAAGGTAGTCGCGTACTCCTCCCTCGCTGTTAAAAAGGCCGGCTGCCATCTTGGCGGTCCGAAAATTATCTTTCGGGCAGCCTGAAAGATGGCCATGGTTTTTCCCCCTTAAAAAAGCTGCACCCTATAAAACGTAGCCATTACTCCAACCCCTGAGACGATAGTAAGCAGACAGCATTTCCTTGAATTCTTGCCTGCTCAACCTATAGCCCCCCGGTTCCAAGGGCTTATAAAAGGCTGCGGGCAAGGCATCCTGTTCGGGTCCTATCCCTTCCCGGAGGTTAAAACGTCTGGTCATCTCGATGATCCCTGAGGCAATCCGGGTAAGTTCATCTTTAGTCGCCTGCAGCCCGGTAACCAGGGAGAGCAGCTCCCCCACCTCCTTCCAGTCAATCAGGTCGCGGTAAAAACGGCAAAGAATCAGGCAATCGTAAAGGGCAAGGCGATTTTCCCAGTCTACCAGGAGCGCCACCTTTTCCTCCAGACTGCGGGATTCCAGCATACCGGACAACTCTGCCTTATAGAAAGTGGTCCGCAGGTGGCAGGCTCCCCGGGCTGAGGTTGCATATGCCAGGGCCATCATTTTTAGCCGCCGCGGATCGTAGCCGGCGGGCTCCATACCTTTGACATGAACAGCCTTTTCCGCCAAACCGAGTTCTCCTGCAAATTTACGGATCCCTTCCGCCATCCGGTCGCCAATTCCCTCGCGGTAAGCAATCTTTTTCACCAGAAAAGCCACCCCTGCCGCGTCACCGAAATTTACATTCAAGTCGATATATCCGTCACGAGCAGTCGCCAGAGCAAAGGCAATTATATTTCCCGTTGAAATGGTATCCAGACCTAACCGGTCGCAAAGATCGTTAAGATAAATAATCTCGTCCAGATCCCGGATTTCGCAAAGACCGCCAAAGGAATAGATAGTTTCGTATTCCGGCCCTTCAACCTGCAGGCCGGTGTACTTCCCCGTGCGCACACGCGTTATCTTGCCGCAGGACATGAGGCAGGGGGGACAGGCGTGAGGTTTCACGTCGTAATCATTAAGGAGCTGCTCGGCGCTAAGCCTTTCCCATCCCGGCAGTACCCCCTTCTCCCAGTAAGTAGCGGGAAAACCCTGCGCAGTATTCATCACTGCTACCAGGGCTGAAGTACCATAAGTACGGTAAGACTTCACTGCCGGATGCTCCGCCGCCCTGGCCAGAAAAGCCTTCACCCATTCCCGCAAGGCCTCTGGTTTAGCAACAGGCGTCTCAGCATCACCATAAAAGACAATCCCCTTGACCTTCTTGGAACCCATGACTGCTCCCATGCCCGTTCGTCCGGCTGAACGCCAGTAATTATTCTCAAGGCAGGCGAAGCGAACCAAGTTTTCGCCGGCCGGCCCAATTACAACGGCCTGTGCTCCCTGAACACCAACCTTCGCCAGTAATTGCTCCTGCGTTGCATATGTATCGGCCCCCCAGATGTCTTTTGCGTCGTGAAAGATAACGTTTCGGTTAGAGATTTCCAAAAAAACCGGTGTGGAGCTGGTTCCGCGAATCAGCACAGCATCATAGCCGGTACGTTTTAAGGCGCGGGCTACATTTCCGCCCGAATAAGATTCTGCATATGCCAAGGTAAGCGGTGATTTGGAAAATACTCCGTAACGATTGGATCCGGGTACGTTACTTCCGGCTAACGGACCGGCGGTAAAAATCAGACAGTTTTCCGGATCAAAAGGATCGACCCCGACCGGAAGGTACTCCAGTAACAGATGACTCCCCAATCCCTTGCCGCCAATTACCCTGGGATATACATTCGGGGAAAGCTCTGATACGCGGTACGAAAGGTTGTTTAAATCGACCACTAGAACTTTACCAAACACTCCCTGCATCTTTATTTCTCCTTACGCCCTATTCCGTAAATCCATTTTAATAACAGGTGTTTTAAAATACTTTTGCAAGACATTGACCCCCATATTTGACAAGTCTCTTTACAAGGAAACCTTATTGTGGTACTATTATAAAAAGTCAAACATGCAAAAATTATGCCAGTTTCCCTAAGCCAGGAAGTTCCTCTTAAAAGCAACCATTCATTTAGGGTGTGCAAAATTGCTCAAATTTTTTATAAAAACTTACATTAATTGAAAGGGTTAACCCTCCACCAGGGCAATTCAACTAAGCAATTCTGTGCAAAAATGCACACCTGGAAAGGAAGACGGTTAATGGTGATCCATAATTCAAAAAAAGATCCCCGCCTTATCCCTTTCGCCCGGCATAACAATTACGGCCTCTGGCTAACCGATGGAAAAGGCTATACTCTCGGTGCCACAAGTGAATACGAGGAATTTAGCGGTATAAAAGCAGCTCCCTTTATAGGCTCTTTTATGGGAGACATGGAACGAGACGGCGTACTTGATCGCTCAGTAACATTATTAGTATTAAAACAAAAGGTCCCCGTAACGATTCCGCAAACCATTTTGCTTACCAAGAGAAAGCTGATCGTAACGGGAAACCCGATTTACAACGAATATGGCGATATAATTTTAGTCGCTACCTGTGTGCGACCTCTGGACAAGCGACAGGAAAACAGCCACCAGCCAAAACTGCAACAACCCGTGTGCATTCCAGGTTTGGGCCAGGTAGTTGCCTCGAGCAGAGCAATGCGCGAAGTTCTTGCTCGTGCTTTACAAGTAGCCAGCTTCGATTCCACAGTATTAATCAACGGCGAATCCGGCGTCGGAAAGGAAGTAGTTGCCAGAGTAATCCATTATTTAAGCCCCCGGAAAAATGGACCATTTATCAGCGTAAACGTTGCCTCGATCCCGGAAGAACTCTTTGAATCGGAACTCTTCGGTTACTGCAGCGGGGCATTTACCGGTGCGTCGAAAAGCGGGAAAAGGGGCCTGGTTAAGGCAGCGGAAGGAGGGACCCTCTTTCTCGACGAAATCAGCGAATTGCCTTACCGCATCCAGGTGAAGCTACTTCGCCTCCTCCAGGATCGGGAATATATAATGGTTGGAGATACCGTACCCCGCCACGCAAATATCCGGATCATCGCCGCATCTAATCAGGAAATCTCGCTGATGGTCCAGGAAGGTAAATTCAGGAAAGACTTATTCTACAGACTTAACGTTATTCCTTTAAGTATTCCGCCCCTACGCGAACGACGCGAGGATATTTTGGCCCTCGTTTTCAAATTTCTTCAAGATTTCAAGCAGCGTTACAACATAAAAAGGCATTTCTCCTCGGAAGCCCTTTACGCCTTGCTAAATTTTGATTGGCCCGGAAATGTGCGCCAGCTCCAAAACCTACTCGAAAGACTGATTATATTTTCAAAAGAAAACATTATCAGTCGAGAGCTCGTAGAATTTGAACTGAGCCGGGAAACAGAAAAAAGAGACTTCAATAATTCTTTAAATCTAAATACGTATGAACAACCCCTTAAAGCTGCTGTAGAGGAACTGGAGAAGAAGATGCTCTTAAACGCCATCCAAAAAACCGGTAATAACGAAGAGGCTGCCCGTCTCTTGGGGATCCACCGGACGACATTGATTCGCAAGATGCAAAAATATGGTATTTGTCTTAAAACATACTGACCTGCCCAATCTTGCATAGTCAGACAGATAAGTTATTTCTTCTTTATTTTTTCATTTACATAAAACAAAAGATCATCAGTTTTTACCGATTTTCTATCCACACTGTGACCCGCAACCACCACTGTAGGCCCTTTAAAATCGGGCCTCAAGGCGCACCCCACCGGGCACCCATTGAGAATCAACAACGCGTCTTTTGCTTCCTTTTCCCAACTAACAAACTTTGCCTCCGGTAAAATTTCTTTTATTTTTTGAAGCAAGGCAACTGTATTCACCTGTGGGTTACAATTTCCGCAGAATTTTACCCCCACTGTAAACATATCAACATCCGGCGGTTATTCCAGCCAAAGCCTTGGCCAGATTCTTTTTGTGCTCCAGGTTGGCCTGGCGCAAGATCATAATCCGCTGCGCCTGGGGCGAACCGGCGCCGTGCATGCTTTCGGCCAGGGCGGTGCCGCCGGTCATATTTTCGATCAAACGGGCAATCCGGAACCTGTCCTCCGTCTTTATGGAAGATACCCCCCGAAAATACTTTTCCACGTATTTCCCTGTCTCTGGATGAAGCAGGTCTTTTTCTGAAGGCAGGGTAGCGATAAAACCACCGGCAATATCATGACTGATCCGGCAAATCTCGTAGATAAAACGGGTAACGTTTTGTTTGACCACATTTGCCAGAAGGGGGTTTACAAAATAACAGCCCGAAGGCGTCGGGTAACCTTCGCCGGAACAGGCGATGGAGCAACAATACAGGGTTTCGTTAAGATGAATCATTTCAACCAGTTTATCCCGAATGTGGGAAGCGTTTGACACTCCGTTATATTCGGAAATTACCGCTGCAGCCCCGATAATTACGTCGGCCACGCCGGTTTTGCAACCGCCGTAATTTTGCCTGTGATAGGAAGCGAACCTTTCCACCAGTAGACCGGCATACCGATACTCTTCACACATGAAGACGCGTTCCCAGGGAACAAATACATTTTCTAAAACAGTAAGCGCTTCTCCGCCAACTACACCATATTCGGCGTTACCCTGGTCGATGGTGCCAAATTTACGCCCATCATTGCTTTGCCGCCCAAAGATATGCAAAACACCCTGGGCATCGGTCGGTACCGCGCAGGCGACGGCATAGGCTTTGTCTTCTTCAGTTAAAGCAACGGTAGGCATAACCAACATCTCATGAGAGTTGACGATTCCCGTCTGGTGGGCTTTTGCTCCCCGAATAACGATGCCATCCTTTTTCTTTTCCACAATGCGCGTATACAGATCGGGGTCGTCCTGTTGATGTGGGCGTAAGCCCCGGTTCCCTTTGGGATCGGTCATCGAACCGGCAACCATCAGATCGTTTTCCTGGATATACCGAAGATACTGACAAAAACGCTGGTGATATTCGGTGTTCAATTCCTGGTCCATTTCGTAAGTTACGGAATACACTGCATTTAAGGCATCGAATCCTACGCAGCGCTGAAAACAGGAACCGGTGCGCTGAGCAAGCATACGCAACATTTTGACCTTTTTCACTAAATCCTGAGTATTCTGGTGAATATGGGTGAAGCGGTTAATTTTTTGATTTGTTAAATGAGAAGTAACCGTCATCAAATCTTCGGTAGTTATTTCGTGAGCAAGTTCGTAGGTCATTGCCGCTGAATTGACATGCGGTTTGGTTAAGGGGTGGTCCACCAGGTTAGAAATTCTCTCCCCCAAAGCGTAAATTTTTAAATTTAAAGAACGCAGACTTTCTTTGTAGGCTTCTCCGTTTTTTAGAGCCATACTACCTCTCCTTTCCTTTTTATTTTTAATACTTTGCTCAAAAATTTGTTACTTGAATTTATAATGCTGCAATTTCCGTGCCAGCACGACTTCAGATAGAAGTATAATCAATCGTTTACCTTTCCCATCATAGCTAAATATTCACTTTTTAGCAATTTTACAGTAAATCCAGAAAAAACGCTCGATCCTGGTGCAATTTTTCGCCATGAAACTATCCCCGCCCCGCTCCGGAAAAGCATACAATATACTTTTTTCCCTTCCCTTGACTGGCTTTTTGTCCTTATGGTATATTGCTTCTCAAATTTTCGAAGAACATGTGCAGGACGGGGTGAGAAGTAATGAAACTTGCTAATTCGAGACAAATCTACCACAACCTTTCGACGGCCCACCTGGTCGAAATGGCCCTGGTCAGAGGGGAGGGAATCCTGGCCAGCAACGGCGCGCTGGTGGTCATCAACGGCAAGTACACCGGCCGCTCGCCCAACGACAAATTTATCGTAGACCTGCCTTCCATCCACGATAAAATCAACTGGGGGCCGGTAAACCAGCCCATGGCGCCGGAACAGTTCCGGAATCTTTACGGGCGGCTGCTGGCCTACCTGCAAAATAAAGACCTCTTTGTGTTTGACGGTTTCGTGGGCGCCGACCCCGCTTATCGCATGCCGATCAGGGTAATCAACGAACTGGCCTGGCAGAATCTCTTTGTTCGGCAGCTTTTTATCCGGCCCGCACCGGCCGAACCCGCAGAACACGAACCCGGATTTACCGTGATCTGCGCTCCCGGTTTCCACGCGGACCCCGAACTGGACGGCACCCGATCGGAAGCCTTCATCGTTTTAAACCTGGAAGATAAACTGGTCATCATCGGCGGGACCAGCTACGCCGGGGAGATCAAGAAGTCGATTTTTACCGCCTTGAACTTCCTGCTGCCCCAACGCGGCGTCTTTCCCATGCACTGCTCGGCTAACCTGGGGCCGGCGGGAGATACGGCCCTCTTTTTCGGTTTATCCGGAACGGGCAAAACCTCTTTGTCCGCCGACCCGCAGCGGCAGCTGTTGGGGGACGACGAACACGGCTGGTCGGAAGAAGGGATCTTCAACTTCGAAGGTGGCTGCTACGCGAAGTGCATCTGCCTTTCGGCGGAAAACGAGCCCCAGATCTGGAGCGCCATCCGTTTCGGCGCCGTTTTGGAAAATGTCATCGTGGACGCCCAAACGCGGACGGCCGACTATATATCCGCCGCCATCACGGAAAACACCCGGGCGGCTTTTCCCGTGGACTATATTCCGCAAGCGGTCATTCCGGGCGTCGGCGGACACCCGCAAACGGTTATTTTCCTGACGGCCGACGCCTTCGGCGTCCTGCCCCCCGTTGCCAAACTGACGAAAGAACAGGCCATGTACCATTTCCTTTCCGGCTACACCAGCAAGCTGGCCGGCACCGAACGGGGGGTCACCACGCCGCAGGCCACCTTCTCCACCTGTTTCGGGGCGCCCTTTCTCCCCCTTCCGCCGGCCGTTTACGCCGGCATGCTCGGAGAGAAAATCACCCGGCACAACCCCAACGTTTACCTGGTGAACACGGGCTGGACCGGCGGGCCTTACGGAGTGGGGCGACGCATCGACATCAAGTTTACCCGGGCGATGGTGGCCGCCACCCTCTCCGGCCGGCTGGAGGAGGTGGAACTGGAGCCGGACCCCGTCTTTCAAGTGTTGGTCCCCAGGCACTGCCCGGACGTACCGGCGGAAATTCTCAGGCCCCGGGACACCTGGGCGGACGGCGGCGCTTACGACGAAGCGGCCCAAAAGCTGGCCCGGCTGTTTAGAGAAAATTTCTCGAAGTTTGCGGGGATCGCCCCGGAAATTGTTGCCGCCGGGCCAACCTGCTGACAACAAAAACGGGGTCCTCCCTTGTTCTGAAAAACAGGTAGGTTAAAAGCACGACTCAGCAGCAAGTCGTGCATTTTGTTTGCGTGGTATCTCAATCCCGGCGCATCCCGAACGATAATATCGCCGGCAACTTTTCTGGTTCCGGGGGAGATTTGCGTAATGTTCGCCTGCAACTTCCTCGAAAATAGATTTTCATGATTAACGGCGAGAACGATAGTTCGTCATGGGGAACTGCCCTGACAATAGCTACGATTCTTTCATCTCAACAACCATCTCCACTTCAACCGCCGCGTTCAGAGGGAGTTCGCTCACGCCGACCGCCGACCTGGCGTGGTATCCGGCCTCCCGGAAGATTTCTACCAGCAAATCGGAAGCTCCGTTAATCACAAAAGGCTGCCTGGTAAAACCGGGGGCGCTGTTAACGTAACCCGTAACTTTTACTACCCGCGCCACATTATCCAGACTACCGGCAACCTCTTTAACCACACTCAGGCAGTTCAGCGCGCACAATCGCGCCGCCTGGTAACCGTCGGTTTCCGTCAGCTCGCCGCCAACTTTTCCTTTATACCTCAACTCCCCCTCGAGAACAGGAAGTTGTCCGGAACAAAAAATTAGTTTGTCCACCTTTACCGCCGGCACGTAGGCAGCAACCGGTTTGGGCGGAACTGGCAGCTCCATTCCCAACTCCTTTATTTTCGCCTCAGCCAACTTAACCATCCCTTTTCAAAGTAATAGAGGTAAAATGCGCACCCTTTCATTTCCACACGATTTTAATTCTCTTCAAAGCGTTCACCTCGGGCGTGAGAATCGCGCCTTACTCCTTACAGTGTATTTACTGTTACTAAAATAGTCAAGAAGAAGGAAAAAGGGGCGGGTTAACCTGTCAATATTCTTTGGTTGCTTTGTCAGGTATGACGTTGACAGGGTTAAATGGTTTTGGTACGATGATAAATGATTTCGAAAAGGGCAACAATCAAAAGGGCAGGCGATTTATTTCTATGCTGGTGGTGCAAAAATACGGGGGCAGTTCGGTGGCCGACGCCGAACGAATCCGGCGGGTCGCGCGCCGGGTAGCCGAGGTCCACGCCGGGGGTCACGAGGTTGTTGTGGTCGTGTCGGCAATGGGTGATACTACCGATAATTTGATTCACCTGGTCAACGAAATAACCAGCAACCCGCTCGAGCGGGAAATGGACGTAATCCTTTCCACGGGCGAGCAGATTTCCATTGCCTTGTTGGCCATGGCCATCCGTGACCTCGGCAGGCCGGTTATTTCCCTCACCGGCCCCCAGGCGGGCATTTTTACCGACACCTCGCACACCAAGGCCCGGATCCTCGATATTTGCAACGGCCGCCTGAAAGAAGAACTGGGGCGCGGCAATATCGTGGTGGTGGCCGGTTTCCAGGGAATCAACCAGAACAGCGACATCACCACTTTAGGCCGGGGTGGGTCCGACACCACCGCCGTGGCGCTGGCGGCCTACCTGCAGGCCGACCTGTGTGAAATATACACCGACGTGGACGGTGTTTACACCGCCGACCCGCGGGTGGTGCCGGAAGCCCGGAAGCTCACGGAAATCTCCTACGACGAAATGCTGGAACTGGCTCACCTGGGCGCGGTCGTCCTGCACCACCGCGCCGTAGAGTTGGCCAGGCTGTATAACATACCCCTGCACGTGCGGTCCAGTTTCAACCATCATTCCGGAACGATCGTCAAGGAGGTCGACGCTGTGGAAAAAACCCAGGTGGTTACCGGAGTGGCCCACGATTTAAACGTGGCCAAAATAGGTATCTTCGACGTGCACGACAAACCCGGCATCGCTTACCGCCTGTTTAAGGCGCTGGCGGCGGAAAATATCAACGTTGACATGATTATCCAGAGTTCTATGCGCGACGAGCGAAACGACATTTCCTTCACCTGTGCGCAGGCCGATCTCCGCAAGGCTCTGGCCGTAGTTGAAAAACTCCTCCCGGAGTTGGGCTCCAGCGGTTTTTGCGCCGACGCTGACGTGGCCAAGGTATCCATCGTGGGCGCCGGGATGGCGACCAACCCCGGTGTTGCCGCCAGGATGTTCGAGGCTTTAGCCGAGCAGGGGATCAATATAGAAATGATCAGCACCTCGGAAATCAAAGTTTCCGTAATTATTAAGGCCGGCGATGCCCGGCGGGCGGTCAAAGCCCTGCACGACAAATTCAACCTGGCCGGGACCGGTTGAATCTTTTCTTTAGGCCGGGTTTCCAGATTCGCCCGGCCTGATTCTTTTCTTCTATAATTAGTTCCCTCTTTTAGTTGTCTTTCGCCTTTCTATCCTTCCTCACCACGGCGATGGCGCAATCCGGGCAAAGCAACTGGCAAATGCCGCAGGCCGTGCATTCCTCCTCGTCGATCCGCACCGAAGGAGTACCGTACACGCCCAGGTAATCCGACCAGGACATGCACTTTTTAGGACACTTGGCGATGCACAAACCGCAGCCCTTGCACAGTTCCGGAAAGACCGTCCAGAGCCCTTTTTCGCCTTCCACCGTAACCCCCTGGTAGGTTTCCGTCATCTCTTCTCCCTCCTAACCGGCGTCGGCAACGAGCCCGATTCCGCGCTCGATAGCCTTATAATTTAGTTCCCTTAACTCCGGCTCCTTATCAAACTTATATTTAAGCCTGTTCTCCAGGGCTTTCTTGGCGTCCTCCTCGGAAACAACGTTCGTCAACTTGACAATCACACCCATAATAACCACGTTGAAAACGCGCGGGTGCAGTTCGTTTTTGGCCAGGTCGATGGCCGGAATGGCCAGGATCTTCTTCGCCTGGCGCGGCAAATCCTGCTCGGCCACTTCAATGTGGGCATCGTACAGAAATATCGTGTCTTTGCCGACATACTGCTTTGTCCGGGGGATGGCCCGCTTGCTCAAAGCAACCACCACGTCGCCGGTCTGGAACTTCGGGGCGCCGATCCGTTCGTCGCCCACCTGCAGAAAAGCCACCGAAACGCCGCCGCGCTGCTCCACCCCGAAGTTGGGGATGTACAGGGCCTCTTTGCCTTCCTCGTTAGCCGCTTCGGCCAGGATTTCCGCCACCGATTGCACTCCCTGGCCGCCTTCACCCGCCAGAATTATTTTTACCGGTTTAGCCATTTTTCTTTTCCCCCTCCTGCGCAGCCGGGGCGCCCGGAACCTTGATTTCGCCGACCTTAAAGTACTGGGGCATGACGTGTTCGATCATGTTCCAGGTTTCCTCCGCATTGGTGCGCCAGTTGGTGGGGCACGCGGAGATCACTTCCACGAAAGAAAAACCGTTGCCGGCCAGCTGGTTTTCCAACGCCCTTTTCAAAAAGCGCTGGAGCTGGCGGAAGTTGGCCACCGTGCCCCGGGCCACGTAAGCGCCCCCGCGGCTGATGGCGGCGACCATTTCCGGGCCCTGAAAGGGAAAGCCCGTCTTTTCCGGGTCGCGCCCGTAGGGGGTGGTTTCCGTTTTTTGTCCCGGCAGGGTGGTGGGGGCCATCTGGCCGCCGGTCATTCCGTATTGGGTGTTGTTCACCAGGATGACGGTGATCTTTTCGTCCCGGGCGGCGGCGTTGACCAGGTGCTGGGAGCCGATGGCGTAGCCGCCGCCGTCTCCCATGTAGGCGATGCCGATCAGCTTCGGGTTGGCCCGCTTGAGGCCGGTGATTACCGGTACCGTCCGCCCGTGGTGGGTCTGAATGGTGTCCAGGTTAAAGAAATCCCAGGACAATAGGGAACAACCGATATCGCAACCAAAAACTGCCCGGTCCTGGATGCCCAGTTCGTCAATGGCGTAGCCCAATGCCTTTAAAACCAGGCCGTGGCCGCAGCCGGGGCAGAATTTATGCGGTTTTGTATCTACGCGCCAGCACTTCGGCATGGCCAGTTCGATCGTCTGCGCTAACGACATTTGGAAACCTCCTTCTCTTTGCGTAAACCTTAACCTAAAATTTTCTTTACTTCGGTGATTATTTCTTCCGGCGTGATGCCCATGCCGGGCCGGAACAGGGGCAGCATTTCGGTCGTGCAGCCGTAAGCTCCTTCTTTCAGCAGGCGGGCGAGCTGACCGTTGGCCGATTCAGCCACCAAAAATTTCGGGGTCCGGGCGGCCACTTCCCGCAGTTCTTTTTCCGGCAGGGGGCGCAAGGTAACGGGACGGAAGTAACCGACTTTATATCCTTCTTCCCGGAGTTCCCGCACGGCCATCAAAGCAGCGCGCGCCACCACGCCGTGGGCAACGACGACCAGTTTCGCGTCATCGACGTAATAGGCATGGTACTCCGCCACTTCCGGAGCCATTTTACTGTAATCCCGAAGGTAATGCTCCACCACCTCGTACAGTTCTTCTTCCATATTGTAGGTATTGCGTAATTGGGACGGAGGGCGATCGACCCCGGGCACGCCGGGCTTGCCAAAATACGGCTCGGGCGGAATTATTTTGATCCCGCGTTCGGCAGGATCGTACATGGTCAAGGATTCCCGCATCTTTGACTGGTAGCCGTCGCCCAGCACAAAGGTGGGAAAGCGATACTTCCAGGCGGTGTTAAAAGCCTTGATAGTGTAATCAAACAGCTCCTGGTGGGTGGCCGTGGAGTAAACGATGCGCAGCCCTTCCCCGTTCCCGCCCAAAGTGGTCATGGTCACTTCCTGCTGCGAATAAATCACGGTCCCGGTGGAGGGGCCGCCCCGCTGAGTAATGATGGCGACCATGGGCAGGCGCATGGCCTCGGCCATGGACATGGGCTCCTGCATCAAGGTGTTTCCCGGCCCGGCGGTGGCGGTGAAGGATTTGCGTCCGGCCAACACCCCGCCCAGGGTGGTAAAACCGGCGGAAAGTTCATCTTCCGTCTGCAAAAAATCGCGGCCGAACTTCGGCGCCAGGCGGGTCCAGTAGTGCATGATTTCGTTTTGCGGCGTAATCGGGTAGCCGAACATGATGTCGGCGTCGGCCGCCAGGGCGGCCCAGGCAACCACCTCGTTGCCGGTCATGAAGACTCTTTTTTCCCCCTCAAGGGGCTTGTCCTTGGACATAAAGTTTAATTACACCTCCTGATCTCCTCATCCCTTAGATTTAATTTTTGCGAACCGGCGGCTTCACCAGAAGGCGCCCGGCATGTAGCGATCAATTGCCCGCACGGGATTGCCCAGGCAGTCTTCTGGGCCGATCAGCGCGGCCAGTTCCCGGACGGCAGTGGTCGCCACCACCGGGATGCCGGACCGCCGGGCGGCTTCTGTAACCACCCGCGCTCCCTGCTGGATTATTTCCACAGAGGTCTCGTCACCCAGATGGGTATTGTTAATAATCCCGTCAACCCGACCCATTTGCCTTATGTAGGCAAGTATATCCTCGACCGACCCGGTCATTGGCCGGGTGATGTTGAGCACCAGCAACACACGCAAATCCGGGTCCGTTTTGGCTCCCTCCAAAAGGTTGAGCGTTTTAGCCCCTTCCACACCGTAGCCGACGTCCAGAATAATGTCCCCGGGCCTTTTTAAAGCCCAGCGGTTTTCCGCCCGCAAAACGTTGCCGGTTTCCCCCAGGCCGCCGACTTCCCTGGTCTCCCAGGCAAGCACGGCAAGTCCTTTTGAACTCAGCATCTTTTTCAGCGGCCTCAAGGTATAACATGGCTCCACGATATCCAAATCAACCAGCGTAACCTGCCGGCCTTCTTGGGCCAGATCCAGGGCGCGGTTAATCGCCACTTCACTTTTTCCGCTGGCGTATTCACCAGTATATGCTTCCACTACGCGCGTGGAAATACCCCCCAACGCCGACCTGCAAAAAAAGAAAAACCGGGACAAACCCCCCCTAGTCCCGCCTTTTCGCCATGCTAAGTATAATCGATAAAAGCCGAAAAGTCAATGCTTGACATAGAAAGAATAACTAATTAAAGAGCAGGCACAAAGCTTCCCAGGCACAAAGGCACAAAGTAAATATTCCCGGTCGTCTATACATTTCTCTTTGTGCCTCTGTGCCTTAGTGCCTTTATTTATTCCGCTTCGTGGAGAGTAGCTCCTTTTTATCCCATATCTGGAAGGCAGAAAAAAGAAAATTCATATGGTATAAATTTAAACCCTTAGATAAAAAAGTAACTCAACAAAGCCAGCAAAATTACGCCGGGAACCTGCAAAAGACCCGCCGTCAGAATTGTCAACGGGTTAAGCGCAACATGCAGGCCGATCCGGGCAAGGATAAAATTAGCCAGGAATAAGAGTGTGCCCCCAACTATAAAGCAGGCCAAAGCCCGCAACAGAAACTTAAAGGGTTTAATTAAAGCCGTAGCGACCAGAAACAGGCCGATCAAACCAACCACGCTTAAGAAAATGAGCTTCCCTTCCATCACTCCCACCTCCTGATTAGTCGTGAGTCGTTAGTCGTGAGTCGTTAGAAATCGTTAAGATTTTTTGGGACGAAGCGGATTATCCCCGCATGTAGAACTTGGCCTTTCCTTAATCTTATTCGTGCCTTATGAACTGGTCTATTTCGCGGCCGGTTACTTACCTTCGGGAATTTTAATTTTAGCCCTTATCGGTTCCAATCAGACTTGTCCCACTGCATTATATGTCCGGTGGGAGGGGAATATTCCTGTTCTTATTGCTTATTTAACTCTTGTCTTCCCTCCAAAGCCCTGGTCAGGGTTATCTCATCGGCATACTCAATGCTGGCGCCCACCGGCAGGCCGTGGGCAAGCCGCGTAACCTTTACGCCCAGCGGCCTGATTAACCCGGCCAGGTAAAGGGCAGTGGCATCGCCTTCCATATTTGGATTGGTCGCCAGGATGACCTCCTTGATCTGCCCTTCCTGCAGTCTGGCGATCAGTTGTTTAATTGTCAAGTGATCCGGCCCCGGATTATCCCGCAAGGAAATGGTGCCGTGCAAAACATGATAAAGCCCCTTATAACCCCGCACTTTTTCCATCGCCAAAATGTCTTTGGGCTCTTCGACCACGCAAAGGAGTTCCCGGTTCCGGCGCTGGTCGGCGCAGACGGCGCAAATTTCGCTGTCGGTGAGGTTGGCGCAAACAGAGCAGTAACGGATGCCCTTCCGGGCCTCCAGAATGGCGCTGGCCAATTTTTCCGCAACTTCTAAAGGAGCATTTAAAAGATAAAAAGCCAGGCGCTGGGCGCTTTTTGGTCCAATTCCGGGGAGCCTGGCCAGTTCGTCAATCAAGCGCGCCAGGGAACCGCTTGATAACTGCACGCCCCTCCCTCCTAAAACAGGCCCGGTATGTTCAGGCCGCCGGTAAACCTGCGCATCTCACTGTTCACCATCTCCCGGGACTGGTTGAGTGCCCCGTTTACCGCCGTCAGAATAAGATCCTGCAGCATTTCAATATCCTCGGGGTCCACGGCGTCGGGTTTAATTTCGATGGCAATCAGCTCCTGCCTTCCGTTGGCCACTGCCTTCACCGCCCCGCCCCCGGCGGTGCTTTCGACTGTGCGATTGCCCAGTTCTTCCTGCAATTTCATCATTTCCGCCTGCATTTTTTGCACCTGTTTCATCATTTTCTGCATATTCATCCCCATGGTTTTTTCCTCCTCACTCTTCTTCTGGAACACCGAACAAGGACAGCGCTTCTTTGGTATCCAATTCCTTATCCCGCAGGGAAAAATCCATTCCCTGCGGACGTTCCCCGTAAGTAA
The DNA here is from genome assembly GCA_040755215.1 of Bacillota bacterium. Classification (GTDB taxonomy): domain Bacteria; phylum Bacillota; class Desulfotomaculia; order Desulfotomaculales; family Nap2-2B; genus JAIMBK01. The sequence continues at coordinate 20,627 of JBFMBG010000020.1, read as the reverse complement.
GCCGCACTTCCCATTTCTGGACAAAAAATGAATTCAGGGCCAGGGAAATTTCCTTCAGTTTACTCTCCAGAAACTTTTTATATAACTCGTGTTCTTTTTCAAAGGCAATGCTCAAATTACCGTTGCTCAACTGCTGGGGCCACCCGTACGTCAAAAAACTAAACAGCGGCGGGTCGTTTCTCTTGAGGTTTTCCAAAAAATCCGCCCAGCGCGCCGTAACCTCCCGAAAAACCGGGTCTTCCCGGTCCTCTGCCGGCGGCCGGGAGGTTTCCGTTCCGCCCCCGCCCGTTTCGGCCCGGCCTATTTCTGATTCGCGAAATTCGCGAAGATCGGAAACGTCCCTGGCGGGCCCCTTTTTTTCGGACCCCCCGGCTGTCCCTTTAATTCCCTTGCCTGTCCAGGCTTTCCCGCTCCCGGGGACTTTCTTTCCTTCGCCCGCAATTTCCCGGCTTTTCTCCTTAACAGCTTCCCTGATCAATCCCCCGTTCTTTTCCTTGCCTTTGCCCTCCCGATCACCGTTATCCCTCTTCTGCTCCCTGCTTTCCCTTTCAGCTCCGGCACTCACCAATTCAGCCGACCCGGCGGCACCCGGCTGGCCCCCGGTCAACCCGGCGAGCAATTCCTCCAGCCGCGCCACCCGCCGCTCCAGATCCCCCTCCGGCTCGCGCTCTCCGGCCCGAATCTCCCCGGCCCGGGTTGCCTGCACCAGGGCAACCTCCAGCAAAATCCCGGGCTGGGTGCTCCACTTCATTTCCTGCTCGGTCCGGTTGAAAATATTTAAAAAAAACAGCAGCCTGTCGCGACCCAGGGCTTTCGCCTGCAAGCCCAACCTTTCCCTTTCCTGGGGGCTCAACTCTTCACCCGCATCCGGAGAAACAAGCAGTAAAAGCAAATTGCGCAGGTGGGCCAGCAGCTCCCGGACGAAAAGCCGCAGGTCCTTGCCCTGCTCCACTAAAGATCCGACCAGCCGCAGGGCTTTGGCCGCATCGCTGGAAGCAAGGGCCGCAACCACTTCGTCGAGCATCTCGGCGCGAACGGTACCCAGGATCTGGTGGATGTCTTCCGCAGTGACCCGTTTCTCCCCAAAAGCGGCAACCTGATCCAATATACTCAAGGCGTCCCGCAAACCCCCCTCGGCGGCGCGGGCAATCAGGTACAGAGCGTCGTCGTCAGCCGCCAGGTCTGCTCCCCGGCAGACCTCTTTTAAGCGCGCCAGGAGGTGCGGCACGCCGATCCGGTGAAAATCAAACCGCTGACAGCGGGACAAAATGGTCAGCGGAACCTTGTGGGGCTCGGTTGTGGCCAGCACAAAAACCGCGTGCGCCGGCGGCTCCTCCAGGGTTTTCAGCAGCGCATTAAACGCTTCCGACGTGAGCATGTGCACTTCGTCGACAATATAGACCCGGTAGCTGCCTGTGGTGGGCGCAAACCTTACCTTTTCCCGGAGATCCCGAATTTCATCGATGCCGCGGTGGGAGGCTGCGTCGATCTCAATCACGTCCAGCGAATTCCCGGCGGTTATTTCCCGGCAGTTCGCGCACGCGTTGCAAGGCTCGGCGGACTCCCGGGAGCGGCAGTTCAGGGCCTTGGCCAGGACCTTGGCCGTGGTGGTTTTGCCCGTCCCCCGGGGGCCGCAAAAAAGATAGGCGTGGCCGACCCGGCCGGACGCCAGGGCGTTTTGCAGCGTCCGGGTAACGTGCTCCTGGCCGACGATTTCCCGAAACGACTGCGGGCGCCATTCCCGGTAAAGGGCAAGATAAGCCAAAACTTCCTCCCCTCCGCTTCTTTTTAGGCATGCCAGCAACAGGATCAAAGACAGTATTATTTTACCACATCTTCACTCGCCGCAAAAGGCTTCCTGCCACTTAAATCGAATAATTTAAAAACCACCCCGGTTTTTCCGGGATGGTTTGAAAAAAGTTAGTGGCCGTGCACCTGCCGTCGAATAATAACTTCCGGGCGATACCTCCGCAGGTAGCTCGGGCCAGGCACCCTTGCGGCACCCGGAGGGGCTCCCTTAGTGCTGCTTCCGCCAGGACCTGACACGGTTCGGAAGTCTCCGCCGCGCAAGACCCAACCGTCTTCACCCCTTGTCGGAGGCCGGACCCCACAAGCCAAACCCTCGGGCAGGAATTCGACCCCGCTCTAGCGGGTTGCGGGTACAGGGCACCGCTACCTCCCCATCTAGCACGGCCAATCGGGTCGTGATCGTTGGCGGAGAGAGTGGGATTCGAACCCACGAGACAGGTTTAATGCCCGTCTACTCGCTCTCCAGGCGAGCGCCTTCAACCACTCGGCCATCTCTCCACGCGGTTCCTCCCTATGCGGTTCCTAACCGCTATATATTCTGATCGTTTGATAATTGTCCGTGGTTTATTATACATTTAATTTTGCTTTGATGCAAGCAAATCTTCCAACCCGGCGCCGGCCATCTGCACAAGCCATACAGCACATATTTCAAAATTTAGAACGCAAAAGTGGGGTTCCGTTGCAAAAGACGGAACCCCCGAACCTTTTTAGGTGGCGGAGAGAGTGGGATTCGAACCCACGAGACAGGTTTTTGCCCGCCTACTCGATTTCGAGTCGAGCGCCTTCAACCGCTCGGCCATCTCTCCACGCGCATTGCTTTTCTTTCCCCACTGTTATGGCTGGTGGTCGGCTGCTTTATCTTTCCTTTTCCCGCAAGTCCTTAAAAAACCGCTGGATAACCGCCCGGCATTCTTCTTCCAGCACGCCGGAGATGACTTCCACCTGGTGGTTAAACCGGGGGTCGCGCACCAGATCGACAATCGAGTCGACCGCCCCGGCTTTCGGGTCCCTGGCCCCGTAAACCAGCCTGCCCACCCGGAACTGCACCAGCGCCCCGGCGCACATGGGGCACGGTTCAATGGTAACGTAGATGGTGCAACCCGTCAAGCGCCAGTCGCCCAGTTTATGCGCGGCCTTCCGCAAGGCGATGATTTCGGCGTGGGCCGAACTATCGGAAAGCATTTCCCGCAGATTATGCCCCCGCCCGATAATTTCGCCATCCAGAACGACGACCGCGCCGACGGGAACTTCTCCTAAGGCGCAGGCCTTTTCTGCTTCGGCTAAAGCCTCCCGCATATAAGCAACGTGCTCTGACAACAAGGGTTGCTCCCTGCCCAAAATTCCCCCGCGCAAGCTCCATTTTAACACACAAAAAGGGTCTTGGCAAGGGTGCGTCGCTCACGCGGGGCGGGGGTACGTCTAAGCAGGCTCTCGCTGGCAAATTCATAATCCGCCAGGCAAACACCGGCTTTCCGGCCCTGGCGAACGTCAGTTGAAATACCGCCGGGAATCCGGCCGTACAACTGCCCGGCGAATCCCCTGTTTCTCCGGGGCGGGCCTGACCTTTAGTTTTGCCACGTCCCGGCAATAACCCGGGCGATCGTGTGCAAACTGGCGGGATTGGTGAAATAGGCCCGGTGGCCGCGGATGGGATTAAAGCGGTCAATGATAAACTCCACGTGTTCATCCAGCCCCCGCACCAGCCGGGGAACCAGGTGAGGCCAGGCAATATCGAGGAACCCGGCCAGATTTGTCCAGCGCCCCACCGCCGGGCGGACGCGCAGATCGGCGCGGCGCGCCACCCCGTTGGCAAACCAAAAAAGGGGATTGCCCAGCATCATAAAATGCACCACCCGGCCGGCCAGGGGCGGACTCGCCTGCAGGGCGCAATAGCCGACCATTGCCCCCAGGCTGTAACCCAGCAAATACACAGGCTGGTCGGCAGCCAGCAGGCTCTCGAAAACCCGCCAGTTTACCGCCTGGTAAACCAGATCGCAATGCAGGTAAGTGAAAATATCCCCAAAGTTATCGATAATATAAGCAACCAATTGCTTAATTAAACTTCTGGTGGGCAAAGGCAGTATTTTTTCCGCTGAGCCCAGTTGCTGCCAGGCAAACTCCTTTAACTGGTCAAGGTACTGCTGCCTTTCCGGAAAGAAATCACCGGCCCGGTTTTCGGTCGCGGGACCGGGCACCAGGTCATAGTAGTAAATCCCGCCAAAATTGCTCTCCGCCACTTTCACCCCTTCTCGGACCAAAGCTTCCCGCAGCGGCCCGGCCCAGTCCCGCCAGTAATCTTTCCGGGGATCGTGGCCCATACCGTGAAGAAAAAGGATCAGCCCCATGAAAACCACTCTCCGCCAGGCTATGGCAAACATCCAGTAAGGTGCCCGGGGCTGCGGATTATGGAAATTCACGACCCGTAGCGGACGTTGCATACCGGCCCGGTCCTCCTGCCTCCCGGTGATTTTTTGGAAACGTCCGGGCTAGTCCGCAGAGAGCCATCTTTGAGATCGCTTTGGTTTCGATCCGGGCCGGCCGCCTTTTTCCCTGCCGGAGGGGGTTTACCTGGAAAAGGCTTGTTAATCTCCTGTTTCTCCTCAGGGGTGATGATTTTTCCGGCCCCGGGCAGGCGGCTCCCTGCGCAGTTCACGCCGATGTTTAACGTTCCGCCCAGTTCCCTGATCCCCATGGCCCCAAAGTTATTGGCGAACTCCAGCCTGTCCACATTCACCCGGTCTACGTAAAGGTATTCGATCACCGTGTAATGACAACATCTTTGCTGAATTTCGGCCCACTGCTTTTGCAGTTCGCAAACTTTACTCTCTAAATCGTTAACCTGCTTTTGCAGTTTTCCAAGTTTTGACCCGGTCCAAAAACAGGGAATTTTCATTTATCCATCCCCGTCTATTGGGATCGTCCGGAAAGCGGCCTCGAACCCGCGCGGCAGGCGGATTTCCAGCAGGCCATCGCGCAAGGCAGCCTTATAGCCGGCTTTCCCAACCGGTTCCGGTAAAGGAATGGACCGCTTGAAGTTGCCGGTAAAACGCTCGCTGCTGACCAGACGGCACCCGGAGTACGGCTCCGGCGCAATTCCTTTAATCACCAGGCGGTCATCGGCGACTTGAATCTGAACATCCTGTTTTCTTACGCCCGGCAGGTCCACCAGAACGATAATCTCCCGTTCCGTCTGGTAAATATCCGCCCGCGGAAAGTTTTTTTGGGGGGAGACCAGATTTGCCGCCTGCTCTAAAAAACGGGCACTGTACGGACTGTTAAAAACGTTCGTCCAGAAATCCTGCCCGGCCATTTTCTGCGCCATTTTGCTCCACTGCGCAATTTTTTCCGGATCAAACATTATTTTCACCTCACTATTTGAAAGCCTGCCGACTATCATATACTGTTACAAAAGCAAAGGAGGCGGCCGGATGCTCCCTGTAGTAATTAATATATTTTTTTTAAAAATAAATGCTATCACCTATGGTTCTGCTGTCAACATCGGACAAAATTATCTCGGCGAATGGAGCAGCGTAAGCAAAATAAATTCGGGAACGGGGTCTTTGTACGGGGACCAAAGCTATCTGGAAAGCGACGAGGTGTGCCTGGACGACTCCGATCTGTTCGATATGCCCATCCGGAAAGAAACACTGGCCGGCGGCGCGTCCGCACACCTGCCCAAAAACCGCTGCTTTTAACATTTACCCTTGCCGCCGGCAAGGGTTGCGCCGACGAAGGTGAGGTGAACTTCATGCCCGTGTTATTTTCGCCATCATTTATCAACCTGTTCGGTTTCAAGGTGAATTACATGGATCACAATAGCATAATAAACTTCGGCCCATCCTGTCAGTTCGACCTCAGCACGTTCACGAAAGCAAATACCGGCTCCGGCTCTACTAACGGCGACTTCCCGTTTTCACCGACAATTATGGACGTAATCATTGACAGCGATTTCGCCGATGCCCAGGAAACAAAAACCAGCCTGCTATAAATTACCTATCCCGGCACCCTTGCCCTGCTTTTTCCATATCATGTACTAAAACGGCGGGGGGGTCATACCGTGACCAAAGAACAAATAATTAATCTGTTAAATCTGGATCTTTCCTGGGAATACGCGGCAATGATTCAGTACATTCAGCACGCCGCCATGCTTACGGGGCCGGAATACGTCGCCATTATCGACGAAGAGCTGGAACACGCGCAAAACGAACATGAACATGCGGTGCGCATCGCCGACAAGATTCAATATTTAGGCGGTGTGCCTACCGTGGTGGCGGCGGAAATAAAAACATCGCTCGACAACGTGGAAATGCTCAGACAGGATTTGCAGGCCGAATACGATGCCCTGGCCAGGTACCTGCAGCGCATTGAGCAACTGGAGGCGATGAAGCTATACGACGTCGCGCAGGTAATCCGGGAAATTGCGCTGGTGGAACAGGAGCACATTATTGATCTGGAAAAAGCGTTGGGGATAAAAAAAGTAAAGTAAGGCAAAAACGGTGAGATTCTCTTGGTTCGCCGGGGCACCAGCCCGGCACTCAGCCTTTACGTAAGTTTACTTTAATGATTTCCGTGCCGGCTTAGAATTGGAAACCAAACAACAGAAAACAAAAGCTGGTTTAAGCTGAGTGCCGGGGCCTGGTTCGGAGCGAACCAGGCAATTGAGAGGTGAGAGGCGGGAAGTGAGAGGTGAGATTTTAAAATTCCCACCTCCAACTTCTCACATCCCACTTCTCAGTTGCGCTGCCGGTTCGCTTGCCTCACCTGTCCGGCACTCACCGGCACTCAGTATGCTTATTGTTCTACTGTCTCAAACGGCACCGGCCGACAACGAAGCAACCTGACAGCCAGTGAGTGCCGGATGTCTCGTTGCCGGCGCCTTTAGCCCGGCACTCACTGGTAGTTCGTTCTTGAATGCCCTACTGTTCCAGATCGCCCTGCCTGATGGCGAAGTAACCCGATTACCGGTGAGTGCCGGGTCGCTCCTGGCAAATTGAACGGCGGTCCGGGAGGAACTGTTGCGGGTCCTGCCGGAATAGTCGGGCGCCCATTTAAACGGCCGGCTTACTTGAAGGCCCTGGCGGCGACCCGGGAGCGGGTTCGCCGTCCGGCGCCGGCTGCCTGTCTTGCGGGTGGTTAATCTAAAACAGGGCTTTTCCGGAGAATCCGAAAATGCCGGTGACTCCGAAAATAAATCTGTCCTAATCTAATTACTCAGTTCTTCTTTTACCTTCTTTTTAGCCTTTTCCACGATTCCTTCAAACTCCGGGCCGGGGTCGTGGCCCAGCTCTTTTAAGCGCTTCTTCGCCCAGAGGCCGATATTCCGGTCGTCCCGGTAGTAGTCCTCGCCCTGCGGGCGGCTGGTGTCAATGCCGGCCAGGCGGTCGGCCTCGCTCTGGTGGTAGGCAAAGCGGGACATCAGGCGGGTTAACGAACTGCTCCCGCAATGCGGGCAGACAATTTTCTGTTCCCCGGAAAAAACGAGTATTTCCACTTTCTTTCCACAATCCGCGCAACGGTATTCGTAAACCGGCACCTTTCCCACCTCCTCCAATAAAAAGATTGACCATAACAACGCGGCCGGCCGTCACCATCACCTGAACGTAAATATTCAGTGAAACAGCTTGCTTTGGCAGGGGCTTGCGTTGTCCGTAAGCGAACGACTTGCGTAGCGCCGGTAACAGCACCCGGCATTGCTTCGGGTAACCGGACTTGCGGCGCGAAACCAGCGGCACCCAAAAGATGCGCAAGATAGTGAAAATATCCTCCATTAACAAAGGCGACGATAAAAGAGAACATTGCCATGCCGCCTTTGCAGCGCCGCCAGTCCGGTCCGAAGCGAGCCGCGGTGCTGTCGGCGCGAAGCATCGGAGTGAGCTTAGGACAACGCAAGCCCCGGCGGGATTAACTGAATGCTTACATTTGAACAACTGTTTTTGCCAGGGATTTGAAAACAAGTTGACGCTGTCTATCTTTTTTTAATATAATATAAAACGTTAATTCGCCCAAGACAAGTAGTTTTTACAACCAGAAGGCTCAGAGGTGTTTTTAAGTGGATTACAGCAAAACCTTGAATTTGCCCCGGACCGATTTTCCCATGAAGGCCAATCTGCCGCAGCGCGAACCGGAAATTTTGAAGTTCTGGGATGATATAGACATTTACCGGCTGGTTCAGGAAAAAAACGCCGGGCGCCCGAAATTTATCCTGCACGATGGGCCGCCCTACGCCAACGGGCACATCCATCTGGGAACCACGCTCAACAAAATACTCAAGGATATCGTGGTGAAATACCATTCCATGGCCGGGTACGACGCTCCCTACGTGCCGGGATGGGATACGCACGGCCTCCCCATCGAGCAACAGGCCATTAAAAACCTGGGGATCAACCGCCACCAGGTGCACCCCGTCGAATTCCGGCAAAAGTGCAAAGAGTACGCCTTAAAATTCGTAGAAATCCAAAAAGAGGAGTTCAAGCGCCTGGGCGTGCGGGGGGACTGGGAGCGGCCCTACCTGACCCTGATGCCCCATTTTGAAGCGACGCAGATCGGAGTTTTCGGCGAGATGGCCAAGCGGGGGTACATCTACAAGGGCTTAAAGCCCGTTTACTGGTGCGCCACCTGCGAGACCGCCCTGGCGGAAGCCGAAGTGGAATACCAGGATAAACAGTCCCCTTCCATTTACGTAAAGTTTGCGGTGGCGGACGGGCGCGGCATTTTGCCCGCAAAAGACACCTTTTTCGTGATCTGGACGACCACCCCGTGGACCTTGATTGCAAACGTGGCCATTTGCCTGCACCCGGATTTTCTTTACGTTCTCTACGCCGCCGGGAAGGAACAATACGTGGTGGCCAAAGAGCTGCTCCCTTCTTTCTGCGAGGCGGCGGAGCTGGCCGACGCCGGCGGGGCAATCCGGCAGGAATTTTCCGGAAAGGAACTGGAGGGTGTAGTTTGCCGGCATCCTTTCTTCGACCGCGCCTCGATCGTCATCCTGGGCGAGCACGTCACCCTGGAGGCCGGCACCGGCTGCGTGCATACCGCGCCGGGTCACGGCCACGAAGACTACCTGGTAGGCCGGCAATACGACCTCCCCATTCTCTCGCCCATAGACGACTACGGCAAGTTTACGGAAGAAGCCGGGCGGTTCAGCGGGCTGTTTTACGAAGACGCCAACCGGGAAGTGATCGGAGAACTGGCGGACAACGGGCATTTAATGAAGAAAGGCGCCATCGTCCACCAGTACCCGCACTGCTGGCGCTGTAAAGACCCCGTCATTTTCCGGGCCACTGAGCAGTGGTTCGCCTCGGTGGAGGGTTTTCGCCAGGCTGCTTTAAACGCCATTCGCCAGGTGAAGTGGATTCCTCCCTGGGGCGAAGAGCGCATTTACAACATGGTGGCCAACCGCACCGACTGGTGCATCTCCCGCCAGCGGACCTGGGGGGTGCCGATCCCCATATTTTATTGCGCAGCTTGCGGCAAAGCCGTTATCAACGACCAGACCATCAGCCATTTGCAGGAGTTGTTCCGCCGGCACGGCTCCGATATCTGGTTCGCCAAAGAAGCGGCGGAGTTGACTCCGCCCGGGTTGACCTGCCCGGAGTGCGGCGCAACCGAATTCATCAGGGAAACGGACATCATGGACGTCTGGTTCGACAGCGGCTCCAGCCATCTGGGGGTACTGGAACAGCCGGAAATCTGGCCGGAGTTGCGCTGGCCGGCCGACCTCTACCTGGAGGGCAGCGACCAGCACCGCGGCTGGTTCAACAGCTCTCTTTCCACGGCGGTGGCCGTGCGCGGCGAGGCCCCCTACCGGGCGGTGCTCACCCACGGTTTTGTGGTCGACGAACAGGGGCGCAAAATGAGCAAGTCGCTGGGCAACGTGATCGATCCCATGAAAGTAAGTCAGCAGCTGGGCGCGGACATCCTGCGCCTGTGGGTCAGTTCCGCCGACTACCGCAGCGATCTGGCGTTATCCGATAACATCCTCAAGCAATTAACCGAAGCTTACCGCAAGATCCGCAACACCGCCCGGTTCCTGCTGGGAAACCTCGCCGGTTTCGACCCGGCAAAGGACCAGGTGACCTACCGGCAACTGCCGGAGATCGACCGTTGGGCATTATTGCGGCTGGCCCGGATGACCGAGCGCGTCCTGGCGGCCTATAAGAACTACGACTACCATATCGTGCAGCACGCCATCCACAACTTTTGCGTGGTCGACATGAGTGCGCTCTACCTGGACATGATCAAAGACCGGCTTTACACCTCGGCGGCCCGGTCTTTGGAGCGGCGCGCGGCGCAGACGGTTTTGTACCAGGTGCTCCATACCCTGGTGCGCCTGCTGGCGCCCGTGCTGGCCTTCACCAGCGAAGAAATCTGGCGCTACGCCCCCAAAGAAGAGGGCGCACCCGCAAGTGTGCAGCTAACCGACATGCCGGAGGTAAAAGAAGAATACCTGGATGCGGAACTGGAGCAAAAGTGGGAGCGCCTGCTGGCGGTACGCGGTGAAGTGATGCGGGCCCTGGAAGAGGCCAGGCGCGATAAGCTCATCGGCAACCCTTTAGAAGCGGTGGTGGATTTATACGCCGGCGGCGAACTCTATGCCTTTCTCAGGCAATCTCTGGATGACCTGCCGGTAATCTTCATCGTCTCGGCGGTATCCCTGCAGGGAGCACAGGAAAAGCCGGGCGCGGAAAACAAGCCCAACGGTGAAAAAGTGCTGCCTGCCCTGGAGATTCCCGAACTGTTGGTAGGCGTCCGGCGCGCACCTGGCGAAAAGTGCGTAAGGTGCTGGAAATACAGCCAGGACATAGGCCGGGACGCCGGGCACCCCGCGTTGTGCCCGCGCTGCGCGGAAGTAGTAAGAAACATTACTTTTCAAACAAAAAATTAAATTAAAGAGCAGGCACAAAGCTTCCCAGGCACAAAGGCACAAAGTTAATCTTTCCGGTCCGTTTCTCTTTGAGCCTCAGTGCCTTTATTTATTCTGCCTTGCGGAAAGTAACTCCTTTTTATTCCATATCTGGATGGCAGAAAAAAGAAAATTCCTAAATTCCTATGGAATTAAATTATTTCAGCTGCGGCAATACGAATGGCTGAAACGAAAACCGCGAAAACCTTGCCTCCTGCGAAAGGGTGATGATGAGTGGAAAAAGCACCGGCGAACGCGGAAAAAATCAAGGAACTGGAGGAAAAAATTGCCGAACTGAAGCGCCGCTGGCCGGCCCACTCCGTCAAACTTGAAATGGTGCGAGAACTGGAGGAACTGGAAGAAGAGCTGGCCAGGGAAAAACGGCATCCCAGGACATAAACAGATAAGACCTTTGCTTTTTTATAAAAAAGGGGGCACAGCCCCCCCCTTTTTTATAATACCATTGAAACACGGCAGCCAAGATAAAAAAGCCGGCAACTTACCTCGGCGGCATCCGCAGGGCTCCGTCGAGGCGGATGGTAGTCCCGTTCAACATCGGATTCCGGATGATCTGCTCCACAAGGAGGGCGTACTCCTGGGGCCGGCCCAGGCGCGATGGAAACGGAACCATGCTGGCCAGCGCCTCCCGGGCCTTTTCCGGCAAACCGGCAAACATGGGGGTTTCAAAAATACCGGGAGCAATGGTAACCACCCGGATGCCCAGCGCCGCGAACTCCCTGGCGATAGGCAGGGTCATCCCCGCCACGCCCCCCTTGGAAGCGCTGTACGCCGCCTGGCCGATCTGTCCCTCGTAAGCCGCCACCGAAGCGGTGTTGACAATAACTCCCCGCTCGCCATCTTGATTGGGCTCGTTCTGAGCTATCTTTTCCGCCGCCAGGCGGATCACGTTGAACGTGCCCACCAGGTTGACCTGGATTACCCGGTTGAAATTCTCCAGGGGCATGGGACCCTTTTTGCCCAAGACCCTTTCGGCCACGGCAATCCCGGCGCAGTTGACCACAACGTGAATACCCCCGAAGGCTTCCACCACCCGGTCAACGGCATTTTGCACGCTTTCGCCGTCGACAACGTTGGTCTTTACAAAGATTACCCCTTCACCCAATTCGGCAGCCAGCTTATTTCCGGCTTCTTCGGCCAGATCAAAAATTGCCGCCTTGCCTCCTTGCGCCACCAGGCGGCGAACTGTAGCTTCCCCAAGGCCCGACGCGCCGCCCGTAACCACCGCTACCAAATTCCCAATCTCCATGTTTTTCTCCCCTTTCTCTGGTATATATTCTATAATTCTTTAAATCACTTTCGATTTGTGACCAAGACACTCAGGATTCGTTCTTTGCTTACCCCCGTCACCCGCACCAGCTTATTTCTTCCGCTGTGCCCGCTGAGTATTTCTATGCTGGATTTCGGGACCGCCAGCACTTTCGCCAAAAGGGCCCGGCAGGCTTCGTTGGCCGCCCCTTCCACCGGCGGAGCTTTCACCCGGACGCGTAAAGCACCATCATAAAGGCCGGCCACATCATTTTTGGAAGCCTTCGGCTGAACGTGCACTTTAAAAAGCACCGCCTTACCCTCCGGGCGGACGTCTAACATAATTGCTCAGCCTCCAGATAAGTTTGAACAGCGCCTAAAAATTCACCGGCGCTACGAAGTATCTCCCCGGCATCTTTATGCTTCATTTGCTATTGTCTACTTCTCCGCGGCAATCAACGCCGCTCCGTAGGCCCCCATGAGTTGGGGCTTCCCGGGGACGTGCACGGCCTGTCCCAGATGGCGGCTTAAGATTTCCACAATGGCGCCGTTAAGGGCGACGCCGCCCGTCATGGCTACTTCTGGCGCAATTCCCACCCGGCGGGCCATCCCCTCCAGACGATCGACCACCGCTTCAAAAAGCCCCCGGATAATCTCGTCCCTGGGCCGCCCCTGCGCAAGGTGGGAAATTACTTCCGACTCGGCAAAAACAGTACACGTGCTGCTGATGGACACCGCCGCCCGCGCTTTTCGAGCCAGGGTCACCATCTCACGCAGGTCGGTTTCCAACGCCCGCGCCATCACTTCTAAAAAACGGCCGGTGCCTGCCGCACACTTATCGTTCATTACAAAATCAACCACCCGGCCGTGTTCGTCCAAACGGATAACCTTGCTGTCCTGCCCGCCCACATCAATGACGGTGCGCACCTGCGGGAGCGAAGCGTGGGCGCCGCGGCCGTGGCAGCTGATTTCGGTCACCTGTTTGTGGGCAAAGGGAATATTGGCCCGCCCGTATCCGGTCGCGACAATTCTCGCCACCTTTTCCCCCGGCACACCGGCCCGGGCAAGGGCTTTGGCCAAAGCCTCCTCGGCGCTGGCCCGGTTGTTCGTGCCGGTCAACAACAGGGCCTCCCCCCGCCATTCACCATCTACAAGCACTACCGCTTTGGTGGTGGTGGAACCAACGTCAATCCCTGCCGTGATCAAAGCTCCTCGCTACCTCCTGGAACAATTGCCGGTCAGCAAGCGCCTTAAAGCCAGCAGCTCGAAAAACCGGAAATAGTGGCGCCGCTTCCCTGAAAGTCTTTCAAGTTCAGTCCCCGCCGCCCCTCATAACCAATTTGGCGAAATCTTTTTACCTGTTTCTTTCCTAGATCCCGGCGGCGCGCAACAAGGCCAGAACCAGTTGCCGCAAGATCTCCAGGGCAAAAAAAGCCACGATCGGCGAAAAATCAATCATGCCCACCGGGGGGATAAACCGCCGGAAGATGCCCAGCCAGGGTTCGGTTACCTCGTAAATAAACCTGATTAAAGGCTGGTAAGGATTATGCCTGATAAACGATAAAATTATGCGGATAAAGATCAGCCAGTAATAAACCTGAAACAACACGTTAATAATCCGGTAAATGTCCATGCTCCACCCCGTTTTTACTTTAGTCTGGCCGATATTTCGGCAGCCCGGCGGGTTGCTTCGCTTACCGCTTTCATCAAGGTGCGCCGCAAGCCCCCTTCCTCCAGGGCAAAAATTCCCTCTATGGTGGTCCCGGCGGGAGTGGTCACCATATCTTTAAGCTTTGCCGGGTGTTCCCCCTTTTCCAGGACCATCCTGGCCGCCCCGAACATGGTCTGGGCGCTCAAAAGAAGGGCCGTTTCCCTGGAGAGGCCCGCCCGCACGCCGGCGTCGGCCAGGGCGTCCAAAATCAAAAACATATAGGCCGGGCCGCTGCCGCTCAAACCGGTGACCGCGTCCATCAATTCCTCGCTCACCTCGGCCACCCGCCCGACGGCATTAAAAATAGCCTTCGCCCGCCGCAAATCTTCTTCGCGGGCGTACGTACCCGCGCAAAGCGCGCTGGCGCCGGCCCCCACCAGGCAGGGCGTGTTGGGCATTACCCGGACCACTCCGACGGGATTTTTTAAAAACCCTTCAATATATTCTATGGGCACGCCGGCGGCAATAGAAATAAGGGTCTGCCCGGAACGGAAAAACTCCCCCGTTTCGGCCAACACCCGCCCGGCAATCTGCGGTTTGACGGCCAAAACAGCAACATCTACCTTTTCAACCAGCTGTCTGTTATCCTCTACCGGATTTATGCCCAGTTTCTTTTGCAGGTAATCCAACCGTTTCCGCTGAATATCGCTGGCAAACAGATCGGCCGGGGGAAAGCCGCTCTTAATCAGCCCCGCAAGCAGGGCCTCGGCCATGGCTCCCCCGCCCAGACTTCCGATTTGCAAACCATCTAAATCCATGCCAACATACCCCATTCTTAGCCAGCTGACTTACCGCATCCAGGAAAACAGTTCACGGTCCCGGGCCTGATTCTTCAACTCGGAAGCAATATCCACATTGCTGGGGACAAAAAGAAAAATACCGTTCCCGACTTTCTGCATGTTCCCGTTTAACCCGTAGGTAGCGCCGCTGATAAAGTCGACCACCCGCCTGGCCAGTTCCGCGTCCGCCTGCTCCAGGTTGACAATCACCGGCCGCCTGTTTTTCAAATGATCGGCGATCCCCTGAACATCTTCAAAAACCTTCGGTTCCGCGACTACTACCCGGACCTGCCGCTGGGCGTGCAGGCTCAGCACCTGCCCTTTGCGCCTGGACTGAGCGGCTGTTTCATCTTCTTCCCGGTCCTCTTTTTCCCGCTCATCCTCTTCTAAAGGCTCTTCTTCAAAGCCGATAAAGCCCAGCACTTTATCTACGAATCGCTTAGCCAACGCCTACCCTCCTTTCTTCCGGGCGCCAAAAATGGCCGTTCCCAAACGTAAGATGTTGGCCCCCTCTTCTACCGCCACCAGGTAATCGTTGGTCATCCCCATGGAGAGATAATCAATTTCTGCCCGGGGCAGAAGCGCGCGCGCCCGCTCGTACAAAAAGCGGAGTTCGCGAAAAACCGGCCGCGCTTCCTCTGGATTGGCCACCGCCGGCGCAATCGTCATCAACCCCCGGATTTTCAACCAGGGCAGGGCGCTGGCCTCCCGGAGAAATTCCATCACTTCCGCCGGGGGCAAACCGTACTTGGTTTTTTCGCCCGCCACGTTAACCTGCACCAGGACCGCCACCTTTTTCTGTGCTTTTTCGGCCAGCCGGTTAATTGTCTGGGCCAGGCGCCAGCTATCCAGGGAATGAATTAAACTTGTCGTGTTGATGATATATTTTACCTTATTTGTCTGCAGATGTCCAATAAAATGCCACTCCGTACCGGCAGGCAAGAGCGCTTGCTTGGCCAGCATTTCCTGGACGCGGTTCTCGCCGAAGGCATTGATTCCGGCCGCCAATGCTTCCAGAATGCGCTCCCCGCAAACCCCTTTGGTCACCGCCACCAGCTTGATATCCCGGGGGGACCGCCCGGCCCGGCCGGCGGCCAGGGCGATTTTTTCTTTTACTTCCCTTATATTTTCTTGTACGCCCAAGATAAATCTCCTGCTTTTTAAGGAATTGTATTTTTTATTCGCCGCCCCAATCGGAAATCCTGCGCATCAACAGAAAAAGGCGGAAAAACCCGCCTTTTCTCTAACTTTCTTTAACGCTTTAAATTTTTGGCAGCATCGCCAGAGCCTTTTGCAATTCTTCTTCAGGCAGCGGATAATCCACAAGCTGACCGGATAAATAATTATCGTAGGCAGAAAGATCCAGCAGGCCGTGCCCGCTCAAGTTCAAAAGAATAGTCCTGGCCTCGCCGGCCTCTTTTGCCTCCAGAGCTTCCCGGATGGCCCACTGAACGGCGTGCGCCGACTCGGGAGCGGGCACGATTCCCTCGCTCCGGGCAAAGGTGACAGCTCCCTGGAATATTTCCGTCTGGTTAAGCGCCCGCGCTTCCACAACCCCGTCGGCCACCAGCTGGCAAAGCAGCGGGGCATCGCCGTGGTACCGCAGGCCGCCGGCGTGAATACCGGGCGGGATAAAGCGGGAGCCCAGCGTATGCATATACAAAAGCGGGGTAAAGCCGGCCACGTCCCCATAGTCGTAGGTATGCAAACCCCTCGTGAGCGTGGGGCAGGCCGTCGGTTCGACGGCCACCAGGCGCACCCGCGCAGCACCGGTCAGTTTGTCGTAAGCAAAGGGAAAAGCGAGGCCGCTGAAGTTGCTGCCTCCGCCGACGCAACCGATAACCACGTCGGGGTAATAACCGGCCCTGGCCATTTGCTCTTTCGCTTCCAGGCCGATAACCGTCTGGTGCAGGCAAACATGGTTTAAGACGCTGCCCAGGGAATAATTGGTGTCCTCTCGCGCGGCGGCCTCTTCAATCGCTTCGCTGATGGCGATCCCCAGGCTCCCCGGCGTATCCGGCATTTCCGCCAGGATCCGGCGACCGGCCTGGGTATTTTCGCTCGGGCTGGCGTACACCTTGGCGCCGAATATTTCCATAATTGAACGGCGGTAAGGTTTTTGGCGGTAGCTCACCCTTACCATGTAAACCACACATTCCAGCCCAAAAAAGTTGCAGGCCTGGGAAAGAGCCGTACCCCACTGCCCGGCGCCCGTCTCGGTGGTCAGGCGCCTGATCCCCTCAACTTTATTGTAGTAAGCCTGGGCCACCGCCGTATTCAGCTTGTGGCTTCCGGCCGGACTCACCCCTTCGTACTTGTAAAATATCCGCGCCGGGGTATCCAGGGCCTTTTCCAGCCGCTTCGCCCGGAAAAGGGGCGAAGGGCGCCACAACCGGTAAATCTCGCGGACTTCCTCGGGGATCTCAACCCAGCGTTCCCGCGTTGCCTCCTGCATGATCAAACCTGCGGGGAAAATTGGCTTTAAGTCGTCAGGAGTTACCGGCTGCCCCGTCGCAGGGTTCAGGGGCGGCCTGGGGAGGTTTGGCATGTCTGCCTGAATGTTGTACCAGTGGGTGGGGATTTCTCTTTCCGGGAGGGTAATTTTAATCTCGTCCATGCTTAACTGAACTCCTCTCTGCTCATTTTATTGGTGATATTATTGTATTTAATTGATTAACTGAAATCAAGGGCAAAATCGTGACCATTCCTGGATATTATTACCATCGGTTATTTTAACTATTGACAATCCATGGAATTAACTATATAATCTTATGTACAACTGCTTTTATAGATTGGTTTAGACTCTCAACCAACCACCAACTTGCCACCAATTACGATGTGTTAGTTATAATTTTCCATCTTTCCTCAGGAGCCGACGGGGATTACCAAAATCTTGGGAGGTGACAGCGGTGCAAAGTACCTTAAATCCCATCAGACAAACCGGCAGTCTGGTAGTCGTCTCGAACCGCGCCAGCTACGTCTTTACCGGAAACAGGGAACAAATTACCTGGAAACGCGCCGTAAGCGGACTGGTTTCGGCCGTCGAACCCGTTTTAAATTCATTTAACGGAACCTGGGTGGCCTGGTGCGGCCGCTTAAACAACGGCCATGCCAGGGGCATGAAGATAGCGGTTCCGGCGGGTTCGCCACGATATACCCTGCAGGAAGTAATTCTGGATGAGGAAGAATACAACGGCTACTACCACGGATTTGCCAACAGCAGCCTGTGGCCTCTGGCTCACCAGATGATCGATAAGTGCGCCTTTAAGCAGGAATACTGGCAGGCCTACCGGCAAGTAAACCACAAATTTGCCCGGGCGGTAGTCGATTCGGCCACCGAAGAAAGTATTTTTTGGGTGCATGATTACCACCTGACCATCGTACCCCAGCTGATTCGCCGCCGGTATCCCCAGTCGAAAATAGCCTTTTTCTGGCACATCCCGTTTCCGCCACCGGATATTTTCGGGGTGCTGCCGTGGGCCCGGCAGGTGCTGCACGGCTTGCTGGGAAGCGATCTGATCGCCTTCCACACCCGGTCCTACCTGGAAAATTTTTTAGCCTGCGTGAAAAAATATTTCCGCCTGCAGGTTAATTTAGAACATGGGCTTGTCTGGTCCGGCAACCGGCGGATTATTGCCCGGGCCATTCCCGTCGGCATTAACTGGCAGCGCTTTGAACAACTGGCCAACGACCCCGAGGTGAAGGCTCAGGCCCGGCGCATCCGCCGGGCGGCGGGAGCCGAACATCTTTTGCTGGGGATTGACAGACTGGATTATACCAAAGGGATTAGCGAAAGAATAAAGGCTTTCGGTGCTTTTTTAGAAAAATATCCCCAGTACCAGGGGAGAGCCACCCTTTTGCAGGTAGCCGTACCCACCAGAAACGGGGTGGAAGCTTACGCCAGACTCAAGGAAGAAGTGGAGCGGCTGGTGGGAGAAATAAACGGTCTCTACGACCGCGGCTACGGGGCCGTGCCCGTCCGGTACCTGCACCGCTCCTTGAACGAAAAAGAACTGGTCGCCCACTACCTGGCGGCCGACGTTTTGCTGGTCACCGCCCTGCGCGACGGTCTGAACCTGATCGCCAAAGAATTCATTGCCGCCCGTACCGACGGCCAGGGTGTGCTCTTGCTCAGCCCTTTTGCCGGCGCCGCCGAAGAGTTGAAAAGCGCCGTCCTGGCCAACCCGTACGACCTGAACCAGCTGGCGAACAGAATAAAAGTCGCCCTGGAAATGCCCCCGGAGGAAAAACAAGAAAGGCTCCGGACGCTCCAACAGGTAGTCAAGAACAAAGATTCCCGGTGGTGGTGGCAGACCCACTTAAAGCTGATCGCCTTGCCCCAGGGCCGGTTAACGCCCGAAAAGCACATCGCAGCCAACCAAACGGCTACATAAGTCCGCCGGGAAAAACAGGTTTTACGCAAAAAGCTTCGGCAGGAACGCAAACGGGGGTTCAACACGGAACCCCCTGATTTTTTAGGGAAAAATACCTTTTAACGCCCGTTAACCCTGCACCCCTCCGTCCTCCCTTTGTCTCCCTTGCTGATTGCCTGCCTTTAGTCTTTTCAATTTTGCCCCCTTTGTGCCCCTCACCTTTTGACTTTTGTCTCTCTGTCCCTTTTGCCTTTGTGCCTCTGTGCCTTTGTGCCTTATGCCCTGAGTCTTTATTTGTGTCCCGTCGGCCCCTTCGGGATGCGGCCCGTCCGGATGCACTCGCTTCTTAACCGGCGGCCGACGATCTTTTCCACCATCCGGCCGATCTCCAGCACCCGGTCCACGTTCACGCCGGTATCGATGCCCATCTCGTCCATCATGACCACCATGTCCTCGGTGGAAACGAGGCCGACAATGTTGGGATCCTGGTAATAGTACGAACCGGTCCCGGCCACGGGCACACCATCCACAAAATTGGCCGGCTGGCCGCCGATGCCGCCCATGGTGCTCTCAAAGTGGGTAATCCCCGCCTGCAGAGCGGCCAGCACGTTGGCCAACCCCCAGCCGCGGGTCACGTGGAAGTGGGCAATGTGCAGGTCGGGATTGGGGAAGGCTTCGAGGACCATGGAAAAATATTCGTACACTTTATTGGGCGGGGCGGAGCCGTCGTGATCGGCGTGTTCAATGTCGTCGGCCCCCAGTTCTAAAAAGCGCCTGGTTACTTCCACCGCCGCCTTCAGCTCCGTGGGCCCTTCAATGGGGCAGCCCCAGATGGTGCTCACCGTGCCGTTAAACTTCATCCCGGCGTCGTGGACCTTTTTAATACAGCGCTCTACCTCGGCCCAGTAACCTTTGTGATCAAGCCCGGAGTTTTTCACCTGGTGCGATTCGGAAGTGGATACCATCATCAGCACCCGGTCCGGGCCGTACCCTTCCTTTCTGGCCTGGATGGCCCGGTCCACCGCCCTTTCCCGGATGGTCACAGCGGTCAATTCCACGCCGGCCATTTTATCTTTAACCTTTTTGCTGCCGCGCAAAAGTTTAAACAGCTCGTCGGCGTCGGCAAACTGGGGCATTCCCCGGGGGTTTCCGTAGTTGGTGACTTCCAGTCGTTTAAACCCCGCCAGGATCAGTTCTTCCAAAACCCAAAGCTTGGCCAGGGTGGGGATAAACTTCTCTTCGTGCTGGAAACCGTCCCGCACAGTGATTTCCCCCAAGACCACCTTTTTCGGATACTGCAGTTCGGCCATTCCTCTTTTACCTCCCTCATCAGGTTATTAATTAAAAATTATACAATAAGGGTTTATCCCTCTTCAACTAAAAACTTAAAAATTAAATCGATGTTCAAAGCAGGCCTTTTTACTCATGGCCCCCGTAGGGCAGGCCCGGAAACATTCTCCGCAACGCAAGCATTTTTCAGGATTAAGTGTATACTCGAGCGAGCCGCAGACGTAAATTGCGCCTCCCGGGCACACCGACTCGCACGTTGCACAGGCCATACAGTCGCCGTCCAATTTTCTGATTACAAGGATGGCGCAGTCCGGACAAATTTCCTGACAAACGCCACAAGATACACATTTATCGGCGTCTATTTCGACCGCAGGTAAATCGTAAACTCCCAGTACATCGGACCAGTGCAGGGCCTTCATTGGACACTTGTGAAGACAAGACCCACAACCCTTACACAAAGAAGGAAAAAGTACAAAAAATCCAGTTTCCGACTCCAT
>JBFMBG010000019.1:0-45315 GCA_040755215.1 Bacillota bacterium | reverse complement strand
GGGCGCCGATTTCAGCGGCGGCCTGCGCCGCCTCTGCGGGCGTGGCGGCCATTTTCCCCCGGGGCACTTTAATCCCGTACTGCGCAAAAAGTTCCTTGCCCATATATTCAAACAGCTTCATTTGAACCTTCACCACCCTTGCTTTGATTCCTGGTTTCTTTTTTGCAGCCTTTGTCCCCGTTTTAACTGATTTTGCCGCGGTAATCGGGCAATAAAATGGGCGCCACTTTTTGACCGAGGCCTTCTTTGTTCAGTTCTTCGTGGAAACGCACTTTAATCATCGTGATCAAAATTACCTCATGTATACCAAATTTTCTAAAAGAAATACGGTTTACGAGCCACACCTTTGGATGAAGTTACCCGTTTCTGGCCAGGCCTCTATTCACATAGGGAAGCCGCAGCCACTGTTTAATAACAATCATCAAAACGAAGCAAGTAAGACCGTAAACAAAAAAAATTGCCTGATAACCCATCTTTTCGAGTAGATAGCCTCCCAATGCGGTTCCCAAACCGCTTCCTACCATATAACTACAGGCTACCATAGACATAGCCGCTCCCCTGACATCATGGCTAAATTCTGCTACCATAATCAACATGGTGGGGTGAATAATAATCAACGCAAGCCCAAGAAAAATCACAGAGGCTATTACAGGAAAGAGAATATTTCCCCAGAAAAGTAGTAAAAAATTTGAGACCATCCCGGCCATAAACCCTATTAACAACGTTGTTTTCTGCCCCCATTTTCTTGCCAGACGATCGCTTATTTTACCAAACAAAGCTACACTTAAACCAAATGTTGTCATAATAATACCTGTCATAAGGTTATCAAAATTATAAGTAAAGACAATAAAAGCTCCCAGGTAAGAAAATAAACCTCCTATTAAGATCCCTTCAATCAAGATAATAAAATAAGTTCTTTGATGCAGGGAATTTTGAAAAAGTAACAGGTAATTTTTAAAAACTATCTTATTTTTTACGGAGGACAATTGGACATTTTTCCCAATTGTCAAAACCAAAATAAAGGAGATAACTCCCAATAAGGAAATAAATGAAAATATACTCCGCCACCCTAAAGTACTTGCCACAATTCCACCAAAGGTCATGCTTACACCCTGTCCTAAAATAGACAAGCCCTGAAATAAACCCAATGCTAATTGACGCTCCTCCTGGGCAAAAAGATCACTGATCAAGGCATTGGAAACGGGCATTACCGATCCCGCAAAGGCGCCACTCAAGATTCTGAAAACCGCCAGCGTATTAAAGTTCGCGTCCAATGAACAGAACGCTGTGGTCAAAATAAAAAGGCTCAACGAAAGAACAATTACCCGGAATTTTCCGTATCTATCTGCCAGCGGCCCGAAAAAAAGCGGAGATAACCCAAAGCTTAACAGATAAGCAGTAATAACTGTGCTGGCCTGAGGCACGGATAATCCAAAGTCAATAGCAATGGCAGGCAGGATAAGGGACACAATCCAACTGTTGGCCATAACCAGGAAACCTGCAAATCCCAAAATCCACACTATTGAAAAATTCCTAGACAAACAGGATACCACCTCGATCTAGAAAAACAAACAGCCTGGCTAGAGTTTACAGGAACAATATTATTTTCCTACAAAGATAGCCGGTCTCTTTTCAACAAAAGACATTACACCTTCCTTATGATCCTCGGTTAATTGACACATACTCTGCACATAAGCGTCATATTCTAAAGAAGAAGCAAGGTCATGGATAGCCCCGTAATAAACAGCATCTTTGGCTCCCGTTACTGCCAGAGGAGCATTTTGGGCAATTTCTTCGCAAATTTGGTTTACGCTCTCTTCAAGTTCTTCGTGAGTAACTACTTTATTAACCAGGCCCATGCGTAACGCGGTCTGGGCGTCAATAATCCTCCCCGTTAAAACTAGTTCCAGAGCGTTCGATATACCAATCAGCCGCGGTAAAAAATAATTAGCACCCCAATCTGGAATTAGGCCGCGCTTAACAAATACTAACCCCAGTTTGGCCTTGTCTGAAGCAATCCGCAGGTCACAAGCCAGGGCCAGGCTGCATCCTGCTCCAACAGCGACGCCGTTGATTGCGGCGATCACAGGTTGGTGGATACTTTTAATTTTTTGGACCATAACTGCTTGATTATTGCGTATAATGTCCCGCCTTTCCTGAAATGTTAACCCGCTATGACAGCGCTCAACCATGGCTTTGACATCGCCGCCGGAGCAAAAGGCTTTGCCTGTTCCGGTAATCACTACAACCCTGATCTTTTTATCCTTATGAATGTAATCTATAACATCACTTAGCTCACTTAGCATAATATCCGAAAAAGCATTATAGGCTTCTGGTCTGTTCAGCGCTATCCGAGCTATACTCTTTTCAACAGTAAAAATTATTTGTTGATAATTCATTTTTTTGCCTGGTTTAAATTGATCACACCAGGCTTTTCACCTCCGGTGCCATCTTTTGTTTAATACATTTGAGGACATTATTTTATAATCAGGTAATCACTCATCATAATAAAATGCCTCACGCTATTTTTTTATTTTCCGGTAAACACAGGTGTTCGTTTAGCTAAAAACGCTGCCAGCCCCTCTTTATAATCTTCTGTCTGGGTAGCCATGATAATGCTCTGACGTTCTAATTCTAGCTGTCGTTCCAATAGATTCAACATAGCGTGGTTTAGTTCATTTTTGGCCTGAGCAAAGGACAACGTTGGGCCGTTGACAAGTTTAGCTGCCCATTCCCTTGCAGTATCCATCAACTTTTCTGGTTCTACTACCTCATTAACCAAACCGATTTTTAGTGCTTGGTTACTATCAATAACATGATCAAGAAATATCATTTCACTGGCTTTTCCAAACCCGGCGAATAAAGAAACCAATAAACTCCATGCCCCGTCAGGAACTAAACCAATACTTGTATAGGCTTGTTTAAAAACTGCGGTTCTGGATGCTATCCTTAAATCACAAGACAAAGCAAGACTCATGCCGGCTCCAACTGCCGCACCATTGATCACAGCCAACACCGGCTTGGGCATAAGCCGAATATCTATAATCAGTCTGTTGAGCAATTTAGTTGCCTGGCGTACTGGTTCGCTGGGATCTGTTTTTAAAAATTCACTAAAATACTTAACATCCCCCCCGGAACAAAAGGCTTTCCCTGCACCGGTAATGACCACAGCGCGCACCCTCCGGTCAGCGGCACATACTTCTAATGCTTTGATTAATTCTTCGCACATGGCGATATCCAGAGCGTTGAATCTTTTCGGCCTATTTAAAGTGATCCATCCTGCAGAATTTTCCCGGGTAAAAGAAATGGCTGAAAAATTCATTTATCTAACCCTCCTGAAAAATATCAATGCTTATAAAGGGTAACTCGGCCATTGGTTTTTGCCTGTCAATTTACCTTTGCCCCACGGGACAGCCCTCATGCACTCTACACAGCTTACACCTCCTGGGTGAACGGGTGGATTGCTAACAATTCCAGCATTTGGGGATGCTAAAAAAGGATTAACGAAATGACTGCCCCAGCTAAAATAATCCATACGGTACCAACCTTCATATACCTTTGGGCCACAAAGGCCGCTATAGCAATACCCCAGGTCTGCAGGTCAACCAGGTTAGTGCTGGTCAATTTAATGATCAAAGATAACATAGTACCTATAAATGCCGCCACTATACCTTTTAGAATTTGCTTAATTACTGTAATCTGAGAGACTTCCCTATATAAGGGAGCGATAATATTGGTAAGCGCAAATGATGGGAGGTACATATTTACCGCGGCAATAAAAGCACCAGCCAGCCCGGCTACTTTAAAGCCGATGAAGGCAGAAATTATTGCCACCGGTCCCGGGGTTATCAGGCTTAAAGCCAGGGCAATACCAAATTCCCTGTTATCTAACCAGTGATATTGATTAACCACTGTATCCTGGATAAAGGGAAGCATTGCATATCCGCCACCAAAGATTAAGGCACCTATCTTAAAGAACAACGTTCCTACCTGAGCAAGTCTAGCCTGCATATATATTAAGAAGAAATCTATCCCGATAATCAAAAATAAACAGGATACCATGAAAAGGTAATTTTTCATATTGAAAGTGGCTTTAATTATTTTTAGCTTTATTTCCTGATCTTTTTTTTCCTGCCAGAATCCTTGACTAATAAACTTCCCCCACCGGGGAAAAATCTTTTCTAGAATGACAAAAAATACGCTAATAGCCCCTGCCACCGCAAAAATAGGGAAAACACTAGACTTGTAAAAATAAACCACTATAAAACCTAATATTGCCAATAGGGTAAGCTTAGGATTATTTGCCCCTGACTTCCAGAGATCAATAATGAAATTTAAAACAAGCCCAACCACCATAGCGCTAAGGCCATTTTGCAAAGAGATAATAACGGGAAGTTCCCCTAGCTTTAAATATAGGTACGATAATAACACCATTAAAGTAAAACAGGGTAGCATGAAAAATATAACGGCGATAATGGAACCTTGTAGCCCCCTAAGAGTGTGTCCTACATAGGCAACGAAATTTACGGCCAGAGCACCTGGCAACATTTGCGCCAGTCCCAGACCATTTAAATATTCATCATTATTTAGCCAATGTTTTTCCTCTACAATTTTCTTTTTTAACTCGAACAGAACAGCTACACTGAAAGAAGATAAACCTATACATAATAGTGTAAAAGCTATGTCGGTTAATTTAACGTATTTTTCCGTATGATTTTTATAATTTAATTCTTGATCTGCCTTCATGTCCTCATACCATTTATTCTCTTCGCTGTTGAAGTATAAATACTAATTAATTAACTCAACAGCCTTTTTCCTCAGATCCGCTACCAATGTGCTCAGTTCATTGACTGCACCGCTAATTTCCTGGGTGGAAGCCGCCTGCTGTTGTGTTACTGCTGCTATCTGCCCAACGGATTGCGTTAATTCCAAAATAGATTGTTGTATTTCTTGGAGCATCCCCATAATTTCTTTAGCTGACTTTTGGGTACTCTGGGACATTTTTCTGATCTCGTTAGCTACTACGTTAAACCCGCGCCCCATTTCCCCCACTCTGGCTGCTTCAATAGCGGCGTTCAATCCTAACATATGGACTTGTTCAGCAATTTCTTTAATCAATGCCACTATACTATCGGTTTTTTGAACTTTGTCCTTAATGTTTTGAACATTATTATTAAAATCTTCCGTAGTAGCAGCCAGTTCTTCAGAAGTTGCCGTTAGATTTGTCGTAGCCAAGGCAATATTATTTACCTGGTTTTCTACCTTGCCAGCTAATTCCATGAGACCTTCTTCACGGGAAACCGGAGTTACAATACCAATTACACCAATTATTTCACCGGTCATATAATTGGTAATAGGATAAGAAGTCCCGATATAGGGTATACCGTAAAGCTCTTTTCCAATTTTAGCTTTTACTCTTGCGCCACTTCGCAAAGCCTGCATATTCGCGCTGCCTTCCTTTATTTCATCACCAACTTTTAAGGGGAGTTGTATAATCCCGTGCTTACTGTAAATAAACCGCTTTCGATCCCCAATATAGAACCCTACTTCTTCCCCGAGAACCCCTTTGATAAACGGCGCAATCTCCACGGCACAGGCCAGCAAATCCCGCTGCTGCCTTTCTTCGATAGTATGGTCCTGATTTTCTTGTTGCGGCATTACACCTTGGGAATTTAAAGGCATTTTCAAAACCCCCGTGTTCATTTCTTCGTTTTGGCCAGGTTCAAAGCTAGAAAAACATCACTGCACAAGATATGACCTAATAAAAATTTAGCTAAAACTTATGGTTCCCCATTGATCCTGGCACGGATTCCCGATGCTAAAGTAACATTTCAGCTTCATAATATCGAAGATCACGGAAGTAATCGTCCAACACCCGGGCAAGGGTTGATTTGTCCTCGCTCCGTTTAGCTGCAGGTTGTGTGTACAAATGCTGCCCGGCTGGTCCACTCCCGTAGGGGCGTGGTAACTTAAGATTCCCTTAATTTTTTGCACGATTACCTCATCGTTGAGCCCATTCTTCAGTTCGAAATGAAGTCCGGCAAGAAATTCATTCATTTTTTGATAGCGAACCATACGGTCTTTTTTTATTTCTTCAGGCAACAACTCCTGCTGTTTTTGGATTACCAGGAGACCATTATTACCCCGGGCCGCGAAGCCGGTATCAGTATAATATGCATGACGGGCCTCCCCATTGGAATGTTCGAACACGGCAATATTGCCCGTTGCATCCGCAAGCATATGATTACCACCGACGGTACCTGGATGTTTAGCCACAAAATCATAATAATATTCGATTGCTTCCTCCACCGTCGTACAGCTGGCCAATACGGCGGCATTTGCCAATCCCCGGTCATCCCCGGCCCACCTGGCAGGCATTCTTGATTCTACTTTTGCGCTATCCTCGACACCTTTCACATCCAGGTAAGACATACATACACCCAGCCCCTTTTCATTAAGTCCGGAATTAATACCTAACTGGGGAACCATTCCTATTGCTAAGGCATCATAACCACGCCCGCTACGAACCACAGCATGCCAGGCGCCAACCAGATCATAATCAACAGTTTTAAAGAGAAATACCCTTTTTTTGCCCTCCCTGTCTACTGCCGAAATTACACCACTCGTGCACATATGTTTCCCCTCCAATTACTTATCGCAATTCATACAATTTACCTCGTAGGTGTTCACCTAACCTTCTCGCTTCTTTTAGTGTTTGCTGCTGTTGTTCCTGTGAAGGAAACATGGCCGGATTAATTTTCGCGTCGTCACCATAACATATCTTTACATTGCTATATGCACACTTTTCACCAAAACCGCAGGTAAGACAGGGCATGCAGCCGGGAACTTGGAGACTACCTATCCTGATCATTTGGAACCAATCAAAAAACGAATTAAGGTAATCCAGCACTTTTCCTGCATCCCTGAATCCGCACGCCACACTGATCCCTAGCTTACCCCGGGTAAGCATATGGTTATGTTTTAGTGCCGATAAACGTTCTATAAAGGTCTTCGTCAGGGCATTTAGAGAAAAGAAGGTGGGGAAACCACCTATAATCAGGGCCGGTGCTTCCCGGATTCGATCCAGCAAAACACTCATGTCATCTTTTTGAATACACCGGTTGGTTTCGACGCATTTCCTGCAGGCCAGGCATGGCCGTATTTGCAATTCTGCGAGTCGAATAAATTCAGACGGTTCACCAACCGCAGCCAAAATTTCTTTAATTGCCTTTTCCAGGTTGCCATCACGTATGGGGCTCCCGCTAAAAGCAAGAACTTTCATCTTCCATTAACCCTTCCTCTTTTCCAAAGGGTTTTGCCATAAGGCAATTTTTACCCCTAAAACGGAGGCCGGAAACAGTCTCGCCTTTTTCATTGAACAAATCACCTAAAATTTTCGGATCATAGTAATAAGCTGTTAATAATAACTCATCGTCGCTGGCAAAGGGGCCTCTCTCCGCCCGCAGCCGCTCAATGGCTCTTTTACATTTTTTATTCCAGGTTTTTTGCAACAAGCTTTTTCCGGCGTGCATTTAACCAGTAGCCAACTATAACCACAAACAGGGTCAGGACAAGCGGGATCAGCCATTCAAAAGTACCAGGAAGATGATGAAGGTATAGCGTCATCTGCCTGTCCCGCACAAACATTTCCCCGGCCGTCCAGCCCAGCACTGCTGCACCTACGTAAACGATGATGGGAAATTTTTTCATGAAAAACAAAATAATCTGGCTGCCGAAGACAATAATCGGTATGCTTATGGCCAGACCGGTGATCAGCAAGGGAATATTTCCCTTCGATGCTCCCGCCACAGCTAAAACGTTATCCAAACTCATTAAAAAGTCGGCAAAAATGATTGTTTTAATGGCGCCCCACAGATTATCGGCAGATTCGTACTCTTCCTTACTTTCTTCGTCTCTTAAAAGCTTAAGCGCAATCCAGACCAGTAAAATACCGCCGGCTGCCTGCAAAAAGGGAATTCTTAAAATTAACACGGCCACGATGGTCAGGATCACACGTAAACCAATGGCTCCCCCGCTTCCCCAGAAAACCGCCTGCTTTTGTTGCCTGGCGGGAAGATTGCGGCTGGCCAGAGCAATAACCACGGCGTTATCACCGCTCAAGATAAGGTTGATGATGATAATGCTCAATAAGGCAGTAACTATTTCCACATTTCTTCAATTCCTTTCAAAACTAATTGCAGAATATATATTGGTGGTTCAATGCGCTAGTTGGTAAGCTCACGCGAGCGGGTTGGATCAATGACCATTAGCGGTTGCCCAAATTCAACAGGAGCACCATCTTCCACGAAAATATGCGTTACTACCCCGTCAGTGCCGGCCGGTATAGAGTTCATTATTTTCATTACATCAATAATGCAAACAGTATCCTCCTTGCTTACGCGCTGGCCAACCTCGACAAAAGGTTTGGCTCCCGGGGAAGGGGCGCGGTAGAATGTCCCTACCATAGGTGACTTCACTACTACCACATGCTCGGGTAAGGCCCCGGGTGGTTTTTGATAGGTCGGGGCAGGCGTAGGATCAACCAACTGTGTCGAATTATTTATTGGTTCCAATGGAGTAAAAGATGCTGCTTGAGGAGGCGGCATTAATGTCTAGCTAGCCACTTCCGGAATAACCATTTGATTAGGTTTGTGCTTAAGCACATCTAAAACTAAGTCACCATATTTCAAATGAAGTTCGCACTCAGCAGAGTTAATTATTTGCACTAATTGTAAAATATCCTGATATGTTATTTTTTCTGCAGCCACTGAAGCAAAGACTCCTTTCATTTTATCCTTTTTAACCGTAAAGAAAACATGGACACACGACTGCGCGATTAGAATGTTGACCAAAGTACCCTGTAGATACTCTTGAATATTAGAACCTCAAAAACTTGGAACCTTTTCACCTGCTCTTCCTGGACACCACCGCACCTACCTACATGCAAATATTATGCCTGCTCAGCCTGTGGTTGAAATCAGGCATTGACAATAAAAAAAATTAAAATGGATAACTAACACAATATTCTAGATTAAATAAACATTACATATAATAAACAACTCACGAAGATTTCTTTTAAATATGGCCTCCTATGTAGTATACTATTTGTAACACATATACAGGTCATATACAACCTTTTAAGCAATAGTTTAAACCCGAAAAACAAAACCGAAGAGTTTACGGCTTCCAAAATCGTCTACTCAAAATCACCATTACAGTATATACTTCCAGTCTACCTATTAACATACACATACTTAAGACTATCTTCGCCGCAACGGGCAGGGAGGCATAATTGGAAGCCGGTCCCACCAGCCCCAGCCCCGGTCCTACATTGCCCAAGGTGGCCGCCACGGCAGCAAGCGCGCTAACCAGATCCAAGCCCAAAGAGGTAAGAAAAATTACCACGCCCGCGAAAATTAATATATAAACAAAGAAAAAAGCCTGGACTGCCTCAACTACCTCTTCAGAAATCGTCTGGCTACCCAGCCGGATAGGAATAACCGCCTGCGGATGCAAGAGCCGGGTGAGTTGCCGCGAGGCGCTCTTGATTAAGATGAGTACACGAATATGCTTTATCGCGCCACCAGTCGAACCCGCACACCCGCCAACAAACATTAAAATAAACAGGATTATTTGCGAAAACGCCGGCCACTGGTTGAAATCATCCGTAGCAAAACCCGTTGTCGTAACTATTGACGAAACTTGAAACAAAGCTGCCCGAAAAGCTCTATTTATTTCGTAATCTCCTACTTCTAAGAGATTAATGGTAATTAACAAAGTACTTGAGGTAATAACCCCCAGGTAAAACTTGAATTCCGGATCTTTCCAGTAAGAATGAAGCTCACTTCCCCGAAAAGCCCGGTAATGAAGCGCAAAATTCATCCCGCAGAGAATCATAAAAAATATGATAATTAGTTCAATCAGTACGTTTTCATAAGCGCCAACACTTAAATTTTTATTGGAAAAACCTCCCGTAGCAACAGTTCCAAAAGTATGGACTACAGAATCAAACCAGGACATACCGGCTATTTTTAAGAGGATAATTTCGGCAATTGTAATGAAAAGATAGATCCGGTAAAGCTCGCGGGCAGTAATAGCTACTCTCGGCAATACTTTACTTTTGGTCGGACCGGGCACTTCTGCCCGAAAAAGCTGCAGCCCGGCGACTTTTAAGGAAGGTATTAAAGCTACCGTAAGGACGATAACACCCATTCCACCCAACCAATGGGTAAAGCTGCGCCAGAGAAGAACACTCCGCGGCAAAATTTCTACATCAGTTAGCACCGAAGCTCCGGTAGTAGTAAAGCCAGACATGGTTTCAAAAAAAGCATCTACCGGGTGACTCAGCACACCTGAAAAAATAAAAGGCAGGCTACCATATATAACCAGCACCAGCCAGCCAAATGTGGCGACCGCAAACCCTTCTTTATAACTTACCTGGTTCGGGTCAGCCGGAAACTTTGTGAAAATAAAACCAAACGCACCAGCAAAAAAAATTGCTATTAAAAAAGCCGGGATGCTGTTTTCCTTTAAATAGACAGCAACCAGTAAAGAAGGAACCATTGCCAATGATTCACATAGCAGCACCAGGCCTAACGTCCGCAAAACCAGGTTTAGGTTCAAAATCTTTTCCTCCCGCGTCGAATAAAACCTTGTAGTTTACTGTTTAAATTCCACAAAGGAAAAGGGGTGAGTTAATCCCCCCTTTTTTTTCTAAAAATATACTCTTATGTATCCGGGAAATTAAAAAAGATCGTTTCCCTGCCGGCCATCCATAGATTTTTTCTTTCTTGCTTTCTCGTAACTTTCATTATCCATCCACCCTAAAAGGCTCCCTCCATCAACATCCAGCGCTACTCCACAAATCATCTCCGTGCGATCAGAAGCTAAAAGTAGAATTGCCTTAGCCTGATCATCAGGAGTACAAAGCCGGCCCTTTGGAGTAATTCTAACCACCTCGTTTAAATTATCTAGACTAGAAATTTGCTGAATGAGGGGGGTAGCAATAACGCCTGGACAGATACAATTTACATTTATGCCGTAAGGAGCCACTTCATAAGCCAGATGCCGGGTAAAGCCAATTACTCCTGCTTTAGAGGCCGTATAATTGGCTCCTCCATAAATACTCATGCGCTTGCCTGCAATTGAGGCGACATTAACAATTTTGCCGTATCGTTTTGCTTTCATTACCGGAAGAACAGCCTTGGAGCACAGAAAAACCCCCGTTAAATTAACATCAATAACCTGTCTCCATTGTTCTTCAGTCATGTCTTCTATCATAACACTGTTACTAATGCCCGCATTATTGACTAGAATATCTACAGTTCCCCAGCATTTAACGGTTTCCTCAACCATAGCTTTAACCCGTGCACTGTCGGTAACATCAACTAAACTGGCTATAGCTTCTCCGCCTCCATTTTTAATTTCTTCAACCGTTTGCCGGGCAGATTCTAAATCAATGTCGGCTATCGTTACCCTGGCCCCTTCCTGGGCGAAAGCTAAAGCTACAGTTTTACCGATTCCCTTTCCTGCACCAGTTACAACAGCTACTTTGCCGATAAATTCCATTTTTAACTCCTTCACCTCATTGTCCTAACCAAGCTTCGTTATCACAAAAATCCTTGCCAAACTTTACCTCACATTCTCTACATGTATTTATATATCTAGTTCAATATGTTACACCTAAGACTTTCGGCGTAACGGTTGATAACCAGGGTATTGCCGCTATAATTATAATACCAATTAACAACATAATTAAAAAAGGTATAAATTCACGTGCAACTAATTCAACCTTTTCTTTTCCTACCGTACATGATATGATCATTCCCAAACCGGCAGGCGGAATGAACAAACCCAAACCAATGGAAACCACAACTACCTCAAGGAAGTGGATCGGATCGATCCCAAATTCTTTCGCCACCGGCCAAAAAACGGGAACAAAAATAAGTCCTGCGGGTAGTCCTTCCAAAACAGAGCCCATGATTACGAATATCAACGAAAAGATTACTAAAACTACTGTTGGTGAACTTGTGATTGCCGTGAGCCAGTCTAGCAATATTTCGGGGACATGATTTAGGGCAAGAAGATAGGATATTATCGTCGCAAAACCAAACATTATACATAGTGTGCCTGTCGTAATGGCGCTTTTCTTGATAACTTCAAAGGTATCTTTCCACGAAAGCTTTTTATAAACATATTTCGCCACAATAAAAGCGTAAACAACCGACACGGCGGCAATTTCAGTTGCAGTCGCGACACCAAATATGACACCACCAAAAATGATAATGGGAAGTCCTAAAGCCCAAATACACTCCTTAAACAATCTTGCCGTTTCTTTTAGAGAAAACGGCTCTGTTTCATATTGCTCACTTTTTGCCTTAAACCAAATATATCCCATGACAAGAACAGCTAATATTAAAGTGGGTAACACTGAACCTACAAATACTGCCAAAACTGAAGTTCCTACAATGGCTGATAATACAACCATAAGAATACAGGGGGGAATTAAAATCCCAAAGGCCGATGCCGCGCAAATAATTGCTAATGAATAAGCTTTGCTGTACCCCGCTTTCCGCATAGGCGGAACAGCCATAGCGGTCATTGCTGATACATCGGCGGCGGTAGATCCGGAAATACCCGAAAAAAACATCTCCGCAAGCACCATTGACATTGGTAGGCCTCCACGTAACCAGCATAATAAACTTTTCGCTAAATAAATTAATCTACTTGAAATATCTCCCCGCTCCATAATGTTTCCGGCTAAAATAAACATAGGCACCGCAACCAATAAAAAATCATCCACACCCATGACTGTACGGTGAATAATCATGTCCGGCTTAAAATTACTGGTAAGCACAGCAATAGAGCCGGCTATTCCCATGGAAAATGCAATTGGCACGCCAATCCCAATTAAAACAACAAAAACTATCACTAATTGAAGTATCATTATCGCGCTCACTCCCGGCAACTAATTCCTAGAATCGGTTTTGAATTTATTCATGTTTGTTAAAAAATTTTTTAATCGCAAAAATAAGCATTAATAATCCTGTAATGGGAGGAAATATATATACTACTGAATAGGGAATTCCAGAAATCACGAACTTTGTTATATGTGATTTCTGGAAATATTTTATTCCCAAGGCAAAAAACATAACAAAAAATAACGCTAAAATAATAAGAACTAATTTACGAACTTTCGGCCCGAATCTTTTAGAAATAATATCAATAGAAGTATAATCCCCATAAAAGAAGCCCAAAGCAGCACCAATAAAAACAACCCATAAAAACAAGATGCGGCTGACTTCAAGGGACCATTTAAAGGAATTACCAAAAATGTAACGGGCCACTACCTCCGCATTAATTACTATGGTTAAGCAGATCATCACAATTATAACAAAAATCCCTAAAATTTTTTCTAGGATTGTTTCCCTTAACTCGTTCATACAAGCCTCCTTATTAAATCAAGGTGCAACTTTCTTAGCTAATAAATTTAGCCAAAGCCACTGCATTTATATATTTATATCTGTAATTTAAAGACTTCGTATATTCCCCCATTTATGCAGTGGCCGGCTTTGAACTTTTATTTTCTACTTTTACTATTTTTGAATCGCCAGGATATCATCTAAAAGTTTTTGAGGTACTTCCTTGGAATATTTAGGCCAGACCGAACGGCCTGCCTCCCGCCATTTTTCTAATTCTTCCGGAGTGGGCTTATACACTTTAACTCCCATCTTATTAATAGCTTCATCTTTACATTTTGCAATATCTTCACCGGTGACCTTGATTATCTCTTTCTCGGCTTCCTTAGCGGATTCTATTATTGCTTGTTGAACATTTGGCGGAAGTTCATTAAATCTCTTTGGATCCATAAGGAGCAGGTGAATACCTATAATCGCATCTATCTCCGTTGCATATTTGCACACTTCCACATGACGCGAGCGGAGAGCCCAATCCCAGGGAGCATGTGCGCCATCGACAACTCCTTGGGCAAGGGCATTGTAAGTTTCCGCCCAGGCGACCGGTGTTGCGGATGCGCCGAATGACTCCGTGATACTTACATCTACAGGACTATCAACTGTGCGGATCTTTAAATCTTTCGTGTCTGCAGGCACGCGAACAGGATGTTTCCTATTATAAAATACACGCATCCCGCCATTTTCTAAAAAAGCTATGGGCTTATATCCTTCTTGTTCAATTTCTTTTTTAATTTGCTCCATAAGTGGACTTTGCAATACCTTCGCAAAACTTTCCCGGCTATTAAATACATACGGCAAATTCATGAAAAACATTTTTTTGCTAAAAGCACCAAAATTACCATCTGAAATTGTACACACATCAACTTCATGATTTTTTAACGCCTGAACAGCGGTTGCTTCTGAATACAAGCTGCCGTCAAGAAATACCTTGAATTTAACCTGGCCATTCGTCTTTTTTTCAACCTGTTCAGCAAAAAACTTCAAGGTTTTGCCCATTGAAAGATCACTAGGAGCCGAACTTGCGAGCACAAGATTAAGTGTTTTTCCTCCTGCTCCTTCTTTATTCGCAACTGCCTTACCTTTGTCACCCTCATTGCTTTTTCCGCATCCAGCCAGAGTTAGAAAAAATAAAACAGAAATGATTAATATTAATAAATGTTGTGATTTTCTAAAAAGGTAATTAACCATTAAATATCACCCCTTACTAAAATTTTTCTTGCAACGATTATTAAGTCTTTTCCAGTCTACACTAATTATATTTATACCCGACTTTTTGCAATCACCTCCCCATTCAATGACAAAACCTATTAGGACTGTTTAATAGTTAGTTAATTTTAAGTCAAAACAATTCTATTGTTTGCAAGACACCTCCTTCCATTTTATGTGCAAACATCGTGCCTGTTCATACCGGGAAGTAAACGTCCAATGAAAAAATCAAATTTAATTTTAATTAATTAATCTTAAATGTATAAGTGTAACAAATAGTAAACTACTTTTTTGGAATGTCTCCAAATTATAACGTTTTTAACTTGTATACTTTTTGTAATATAGCTACAGATCATATACAATATATCGGCTTAGTTAAAAGTTTGCCACCTTATAAAATCACGTTTTTCTTTTCACCATAACTTTCGATACCCCTTCCTGCACTAAAGTTCCGTGCTGATTATACATCTTTATGGTACGCTCAATAATACCCCTATCATTCTTAGACGTTTCTCTTTTACCAGTAATAGTCATCACTATATGGATTGTATCCCCAATAAAGATAGGTTTAAGAAACCTCCATTCCATACCAAGAAAACCCATGGATGTTCCATCAAAAATACCAAATCTGGAGTATAAACCAGTGGCAACGCAAAAACCCAAGGCGCCATGGGCAATTCTTTTACCATAAATAGTATTTTTAGCATACTCTTCATCTGTATGTAACTGGCTATAATCCCCGGATAGGGCGGCAAACATAACCACATCAGTTTCCGTAATAGTTCTCCCGGGACTCCGGTATTCATCCCCTATGTTCATTTCCTCAAAATACAGACCCATCAGCAAACCTCCCACTTTCAATCTAAACTCAGTTATCTTGGCAAAGTGGTTATGAATTAACTTTTAATTTAAACAAGCAATCTACAGCCGTTACCCCTTTACCTTTTTCGTGGACCAGGATGGGGTTGATATCAATCTCCTCCAGGCTGTCTTTAAAATCATAGGCAAGTTTAGATACCTTTAATAAAACATCGATAATCGCATCCACATCACCGACAAACCCCCCTCTGGCACCCTTTAGGATCTTAACGGCCTTGGTGCTGCTAATCATTTTCTCGGCATCCCGATAGGTCAGCGGCGCCAGCATGTAGCTAACGTCCTTAATAACTTCAATAAAAATTCCACCCATACCATACATGAGTACTGGCCCAAAATCTTGATCATTTAAGACGCCAATGATGATTTCATAGCCCTTTTCCGCCATTTTCTCTACAATTACGCCCTCGATTACTGCTGAA
Source organism: Bacillota bacterium (assembly GCA_040755215.1). Taxonomy (GTDB): domain Bacteria; phylum Bacillota; class Desulfotomaculia; order Desulfotomaculales; family Nap2-2B; genus JAIMBK01. The sequence goes on along the minus strand of JBFMBG010000019.1, from coordinate 29,336 downwards.
GGTTTATACTTAACGGCATTCCGAATAACGTCATCATATGCTTTAGTCAGCTGGTCGTCATCACTAATGTTTAAGCGTACTACTCCGGCCTCGGTTTTGTGCATGATATCCGGGGATTGTACTTTCAGGCAAACCGGGTAGCCAATTTCCCTGGCCACACTTAAGGCCTCAGTAAGGCTTTTGGCCAGTTCCCCCTTAGGAACACTAATACCGTAACTGGCTAAAATCTTTTTTCCGGCATATTCTGTCAAAAAGCCTTGCTTTTGAAGGAGATTAGACTTAGCCTCGCGGCAACATTCTTCCTTTTTGGAAGCTAAGAGCAATTCTTTGCCCTTATCCTCTTTCGTCTCCTGAACAAATTGCTGGTGGGAAAACAAAGTCGCGATTGCTTTCACGCAGCTTACAGGGCTTGTAAATACAGTTACGCCGCTTTTTCTCAAGTCCGCAATGGCGTCTTCTGGACCGGCAATCCAGACAACATATAAAGGTTTGCTGATCTGTTTAACTAATTTTGTTATATCCTGTGAGACCTGTTTTCCTTTTTCTAAAATTAAGCCCATGAACAGCACAATGGAATGGATACCTTTATCCCTGTCCATGGCCAGGATACAATATTTTAATAGATCTGGATCGGAAAGGAACTGCCCTGTAATATCCACCGGGTTTTCCAGGGCGCTAAAGGGCGGTAACTTGCCTTTCAGTTCCGCGATCGTCTCCGGCTGTAATTCCGGAACCTCCAACCCATTCCTGTAACAGCTGTCGGTGAGGAGTACCCCCGCCCCGCCGGACATGGTAATAATGCCAACCCCGTTCCCTGCGGGCCATGGTTCATTTTGAAAGACGGAAATAATATCAAGCAAATCTCTTTCGTCCTCGGCCCTGATGACCCCTTTTTGCTTGAAAATGCCATCATAGATCTCATCTACCCCAGTTATTGATGCGGTATGAGATTGGGCAGCCTTGGCGCCCCTTTCCGTACGTCCAACCTTAATGGCAACGATCGCCTTCCCCAATTCAGCCGCTCTCTCCGCAATTCGGGCAAATTTCTTACCGTTGCGCAGACCCTCGATATAAGCCGCAACTACCCTGATTTCCGGATCCTCCAGAATGTATTCAATGTAATCGGACATTTCGACATCTACTTCATTGCCTGTGCTTACGTAATATTTAAATCCGATATTCATGTCCTGGGCCAAGGCGGTAATAAAGGTGCCAAATGCCCCGCTCTGGGTAATAAAGGCAGCATTGCCTGATTTAAATACCTTTTTTTCGATCACCTGGCTGATGGTGGCGGCCATACCGTTACTGGCATTAATGATGCCGGCTGAGTTCGGCCCGCATACTGCAATGCCAGTGGTTCTGGCAATCTCCTTTATCTTTTCCTGCAATTTTCTGCCTTCCCCGCCCATTTCCGCAAATCCGGAAGTAATGATCAGCGCAGCCTTTAGGCCGAAACCGGCCGCTTCTTCAATTACCCTGGTAACTGCCGGGGCCGGTAAAATTATTACCGCTAAGTCGGGCACTTCCGGCAGACTGGTTAAATCGGGGTAGCACTTAATGCCATTGATATCTTTATAACGGGGGTTAATGGCATATAAATTTCCCTTATAACCCTGGTTAAGTAAAAACTTGAGCGGCCTGCCGCTTACCTTGGAAAAGTCGCCTGAGGCCCCAATCACTACCACACTTCGGGGATAAAATACCGCATCAAGTTTTTCTTTAAGACTAAACAAAATAAACATCCTCCTTAAATGATACCTACATGTACATTTTTATCAAATAAGATACTGTTAATTACATAGCAGGATTTTTAAGAACTATAGAATTAATCGCCAATTTTATCCTATAAAAGAGCCACCATTTACATCCAAAACTACACCTGTGATATAGGAAGCACCATCTGAACATAAATAAGCTACTGCAGATGCAATTTCCTCGGGATGACCAAGCCGCCCCATAGGTGTTGTTTTAAGGCGTTCACTACGGTCGGTTTCGTTTTTATTACGCCAATAATTTTTAATTCTTTCAGTTTCAATTAGTCCAGGCGCTATAGCATTAACAGTTACTCCGTAAGTAGCTAATTCATAAGCAACTTGCCTGGTTAATCCTATAACCCCAGCTTTAGCGCTACAATATGCCGAGCTCCCAAAGAAACTAATATTCCGTCCGGCTTGTGAAGAAATATTTACTATGCGTCCCCATTTTGTCTTTTTCATGATTGGTACAACGTATTTGCAGCATAAATATGTAGAAGTTAAGTTACTTCTAATAAGGGTATTCCATTCTTCCTCCTCGATATCCTCGATATTTTTCTTCAACCCCATTGAACCCCCGGCATTATTAACTAAAATATCTATTCTTCCATATCTTTTTTGAACCTTATCAACTAATAGTTTAACTTCCTCCCCTTTCGTTACATCTGCAGCAAAGTAAGAAATTTCACCTAGATTACCCAGTTCACTTACGAGGGTTTTTAATTTTTCCTCACTCCTCCCTACGGCAACAACTATAACGTTTTTTTGAAGAAGCAGGCGACATATTTCTTTCCCAATACCACCAGCACCACCAGTTACTATCGCTACGCGCTTTTTCAATTTTCTTTCCCTCCCGCATTGACTGAATAAATACTCCCTAGTGGGCGATCCTGAGTTCTAATCCCCCAAAGCTTATCTGCACCTTATGGATATCCTTTTTCCTGCTCAGGTACTCGACCAACTCGATTAACGGAGAGGTGCGAAAACGGAGGCCGGAAACAGCTTCGCCTTTTTCATTGAACAAATCACCTAAAATTTTCGGATCATAATTATAGTAATAAGCTGTTAATAATAACTCATCGTCGCTGGCAAAGGGGCCTCTCTCCGCCCGTAGCCGCTCAATGGCCGGCGGAATGTAATCGCCCGCGCGTCCGGTAACCGGCGTCCTGTTCCCGGTAACGACCCGATCCAGAATTTCCTGCGCAACCGGTCCGGGCGTTTTTCCGTAATACCCGAGGGCTAATTTTTGGAGTTCGATGGGGATCGTTTTGTAACGCTCCCCCTGCACTACATTTAAGGTCGCCTGGGTAAAGAGCATTTGGGAAAAGGGGCTTACTGAAACTGGATAACCGAAGTCCTTGCGAACTTGAGCAACCTCTTCTAAAATCTCTTCCAGGCGATGTTCCATATTGATGTCTTTGAGCTGCGACTTAAAGTTGGTAATCATCCCCCCCGGGAGCTGATGCTCATATAACTTTGGGTTATATTTCTGGGGTTCGCCCAACGGTTTGTTTTCCCGATAGGCAACCCAGGTAAAATACCCGGCGATCTCCTCCAGGGCCTTGGAGTCAACGTCGACGGCAAAACCTCTTTGGAGCGCCTGTTCGATTACATATTCTGCAGGCGGTTGAGCTGCACCGTAAGCCAGCGGCCGAACCGCGGTGTGGAAAATAGTGGCGCCGCGCTCCATGGCTTCCACATAAACCTGATTGGCCACTTCCCCTCCGGCTATACAGTGAGTGTGTATTTCCAACGGTATCTCCCCGATCACCTCTTTTACAGCCGGAACCAGGGTTCGTGTCCGTTCCGGGGTCAAAAGCCCGCTCGGATCTTTGATGCAGATCCGGTCCACTTTGAGTTGCACGATCTCCCGCGCGCGGTCCTGGTAATGGGCGTCCGTATGGACCGGGCTCAAACTGTACACTATATCTGCCGTAACACTTAAGCCCGCTTCCTTTGCCGTCTTGACCGGCAGTTCTATGTTCCGGATGTCATTTAGGGCATCATAGACATGAAGGTGTTTAATTCCACAGGCGGCAATATTTTTGGTTGTTAACGCGACAATGTCGTCCGGAAAAAGCTCAAAAGTGAACAGGCTCTGACCCCTGTTCCAAATTTGCAGCGGTGTGTTCCGAAAAACCTTACTGAATATACGCATGCGCTCCCATGGATTTTCCTTCAAGTAACGAACACAAACGTCAAATACTGCTCCGCCTGCTAAATCCACTGTGATATATCCTGCCTGATCGATACGCGAGGCAATCGGCGCAATCATTGCGTTGGTCATCCGCGTTGCCCAGTTTGATTGGTGAGCGTCGCGGATAGTTTCGTCAAGTAAGTAAATTTGCTTCATAAATTAATCTCCCCTTTGGTTTCTTTAGATTTTTCCCGGATTAACGCAGCAATTGCTTTTCCACGAATTGAGTATGATAATTTCCATCGATAAAACGTTGGTGCTTTAAAAGGGAGCGGTGAAAATCGATGTTAGTAGTTAGTCCACTTATTTTAAACTCATCTAAAGCACGGCGCATCCGCGCCAGGGACTCTTCCCGGCACTGTCCCCACGCAATCACTTTTGCGATCATTGAATCGTAGTAGCGCGGCACTGTATAGCCCTGATAAGCATGTGTATCAACTCGAATACCGGGGCCCCCAGGCACTATATACTCTGTAATTAAACCGGGTTGGGGCATGAAGTTATTTGCCGGGTCATCTGCATTTATCCTGCATTCAATGGCATGTCCCTTAAATACAATGTCTTCCTGGCGAATTCGCAACGGCTCACCGGCCGCAATTCGGATCTGTTCTTTAACCAAATCCATCCCAGTAACCATTTCCGTTACCGGATGTTCTACCTGGATGCGCGTGTTCATCTCAATAAAATAAAACTGGCTTGTCTTTTCATCAAATATAAATTCCACGGTACCAGCGCTCTGATAGCCAACATGACGTGCTAAACGGACCGCTGCATCTGCCATAAGCGCACGGATATCGCTCGTTATTGCCGGCGAGGGACTTTCTTCAATTAGCTTTTGATGACGACGCTGGATTGAACAATCCCGCTCACCAAAGTGAACCACTTCGCTGCCATCCCCCAACACCTGAATTTCAACATGCCGGACCTCGCTCAAATATTTTTCAACATAAAGACTGCCGTCACCAAAAGCAACAACCGCCTCGGCCTGCGCATTTTCAAAGGCTCTTTTTATTTCGCCATCATTGGAAACAATTCGCATACCCCGGCCTCCTCCTCCTGCTGCTGCTTTTAGCAAGACCGGATAGCCAATTTCCCGCGCAATAGCCAACGCCTCCCCCGCATCAGAAACCGGATCCTTTGAACCAGGAACAAGCGGGATCCCTAATTTACCTGCTAATTTTCGGGCCGCTATTTTATCTCCCATAAGCCGTATAACGTCGGGTTGTGGACCGATAAAGCAAAGGTTATGCTGCTGGCAAAGCTCAGCAAACTCAGCATTTTCCGCCAAAAAGCCATAACCAGGATGAATAGCGTCTGCTTTCTTAATCAAAGCTGCACTTATCAGTGTACTTGCCTTTAAATAACTTTCTGTTGCCCGGGCTGGTCCGATACAAATTGAGCAACTGGCCAATTCAACCGGTAGTGAGTTACGATCGGCTTCTGAATAAACCTGGATTGTTTCTATCCCCAGTTCCTGACAGGCACGGATGATTCGCACGGCAATCTCTCCTCTGTTTGCGATCAAAACCCGGCGAATCATTTTCATAATTGTTCCTCCTTATCATTGTCAAGCCTCAAAAACACATCCATAAGTAATATCAAAACATTTTGTGGGTGATGAGACGTGTCTGACCTCTGTTCCCTTTACTTAAAAACAACCTTATAACATATCTTAAGTTTAGCCTAAATATGGTATACTTAAGAATTTTTAGAAGAGTTATGCTCACTTGTTGGATCAATGGCCATTAGCGGTTGCCCAAATTCAACAGGAGCACCATCTTCCACGAAAATATGCGTTACTACCCCGTCAGTGCCGGCCGGTATAGAGTTCATTATTTTCATTACATCAATAATGCAAACAGTATCCTCCTTGCTTACGCGCTGGCCAACCTCGACAAAAGGTTTGGCTCCCGGGGAAGGGGCGCGGTAGAATGTCCCTACCATAGGTGACTTCACTACTACCACATGCTCGGGTAAGGCCCCGGACGGCTTCGAAACGGCTGGGAGAGGATTGGCATCAACTGCTTCTGCCGAGTTGTTTAGCGATTGTACTGGATTAGATCCACAAGAAGATACTTCTTGAGAAGGCAGCATTAATGTCTGGCCAGTCACTTGCGGAATAACAGCTTGATTGGATTTATGCCTGATAACATCTAAAACTAAGTCACCATATTTCAAATGAAGTTCGCACTCAGCAGAGTTAATTATTTGCACTAATTGTAAAATATCCTGATAAGTTATTTTTTCTGCTGACATGTGAATTAAAGACCCCTTTCCTCACCACTAATAAATTTCAATAACCACCGATTAAATCCCTGATCAAACCAAGAATGAACTTTCAATCGAAAAAACCACGGGGTTGAACGGGATGCCTGGCGCTCTTTAGAGTCAAGAGCGCGCGGGTGCGAAAGATGATGAACAGAAGTAAAACTAAAAGGGGTTTCCTGAATATTCGCGCGGTAAAGTTCGGTTCCCTGCCAATCTGGGTTAGCCAACAGCATTGGTACATGTTCCTCCCGATACCAGGCCACAAATTCCGTATAAAAATCTTCAGGTACCGGAAATTCTACCACAAACAGATATGGAGTGGGTTTGGTATCGCCCATAGCAAAAACCATATCCCCACACCATACCCGCAATAAGCAATTATCTTTAAGGTGCTCTACAGAACGCCGAGTAATCCAAACCTTTTTACAGTTGCCCCCTTCCAGAACTTCATAACATTCTCCAGGAACAGTAACATTAGATTGAGATTGATCTGCTGAATAAATGAGGCAAATAGGTGTTGCTGGCTTCTCCACTTCACCTTTTTTTGTCAATCACTGCCACCCTTTCTATAATGGTCTTTTACGAATTATTTCATGTATTTTACGAACCATTTTATCATAACATTATTGATAAAGCTTTTTTAGTAGCCATGAAACGTTGTAAGCAAAATTTCTTACTGCATCCAATCCTTCGGAATCGCTATAAACCTCACCGACATCCCTACCATAGGAAACATTCCAATAGGTTGAACCAGGCACAATCATCCCGTGATAAAGAAAGAAAAATAATAATTCGGCAAAAGTGAAATTATGACCAGCACGCCTCCCTACTACCAATGCCCCTCCTACCTTTCGTTCAAACGGCCGTCCTTGTGCAATACCCAGGTAGCCCGCACGGTCAATTAAAGCTTTTATCTGGGGCGTGGCTGATCCAAAAAAAACAGGGGAAGCAACAATAATCGCATTAGCTATGATCATTTTCTGATAAATTAGGTCAAAATCATCTTCGTTTTGATACAGGCACCTTTTTTCTTTTTTACAAAAAAGACACTCTCTACAGGGTTTAATATTTTTTTCTGCTAGTGTAACAAGCTCTGTTTCCAGGCCCTCTTCCTTGCAGACTTTTAACGCTTCTGACATAATTATTTCAGTGTTACCGCCTTTTCTCGGGCTTCCCACTATTCCAAGCACATTCATTTATACTTACCCCCCAAACTCCTCCCTGAATCAGGCCTGATGAACATAATTTTAGATATTGAGAAAAATGGAGGTTTTCTGGGATTAGTTCACACAATCTTAAGGTGATTTCTCTTTACATAACATAATACCTGTACTTTCTCACTTTTAAAAAGTTATATTTCAGATCATCTACCGCATAATCGCACGTTTGGTATTTGACCATTTATTTACCTTTTGGATGAAAGATACATCTCTTTCTAATCAATTCACGCTAAACCTTCTTTTAATCTCTTCTTTAAAGATTTGTTATCGACCATTACATCTATGGCATCATATTCACATACTTTTATACAATTTCCGCAAGCTGTACAATAATCAGGCCAGGGCGTAACTAAAATCCATATGGCAGGATCTACACGTTGTTCTTTAGGAATTGTGAAATCCCTTTTAGTCGCCGGTCTCGTTGCTATTACACAAGCACTGCAAACCTGCAGGCACTTTTTGCAGCCGGTTGGATCGTACATTGAATAACGGCATTTTTCTTTATCAATTATTATTTGCACGCCGGTATCGGCAATTTCAATTCCCATTTTTCAATTCCTCCTGTCAGCCTCATGCCTGCGTTTACCAAAGTCCTTTAGCAGCGGGCACCAACTCTCGATCTACCATACTAATAGCATCGTGTTTGCAAACCACTCTGCATAAACCACAACCAAAGCATTTTTTAGGATCTATGTTTGCAATTTTGGAAAGCTGTGAAAAACTAGTTGCCCCAAACTGACACTTGGTCATGCATGCCCCGCAACCTGTACATTTAGTAGTATCGACCACGGCCACATAATGACCCTTGAGGCAATAATCTTTCACTCCATACACATCACGGTATCGCCAATAGGTGCAATATGGACGCTCGCAGTTACAAATAGCTTCAATTAAGGGTAATCTACCGCGGCCCATAATTAAATGCCAGAGGCCTTTCTTTTCCCATTCGTCTGTTAACTGTTTAGCTTCCTCTAGGGTTAAAGGCACTTTAGCACCTTTTCGTAACTCTCTTCTAAGCTCACTCCAATGCGCGCCACCAAACTCGGTTAGGCCTACTTTGGGTAGCCGGCCGTAAGCAATTTCCATAGACATGGCCACTGGCATACCAAAACCAATACAGACATAATCACGAGTACCGTCATATACTAGCCGGCAGGGACAATGACCGACAACTACTAGCGTGTCTTCAGCCTCAGCAGCTTTGGCGGCCAGCGCGAGTACTTTTAACATTTCCTCTTTGGTAATTATTTGCCCGCCCAAACCGCTGTTTGCTCTCTCTCTAAGAAAATCCGGATTTCGGACATACTGCTCCTCGCTATAGCGCCACTCTGTCTCGGCAAACGTGCTAATTAGCGATTGTTTAGCTATTTCTTGTTGTTCTGGTTCGGGAAAGATTTTTTGAAATAAATAATTCTCATAATTATAGTACCACCGCTCATCGCGCTTAGCATGTTTTATGCATAGATCGCACATTAACAATCTGCTCCTAACATAATCTTTTTAATGTAATCTATAACAACATAATTCCCCGGTCATAGCATAACTGCCCTCGCATAAAGATGCAGTTGCCACACATGCCGCAATTTAAGCACCTTCTTGCTTCTTCTACCGCTTCTTGCAACGAATAGCCGAGTTCCACTTCACCAAAATAACGCACCCTGTTTCTTTTAGGAATCTCCGGAACTTCCCAACGTCTTTTTCTTGACAGGAACTCCGGAATGGCTTTTTTATCTACCAAAAATACTTGTCCCTGGCCATTTTTCATCTTCTGCAGGATATTCTGGCCGCTCAGGTACCTGTGGATACTAAATGCAGCACGTTTTCCCGCAGCAATTGCCTCAACTACTGTACCCCTTCCCGTAACAACATCTCCAGCTGCAAAAACAGCTGTTTCGCTGGTTGTATGCATAGACGGATCTACCTGGATACGCCCTTCTGTAGTTTTAACATTCATGCCTCCCAGTACGCCCAAGTCTGGATCCTGCCCAACGGCGATGAGTATGGTCTGGGCACTTAGAACAAGTCTGGCTGCCGGAGAATCCAAAACATCCCAGGTTATTTTTCCATCCTCTGTTACATTAAAAGATTTAATCCGTTTAAATATAACCTGTTTGGCCGCGCTGTCTACAGGCATAATCGCTTCGGGAACAACCAAATTATGAATCTTTACCCCTTCCTGCTCGGCACTTTCAATCTCCCAGTCAAAGGCTGGCATAGCTTTCCTGGACTCGATGCAGGCCAGGTCTACCTTCTCCGCACCAAGGCGTATGGCGCTACGGGCAGCGTCTAAGGCTACGTTTCCCCCTCCGATTACCACAACTGAACCACGTAAGCGCACCGGGAGTTCTTTAACCTCTTTTAAAAAATCCAGGGCCGTTTGCACACCAGCTAAATCAACGCCGGGGATCTTTAGAGAACGTGGCTTATGAGCTCCTGTGGCAATCAGAACGGCCCCAAAACCTTTTCTCCGAAAATCCGCTAAGCCAATATTTTTTCCCACCTTCACTCCCGTTTGGATTTCTACCCCCGTTTCCAGCAATTTCTGAAGCTCGTCCTGGGCTACCTTCTTCGGCAAAATAAAATCAGGAATAGCTTGCGTAATTATCCCGCCCGGGGTTGTATTTTTCTCGTAAACCGTTACCCTGTAGCACAGTTTTCTTAAGAAATACGCTGCGGTTAAGCCGGCCGGTCCGGCCCCAATAATAGCTACCTTAGCCGCGCGTTCACCAACAGGCAATACCTTTTTTTCTTCTTTAAGGTTTCTTAACTCCCAGTCAGCAACAAACTTCTTTAAAGCACGAATTGCCAAAGGGTCGTCAATTTTCCCTCGATTACAGACCGACTCACAAGGATGATGGCACACCCGTCCGCAAATTGCAGGAAAAGGTAGTTCTTCCCTGATGATTCTACCAGCTTCTGCGAATTGCCCAGCCCCAATTGCCAGTATATACTTAGAAATATTAACGCCAGCCGGGCACGCGTTTTCACAGGGAGATAACTTCGTATCCGGCCTCCAGCAATCCCTTATGTAAACCTGCGTTTTTGCATAAACCCGTGCACTTTCTTGATAATTACCCATCGCGGCCTCCCCCTTTATCCTTTCGTAAATTACTTAATTAACCGGGGTTGCCTTCTTGCCGGCGGCAAAAGACAGCCCTTCCAGCAAGCTTGAAAAATTAAGGTGATCATATCTTCCGCACCATTGATAACCCCAGTTACGACATTTTGGCTAATGATCCGGGCAAAAAACTCAAAATCAGCAAATGCACCATCATAATGGTGCAGGAACATGTGTTGATAAAATTCTTCCCCCATAAATTCGGCAAGTATACTTTCATGAATCGCGTTGAGCAGACCTTGCTGAAGAAATTCTGTGGAAATGCATCTTGCATAAACAGGATATAATGGTATGGGCGCCCCACGCCGGATGGCTCGATGCAACAACTTAATAACCCTGTCTGCTCCGTTCTCTGCACCAATAATAACTTTCCGGGCAATTTGCTGTTTAAAGGCAGCCCAGGAAATGTCGCTTTGATAGTAGTGCTGGTAGGCACATTTGATTATTTGTTGATCGTTAACCCAATTAGCGATCTGCGCTTCTTCATTGCGAAGCAACTGCTTAAAATCATGCCTCCAAAATAATTCCGCTTCGGCATCTACTGTTTCCGTATCAATTAGATCGTGCATTTTCTCCCACCTCTACGGGCCACCTCTGACTGCAATTAACTGTCCGGTAAGGAAACTTGCTTCTCCCGAAGCTAAAAAGGTTGCAACGGCGGCTACTTCCTCAACAGTCCCGAGTCTCCTTAAGGGGTTGAGACAAATAGCTAATTTTTGAAGATCCTCCAGGTAATAACCTTTCTTGCGAGCGGATTCTCTAAACACCGTGGTATCAATAAAATCTATAGTAAGACAATTTACCGTAATGTTATACTTACCCAGCTCCAGGGAAAGGGCCTTTGTCAATCCTTCAATCCCACCGCTGGCAGCAGCATAGTTAACTTTCCCGTCGTCAAATTGATCTTGCACCGGTATTGTAATGTTAATGATCCGCCCAAAATCTCCCCCAAACATATATTGGATAGCTGCCTGGGTACAGTTGAAAACACCTGTTAAATGAACATCGACTGTGTTTTGCCAGGCACTTTCGCTCATCTCCATGAGCGGCCGGTTTTTCGGCCGAATTGTTGCATTTACCAGGATATCCACCCGTTTATACTTTTCTGCCACCGCTGCAAAAGCCTTCTGCACCTGCTCCTTATCGGTAAGATCAGCAGCTAGAGGCACTGCCTCTCCCGAAAGTTTCTTTATCTTTTCAGCAAGGCTGGCACTCACCGAGTAACTATCGTCTATTAAGCCAAGGCGGGCTCCCTCTCTGGCAAATCGCAGCGCGATCGCTTGACCTACATCACCGCTTACTGACGTAATAACTGCAACTCTATCCTTGAGTTGCACGTTCTAGAGTCCCCTTTCCGCACAAATTTCGCAGCAACCTTGAATATCCTTTATTTCTACAGACACATCCAAACCTAAATCCCCAAAAATAGTTTCCACCAGGGCTATACAAAATTGCCGGCAGGGCTTAAGGTTACCCTCTCCAATCAAGCTCCGGAGCCGGCAATTCTTGATCTGAAAAACAAATCTTTTTGGATTGTTTTCCACGACCATCAAAAATCTTAAATCCAGCAAGGCAAGATAAGCAATTTCCGCAAATCTTTGGGGAACCAGGGGAAACTTGTAAGCACCAGTATGATCCACCGCCTCTTTTAGGATCTCATAGGTGCGATCAGGGTATTCCTCGCCCAACTGCAAGACCCTTTTGGCTACTTGTTGCCCTAGTGAGTGCAACGCTTCCCGGGCTGAGTCCACAGACTCCTCCCGCGCATTTTTAAATGAAACGGCTATATCCTCTAGTTTATACTCCTCGGCAATCATTTTTAACATTTCTTCGTTTAATTCAAAAGAAAGTCTTTCTGCCTCGATCATAATTTTCACCTCTACTCGAAGATTATTTTTAAAGCCTTTTCTGGACAAACCTCAATACACCGGTTACAAATTATACATTTATCCCGGTACGTGGGCGTTATAAAATAAGATCCCGGTTCCTTGGGATCGGTTTCCTTAAATTTTACCTGTTTAACAGGCCGCACCGAAAATACCGCCTGTGGACAAATCTGTAAACAGCGCTTGCAATCAAAAGGAGTCTTACATTTTTCCTTATCCCATAAAATATCAGGGTATTTCATGCTTACCAGGCCTCCTTTAGCGCCGGTATTTTTACTCTCTCAACTAACTCGATAGCGCCCTTAGGGCATCCTGTTTCGCAAAGTCCACAACCAAAACACCTGAGCATATCAATATTTGGCTTATGCATGGTAACCTCCATTTTCAAGGCGCCGTACTGACACCGCTGTACGCAGATGCCACAACCAGTGCATTGGTCGTAGTTGACAATCGCCACGTAATGAGATTTTAAAAGGTTATAGGTAAGCCCGTAGTCTAAACGCCTCCTGATCGGTTCACAGTCCGGGTAATCGCAATTGCAGATCCCCCCTATAAAAGGAGTCCCTTGTTCTGTAGAGCCATAAACCATAATACAGTGCATTAATCCTCTTTTGTCCCATTTGATAAGCCATTCTTTTGCTTCCTCAACTGATAAAAAGTGAACTCCGCCTTTATATCTCTCCGGCCAACGCTCCCATTTCAACATTCCTACCCCCAGGCCCAGGCAGGAATACTCGTGCTCATTACGCTCATCAATTGCCCTCATCATCCTTCTACAAATACACGACACGGCTGCCAGGGGTTGGGCTATTTCGACTACTTTTAGGCAATCCTTGAGCGGGAGAACCTGGCACGGTTCATTTTTCCGGTACAGGTTATTGATCTCCTGGAAAATTTCTTCGGCCCTTTTCGGGTCTTTATCCCGGATAGCCCAATATTCATCAAATAACCCATCCCGATATTTGCGATAGGATATTGCGTCCGGCACGTGCTTCTTTCCTACCTCCGGACGCAGGTACATGCGCTTCGAATAATTGCGCGGATTTAGATACCATAAATCGCCTTCCCCGTACTTTTCGCAGTACTCACACATAACTCTTACCTCCCGTTTATTCATTCTAAATTTGACTTTTTCAACCGCGTACCATTTACTGTAATATGATAGTGAAGGTTAACCTGGCTGACATCTTAAGCAAGTATAAATTTCATTGCGACAAAGCCTCCTGAAACCGTTTTAAGTTTTTTTAGTCTCCACCTCAATGTTACTTGCAAATTTTATGCCTGTTCCCGCTGGAGGACTAAAGTGCAATGACTGGGACAAAACAAAAAATGTAATTGGTTGTTTAACTATTTTAAAAATGTTGCATATAGTAAACACTTTTTTAGATGTTTGGAAAACATCGCTTTTCGAGACTGTATACTATTTGTAATAGATAAAACAGAATATAAATAAATTCGCGGCTTTTGCCGATAAAGCATGAAAAGTCTTTCACTTTGGACAAAAAAAGAAGGCCGGGCAGCAAATACAGTCCAGTGCCAGACCGATTAAATGCCAGCGAGGCTCTTCTTTTGCAAAACAACATAAACAGCGAAAAGCTGCAGCTATTCCCCCAATACCGTTATTGCGATTATTAACCGGGCAAAGGCAGCCGGCTTAACCTGGCCTCTACCGGAAAACATAGACGAAAAAGTCCCGGAAGAAAAAATCTATCCGAAATAACAGCAGTACCCGGATGGCCTCATGTACAGCCAGTTTTGCGAACGCTATAATAAATGGCGAGCGCAACTGGATGTATCTATGCGCCAGATTCACCGGGCCGGCGCAAAGATGTTCGTTGACTGGGCCGGGCAAACCATGCCGGTAGTGGATCAAAAGACCGGCAAAAGTATACCTTTTTATCGCCGTCTCAGGGGCCAGCAACTATACCTACGCAGAGGCCACTTTGGCCCAGGATTTTAGCACACTGGATTTCTGCCCATTGCCGGTCCTTTGTCTATTTCCAAGGCCCGCCGGAAATCATTGTGCCCGATAACCCGCGCACCGGGGTTTTAAAACCCTGCTATCCGGATACCGGAAAACATATCTGGCCTGCGCGCTGGGTAATTCCGGTCGAGCACTGGCACGAGAGCATTTCCGACCTCATAAACCATTGGCAGTTTTAGTCGGTCGTGGTAAATTAAATGTGCCAGCCGTCGCTTCGCTCCGGCTAGTGTTCAATTTCAACCGGAATCAATGATCAATTTACCGGAACCAATGATCAATTTGAACCGGAATCAATGTTCACTTTCACCGGCATAAGCATTCTTTCTTGCCCCTGTCCTGCTTTGGGAAATGAAAGGAAAAAAAGGTACTGAGAGAGGATTATCCGTAATTTTATTGGGAGGGCTCTGTTAAGTTTAAATTTAAGCCATATTTTTTTATTTTATGATAGAACATTCTCCGGCTCAACCCTAGCATTTCCATGGCCTTGGTTCGATTTTGATTGGCTAATTTAAGCGCAGTGGTGATTGCTTCTTTTTCAACTTCTTCCAATAAAGTTTTCAATTTTGGAAAGTCCTTGGTAGAATTCCCTAGAAAAGACAGGTATTTAAAAAATTTCTGGTTAAAAGGTTCGGGAAGGTGTTCCGGTTGGATGAGTCCTCCCGTGCACATTAGCACTGCATGTTCGATGACATTATTTAGTTCTCTTATATTACCGGGCCAATCGTAGGAATTTAATATCTTAAGCGTATTTTTACAAAGATTTACGTTTTTATTATATTTTTGGTTATATTTTTTGATAAAGTAATCAATAAGCAAAGGAATGTCTTCTTTGCGTCGACGAAGCGGAGGAAGAAAAATGGGTATAACATTAAGCCTAAAATAAAGATCTTCACGGAATTTTCCTGAATTTATTAAGGACCTTAAGTTTTTATTGGTAGCAGTAATAATACGAATATCAAGGGGTATCTTTTTGCTATCACCAATCCGCTCAATTACGCGTTCCTGAATTACTGTTAAAATCTTAGATTGCATACTAATGCTCATGTCCCCAATTTCGTCCAAAAAAAGGGTTCCTCCATTGGCTAGTTCAATCTTTCCTACCTTACCCTCACGCCTAGCGCCAGTGAAAGCCCCGCCAACATAACCAAAAAGTTCGCTTTCTAGTAAAGTTTCGGGTATGGCAGCACAATTGACCTCTATAAAAGGCTTGTCTTTTCTGTCGCTGGATATGTGAATCGCCTTAGCCAGTAAATTTTTTCCCACTCCGCTTTCTCCCTCGATTAAGACCGTAGCGTTACTTTTCGCCGCTTTATGAGCTTTGATCAAGGCCTTAATAAACTCTCTATTCTCCCCTATTAAAGAGGCAAAAGCGGTATGAAGAGAACTTTTCAGATTTAATTCTTCTTGGTAATACTCCAGTAAAGCTTTCATTTTTAACATATCATTCATAATTTGTTCCATCTGAGAGACGTCCCTGAAAATACCTATCCCACCTATTATCTTTTGATTATAAAAAATGGGCAGTGCAAATGTGACAACATTTATTCCCCTAGCCGATTTAATTTTATAGTGCTGGCCGATGACAGGCTGGCCTGTCTGGACGACCCTATTTAAAAAAGCTGATGGTTCAATCTCGCAAAGCCTTTTTCCTCTCACTTTCTCTAAATTATAACCAGTAATTTTTGCGTATTGTGAATTTACATATAAAATTCTTGTTTCTTTATCAATAATCATAATAGCCTCACTGATACAATTATTTAACCAATCGTTGAATAAAGTGTCATTTTTATCAAATAAAGATATTTCGTCTAGATGATACTTTTCTTTGTTTTGCATGTTAAGAACCCACCCAAATTCTTTATTTGATTAAGATTGGACAAAAATTGCGGTAGGGACTTGATATGCCGCCGCGTGAATCCGTTGATCGTTCGAAAATCAGGTTTATTTCCCCCGGCCCGGACAATGAAGGCGACTTCTTCGTAAAGACGGGCGGCGATCTTCCGGGAAGAAAATATGCCGTGATAGGAGGCATAGAACAAGATCTGTCATTAAAGCCGGGTGGTACGGTAGCTGCTTCTTGACTCTTTTTGTTATTGTTGATAGATAGAGGTTAATCCACGTTTTCAATAGAACGCCGATAAAGTAAAGTCAGTGGTCCTTTGGTAACCATTTCTGCTGGAACGACAGAAACAAACAGACAATATTCCGTTGAGATCTTAAATTTTTATCCTTCGAACATGTATTGTATATTTCGACATATTACGTCAATTATCCTACTAATAGCAGTAATTTTCTGTTTGCGTTAATAGCCAAATAGGCTGCTATTTATTGATAATAAACTTTTATGGAGGCTAATTATAACCGAGGTGGACCCATTTGTCAAGACAGTTTCTGAACAGGGAAAAACACCACCTTATCGGTAACAACCTTCAAGTTGTCATTATCTGCCAGTCCTTCTTTTACAACAACATTTTTTCACTGAGTCTTCTTAGCCTGGCCGACGTAAAGGCTTTTGGAATAACGTGGGAGGACTTTGAAAACTTCCTAAGCCGGTTAGGCTAACGGGCAGATCTAAAAGTAACAGAAATCCAGGCGGTTCAACACCAAAAACCCTCAGGAAAATCTTGATGAAAAGGCTATCGCGCCTTACAAATTTCATTGATTTCAGGGTTGCAACCAATTTGCAACCAAGACTGTTTTGAAGGTGCTGAAAAGGTCCACCGGCACCATTCCCCGGCGCTCTTTCAAAGCCCCAGCTCGTCGCTGATCCCTTTCATCGCTTCTAAAGACAGGGAAATAAAGTCGTCAACAGACATCCCCAGGTGCTCGCAAAGCATGATCGTCTCCCGGTTTACGTTGCGGGCGAAGGCCTTTTCTTTCATCCGCTTGCGGATGGATTTCGGCTCTACCCCGGCCAGTTTTTTGTCCGGCCGGACCAGGGCCGCCGCCACGATCAACCCCGTAATGGTTTCGCCGCAGCTAAGCGCGTAGTCAAGCGGAGAAACCCTCGGCACACCCAGAGCTTCCGCATTATGCGCTTTAATTGCCGAAATGATGGTTTCGTTCACCCCGCGCTCCGCCAGCAGCCGGGCCGTCACCAGGCCGTGCTTTTCCGGGGCGTCTTTGGTTTCTTCAAAATCCAGGTCGTGCAAAAGCCCCGCCCAGCCCCAGATTAATTTGTTTTTTCCCAGCCGCTCCGCCAGCTTTTCCATAATCGCCCTGGTCGCCTGGCAATGCTTGCGGAGGTTGTCGGTCGCAACCCTTTCATTAAACAGCCGGTACAATTCCTCTTCGGTAGTCCCTAGCTCAGAAATGTGTTCATCCGTCATCTTTAACCCCTCCCTCTAAAATTCGCGGCTAAATAGCTTCTCTACTAATTATTCTACCCCCGTCCCGGAATTCCTTGTATTTGACAAGAGACCCGCAAACGGGATAAACTATGGCCAACAGAAAAATCAGCCGGTGCAAAGATCTGGCAAAGGCAGCGATGAAGATGGCCTGGAAAAAGTTAACTACTGCCCACAACGATCTGGAAGCCGAAATGATCAGCGGTCTCCTGGAAGGCGGGGGAATCCCCACCCGGCGCAGATACAAAGGGATCGATCAATACCTGAAAATTATCATGGGGCCGGTGGTGGCCGTGGAAATCTGGGTGCCGGAAGAAAACTTCCCGGAGGCTCTGGAAATGATCAGTTCCTTTTCCGAAGACGATCCCGGCGACAATACCGGTGAAAATTAAAAAAGGTCCGCAGCTATTGAAGGCGAAATAAAGTTACAGTATAATCATAATGTAATCCCAACGTTAACCAGTTGCAATCCTTAAATCAAGCCTGCCTGAAGATGGGAGCCGCGAAAACCATGAACAGAAAGATCTCGGTTATCCTGATGCTTGCCGGCCTGGTCATGCTGGCCGCCGGGTTTGCCCGCGGCGAAGCCGATCAGGTGCTGGCCAAGGCCATCCGCATCTGCTTAGAATGCATCGGGATCGGGTAGCGATCCATGAACAATCTGCAACCGGCTGCCGGACGCCGCCTGACCCAACTGGCTTCCGCCCTCCTGGCCAACGGTTACCTGGCGGGTTTTGTCAACCGGACAATTTATCAGGGAAAAGTGAAGCAGCTTTGCGTTCCTTTTTTAAACTGTTACTCCTGCCCGGGGGCGGTGGCCGCCTGCCCGGTCGGTTCGCTGCAGTCTTTGCTGGCCTCACCAACCCCGCGCCTCTCTTTCTACGTCCTGGGGTTAATCACCCTGGCCGGAGCGGCGGCAGGGCGCCTGGTTTGCGGATGGCTGTGCCCGTTTGGCTTAATCCAGGAGTTGCTCGCCAAATTGGGTTTAAAAAAGTACTCCCTGCCCAGACCCCTTACCTGGCTGAAGTATCCAACCCTGATTTTAACGGTTACGTTGCCGGTTGTCTGGATCGGTCAAAACGGCCTGGGTGCTCCCTATTTTTGCCAGTATCTTTGCCCGGCGGGCACCCTGGAGGCAGGTTTGCTGCTGGGCCTGGGCCGGCCGGAGCTGCGCGCCTTGCTGGGTTCGTTATTCACCTGGAAATTGACCATCCTGGCGATTTTTCTGGTCGCGATGGTCTTTCTTTACCGGCCCTTCTGCCAGACCGCCTGTCCTTTAGGGGCGCTTTACGGCCTTTTCAATCCGGTCAGCCTCTGGCGCCTGGAAGTGGCGGCCGGCCGCTGCAACTATTGCTGCGCCTGCCGAAAAAGCTGCCCGCTGGATATTCCGGTTTACCGCCGGCCCAACAGTCCGGACTGCATTCGCTGCTTGGCCTGCACGAGGGCCTGCCCCAACGGGGCGCTCACTTTCAGCGCCGCCGGCCGCGCCGGGGCGCTGCCGTACTCCGGTTGCACCGGCACCCTTCCGTAAAAAAGGGTGAACGGCCACACACGTATAACCAACACCGCGAAAAAGCATGGGAGTTGCCCATGAGGACTACCGTCCCCTCCATAAACAATGAAAATGAGGGCGAGCCGGACAATTCCAGCCCGATAGTAAATGATGGTAAATGATATTTTCGGGGGGAAAACAAAGAGCAGCCACGTGAGTGCCGGGCTATGCCCGGCGGGTTACTGAATAGTTACTTGCTGTTTCTGACGAGGAAAGGAGGCAGTTAAAAATGCCCGGAAAAATTATTTTCGCGTTCTTTGCCCTTGCGCTGGCCCTGCTTCTCATCGCCGGCGGCTGCAGAGGACAAAAAGCGCCCGCCGAAAAGGCCGGGGAAACCTCTCCGGAAATAACCACAACCAAAGAAAAGGCTGCCGGCGCCCGGTTCGGACCTCCCGCCCCGGGGCCGCAGCCCGGGGAAAAGGCCCCTTCCTTTAAACTTCCGGAATTAAATAGCAACAAAAAAGTAGCTTTTCCAGAAGATTTTCAAGGCAAAAAAGTAGCCCTGCTCTTTTTTTCCGGCGGGTGAGGGCCCTGCGTGACGGAAGTGTTGCAGTTGCAACCAAACCTGGAAAAATGGCGGCAAAATAATTTTGAACTGCTCCTTGTTTCCAGCGATCCCCCGGGGGAATTAAAAAAATTTTTAAGCAAAAATAACCTTGCCGTTAACGTCCTCCTGGACAGCGAATTTACAGCCGGCAAACTGTACCAGGTAAGAGGGATACCTACCGACTTTTTAATCAACGAGAAAGGCATCATAGAACATAGTTTTGTTGGGTGGGGCAAAAATTCGCTGGCCGACCTGGAGGACTGGGTAACGAAAAAATTATGAAGAGAAGGTGAAAAAATGATGGACAGATCCATGCTCTTAAGCAGCGCAGCGATGGAAATCGTTTCCGTGAAAAACAGCACCATCGCCCTGACCGGTGCTGGCATTTCCGTCGCCAGCGGCATCCCGGCGTTTAGGGGGATGGGAGGGCTTTGGGAAAAATACGATCCGGAAGAGTACGCCACTATTGAGGCATTCCGGCAGAATCCCGCCAAGGTCTGGCAAATGTTAAAAGAATTCAAAGACGTCATCCAGCAGGCGCGCCCGAACCCCGCTCATCTTGCCCTGGCCAGGCTGGAACAACTGGGGTACCTGCGCGCCGTCATTACCCAAAATGTGGACGGCCTGCACCAGGAAGCCGGGAATACCAACGTCATTGAATTTCACGGGAACAACCGGCAGGTGGTTTGTTTAAAGTGCGGGAATAAATATCCAAATGAAGAGGTAATTTTAGATCCGCTCCCCCCTCACTGCCGCTGCGGGGGCGTTTTAAAACCCGACGCGGTATTTTTCGGCGAACCGATTCCCTGGGCGGCCCTGTCCCGCTCCCACGAAGAAGCCCATAACTGCCGGGTGGTGCTGGTGATCGGCACCTCCGCCGTAGTGGAGCCGGCCGCCAGCATCCCGTACCTTGCCCGCCGCGCGGGCGCCAGGATCATCGAAGTAAACCCCGAACGGGCGCTCTCTTCGGATATTTTTTTGCGGGGCCCGGCCGAAGAAATCATGCCCCTGCTGGTTGACGAAGTAATCCGGATCTCATCTTAACACGAAGAAATCACTCCTGCATCTCCTGCAACGCCGCTACCGCGTAGGCGGCCATACCCTCCCCGGAACCGGTGAAGCCGAGGCCCTCGGTGGTGGTGGCTTTAATATTTACTTTTCCCTCGGAAATGCCCAAGGTGCGGGTGATCGCTTCTTCCATGGCCGGCAAATAACCGGCCAGTTTCGGCGCCTGGGCCACGACTACCGCATCAATATTGATTATCTCCAGCCGCCGCTCTTTCAGCAGGCGACCCACCGCGTGCAATAAAATGAGGCTGGAAATGTTTTTATACCGGTCATCCGTATCCGGAAAATGCCGGCCGATATCGCCCGCTCCCGCGGCCCCCAAAAGGGCGTCAATGATGGCATGGGTTAAAACGTCGGCGTCGGAGTGGCCGGCCAGCCCCTTTTCAAAAGGAACCTCCACGCCTCCTAAAAAGAGCTTTCGCCTGTCAACCAGCTGGTGAGCGTCGTAGCCAAAACCAACCCGCATTACTCGCTCTGCCCCCTCACTAAACACTCCTCAGAAAATAGAGGCACAGAGGCATCAGGCACAAAGGCACAAAGGGAAATATGCCTGCGCTTTTAGCCTCATTTTCATTATTAATGGAGAGAAAGAATGTTCTCATGGGGAACTCCTTCAAAAATATTAGGCACAGAGGCTCTTTACCTTATGCCTTTGTGCCTTTACCTTGCGCAACCTGCGCCGCGATCGCCCGGGCCAGGACCATATCTTCAGGCGTAGTAATTTTGATGTTCAGATACGAGCCTTCCACCACCTTGACCTGGCGGCCCAGTGCCTCTACCAGGGAAGCGTCATCCGTAGCCGCTATTTGCTCCGTCCTCGCCTTGTGGTGAGCCTCCCGCAGCAGGGGAAAGGAAAAGGCCTGGGGGGTCTGAGCAAGCCAGAGGGTTTCCCGGGGAATGGTATTTAAAACCAACCCGCCGGCGCCAACCCTTTTCACGGTATCCCTGACGGGAACGGCCAGCGTGGCGGCACCCCAGCGCTCCGCCTCCGCAACCACCCGCTCCACAAACCCGGTGCGCAGAAAAGGGCGCGCGCCGTCGTGAACGACGACAATCCGCGTATTTTCCGGCAAAGCGTTAAGCCCTTCCCAGACCGAATCACGGCGGGTTTCCCCTCCGGGAACAACGCCGGCCAGCTTGCGGCAGCCCCACTGCTCACGGGCCAGCCGGAAAAATTTTGCCACCTGCTGCGCATTAACCACCAGAACATACTCGGCGATCCAGGAGGATTCGTCCAGGACGGCCAGGGAATGGGCCAGGACGGGCCGCCCGGCCAGGGGTAGCAATAGCTTATCAATCCCCTCCCCCATCCGCCTGCTCCGGCCGGCGGCCACCACCACAGCCCTAACCAACTGCGTTAACCTCGTCGTACCTGGTTCCGGCGTGTTCATCGCGCCGTTCCGGCAGCCGCGGCCTGGCAAAAATCATCCGCCCGGCAGCCGTTTGCAAAACACTGGTGACCAGAACGTTGATGCTTTGCCCGATGTACCTTTTCCCGCCGTCGATGACGATCATGGTGCCGTCGTCAAGGTAGGCAATTCCCTGGCCCGTTTCCTTGCCGTCTTTGATGACCTGGACCTGCATTTCCTCGCCAGGCAGCACCACGGGCTTGACAGCGTTGGCCAGCTCGTTGATATTGAGCACCCCCACACCGTGCAGTTCGGCCACTTTATTGAGGTTAAAGTCGTTGGTAATGATTTTGCCGCCCAGCCGCTGCGCCATTTTGACCAGTTTCGTATCGACCTCGCCCGTCTCTTCAAGCCCGCGGGCATTGTCGTAGATCTGCACCTTTACCTTCGTGCTCTTGCGCATGGCGTTTAATATATCCAGGCCGCGCCGCCCGCGGTTGCGTTTTAAAACATCCTCCGAGTCGGCAATGTGCCGCAACTCTTCTAAAACGAAGGCCGGCACCAGCAGCGTGCCCTCGATAAAGCCGCTTTCGCACAAGTCAGCAATCCGGCCGTCAATGATTACGCTTGTATCGAGAACCTTAAAACGGTCGCCCTGCTTTTTGTCTCCCTTGAAAGTTTTCTCTTTACCCAGGCGCAGGTTTCCAAACAAGCCGATAATCTCTTCTTTTTTCTTGACCGCGATGCTGACGCCCAGGTAACCAAGCAAGATGGTCAGCAGCACCCAGACGACTTTGCCCAGAAGACCCATAACGAATAAGATCGGGCTTAATAAATTAGCGATAATAAGACCGACAATCAAACCTGCCGCTCCCATGAACAGGTCCTGGAGCGGGGTTTTTTGCAGGAACTGTTCGAGAAAAGCAGTCAGTACGCCGGCCCCCCGGATGATCAACGGCGCCAGCAATAGCCCGGCAACGATCCCGATTAAAGAGCCCAAAGCCAGAATGCCGATCCGCAGCTGAGCCCAGCTGGCGGGAATGGAGATAATCCCGGTCTGAAAAAATTGAAACGCGCCGTAAAATCCGGCCAGCGCAAACCCAATCACCAAAACAAAAAAAATAATTTTTTTAACCATTTCTTCACCTCCCCCTTCAACTTAATTTATATTATATGGCCAAGCCGGTATACAATTCAACCTAAAAATTGGCTAATTTTGCCTTTTTATAAAAAAATATACGCCGGTAATCCGACGTACTGTGAATAGCTCAGGCCAAAGCGTCATCAACGAGCGATTTTGCTTTTTCTTCCTCCGTTTCGATGGCCAGGGCCAGTTCGCTGACGAGGATCTGGCGGGCGTTCTGGAGCATTTTTCTTTCCCCGGAGGACAGGCCTTTTTCTTTTTCACGCTGGATAAGATTGCGGACCACTTCGGCTACTTCGTAAATATCCCCTGTTTTAATTTTTTCCAGGTTGGCACGGTAGCGCCGGTTCCAGTTGGACGACATGGTGGAACCATTTTCTTTGAGGATCCGGAATACCTTTTGTACCCCATCCTTGCCGATCACTTCCCGCAGGCCTGCTTCTTTGCAGGTCGCGCAGGGAATCATAACCTTCATGTCGCCTACCGGGAAGTGTAAAACGTAATACTGCTTCCTTTCACCCAGCACTTCCTTCTCCTCAATGGCTTCGATAATGCCTGCCCCGTGCATAGGGTACACAACCCGATCGCCTACCTTAAACAACACCGGACCCCCTTTAACAAAACTTCCCTAACTAAACTGCCGTTACTACTATAACATATTTTATTACCTTTGTCAAATAAATGTACATCTTATCATACCTGACAACTGGTGTCAATATGTAATTTTTTTCGAAAGGGGAATAATTCAGACGGAAAGGGCGGCTTCGCCTAACACTTTTCCAGCGCCTTCACCAGGAAGGTAAGAACCTCGTTTACCGGGGTGGGCACCCCCAGGGCGGCCCCTTCCCGGACCACCGCTCCGCTGATCACGTCGATTTCCGTACGCCTCCCTCGCTCCACGTCCTGGCGCATGGAGGAGATGTTGGCCCCGGTGGCCCGGGCTACCTCTTTTACGTACGCCAGGGGGTCGTCCACCACCGGCCGGATCCCTTTTTTCCGGGCCACGGCCAGAGCCTCCTCCACCGCCCGCTCTAAAAGCAAGGTCAGCTCGGGAACCTCCAGGAGCCGGCCGTTGTTCACCCGGCAGAGGGCAGTCAGGGGGTTGATCCCTACGTTCACCAGCAGCTTCGTCCAGAGTACCCCCTGGATATTATCGGTAAGCACCGGCCGCAGGCCGGCCCGGGAAAAGACGGCGGCGATTCTTTCCAGGCGGGGGGTCCGCTCCCCGTTCAGCTCCCCCAGAGCCGTTTCTCCCAGGCCGGCCACCCGGACCCTCCCGGGGCCGAGTACATTGGCGCCGAAGGTGCTGCTTCCCGCCAGCACCCGCTCCCCTCCCACCACGGCGCGGAGCTGCTCCACATTCCCCACGCCGTTCTGCAGGGTAATAACGGCAGTTTTTTCCCCTATCAGGGGAAGCGCCCCCCGCATCGCCTCTTCCGTGGCGTAGGCCTTGACAAAGACCAGCACCAGGTCGGCCGGACCGGCGGCGGCAGGGTCCGTGGTGGCCGGAACCCCGAATACCCGCTCTTCTTCCCCGAAAAGAAGGGAAAGACCCTCCCTGTTGATCACCGCCACGTGCTCCGCCCAGACGTCCACCAGCCAAACCTCTTCCCCGGCTCCGGTTAAAAGGGCGCCGTAGAGGCTCCCCATGGCCCCGGCACCCAGAACGGCTATTTTCATCCTGCCAACCCCCAAAAGGTCAGGAAGAAATTTTTTTCATTTCTTCTTCCAGAATACCAGCTATTTCTTCATCCATTTTAAAGGAGTGCTCCGGGCCCGGGAAAACGCCTTCCGCCACCTCCCGGGCAAACTCCGTCAGGGCCCGGGAAATCTCGTCACTCAACCGGGCGTATTGTTTGACAAACCTGGGCACAAAACGGTCGAAAAGACCGACCAGGTCGTGAAAGACCAGCACCTGCCCGTCACAAAGAGGCCCGGCACCGATCCCGATGGTAGGCACCCGCAACTTCCGGGTAATTAACCCGGCCAGGGGAGCGGGAACGCATTCCAGAAGGAGGCAAAAGATCCCCGCCTTTTCCAGGGCAAGGGCATCCTCCAGAACTTTCCGGGCCGAGGCGATGTCCTTCCCCTGGACCTTAAACCCGCCCAGGAGGGAGGCGGTCTGGGGGGTGAGGCCGATGTGGCCCATGACGGGGATCCCCCCTTCCACCATGGCCTTCACCACGGGAGCCACGTTCACCCCCCCTTCCAGCTTTACGGCGTCGGCACCCCCCTCTTTGAGAAGGCGATTCGCATTCCGAACGGCCTGGGCCGCGCTCTCATTGTAGGAACCGAAGGGCATGTCCCCCACGACGAAGGTATTCGGCGCTCCCCGGACCACCGGTTTTAAATGGTGAAGCATCTCCTCCATGGTCACCGGAACCGTTCCGGAATACCCCAGGACCGTCATCCCCAGGGAGTCGCCTACCAGAATAAGCTCGATGGGGGTGCGGTCGACCACGACGGCAGTGGGGTAGTCGTAGGCGGTCACCATCCGGAACTTCTCTCCCCGGTACTTCTTTTCCACCAGCTCGGGAATGGTCAGCTTGTGCTTTACCATATCTTTTCCTCCTTTTTGCGGATACCGAGGGGCTTCACCCGCCGGGCGGGAAAGACCCTACAGAGCCTTAAAAAACATTTTCGGTACGGTCGTCGTCAGAGACGGGAAGAAAGTGATCAACAAAAGGACAGCCAGGCCGATCAGGAACGGGAGCCAGATGGCCCGGCTCAGCCGTTCCAGGGAGATCCCGGAAATACCGCAAACCGAAAAGAGCACGGCCCCCACCGGCGGGGTGATTAATCCCAGAACCAGGTTGAAAACCACCACCGCCCCCAGCTGAAGCGGGTCTATTCCCAGCCTGTCGGCCAGGGGGGCCAGGACGGGAGTGACGATGGCCAACGCTGGGGCCGTCTCCAGGGGGATTCCGATCAGGATCAGGGCGGCGCTGATCAAAAGGAGAACGAGGGTGGGGTGGTTGCCCACCACCATCAGGGCGGAAAGTAACTTTTGCGGGAGCTGCTCCACCGCCACCACCCAGGCAAAGGGCTCGGAAAGGCCTAAAAGAAGCATCACCATGGCGGTTTCCAGTCCGGCCGTCAGCAGGACCGCCGGCAGCCGCGCCAGCTTTATCCCCCGGTATATTATTCCCCCCACCACAAACGCGTAGGCCACGGCAATCCCCCCGGCCTCCGTGGGGGTAAAGAATCCCCCCATGATCCCGCCGATAATGATCAGGGGCATCAGCAGGGCGGGGACGGCCCGCCAGGTTCCTACCAGGACTTCCCGCCATCCCGGTCTTTCCTCCAGGGGGTAACGGCGGCGGCGCGCAACCCAGAACATGTAGACCATCAGCACCGTACCCAATAAAACCCCGGGAATAATCCCCGAAAGAAAGAGGGCGCCGATGGAAACGTTGGCAATTACGCCATAAATGATAAAAGGTATGCTGGGGGGAATGATGGGGCCCATGCAGGAGGCCGTGGCCGTAGCCGCCGCCGCCACCTCTTCTTCGTACCCGGCCTCCTTCATTGCCGGTAGCATCACCGAGCCGACGGCCACCGCGGTGGCCACCGCCGAACCGGAAATGGCGGCAAAAATGGCGCAGGCCAGGATCGTGGCC
Source organism: Bacillota bacterium (assembly GCA_040755215.1). GTDB lineage: Bacteria > Bacillota > Desulfotomaculia > Desulfotomaculales > Nap2-2B > JAIMBK01. Next base: position 2,282 of record JBFMBG010000019.1, on the reverse strand, counting down.
AGACCCAGCCCGCCGCTGACTCTCCCCAAAAGCAACCGGGCAAAGCGAACCAGGTCCCCGGTTATCCCGCTCTCATTCATCAAAGCGCCGGCCAGCATAAAAAGAGGAATGGCCAAAAGAGGAAAGGAGGCCATCCCGGCAAAGGTCGTCTGCACCATGAGGGTCAGGGAGAGATCCCCTTTCAAGAGGAGGTAAGCCAGCGCCGTCCCCCCCAGGGCAAGGGCAATGGGAATCCCCAAAACAAGCAGAACCAAAAAGGCGATCAAAAAAGCGGCAAGCATGGTATCCTCCGCTACAAATCTTCCCCGCCCAAAAGAAGGGCCAGGGTTTGCTCGAGGGTGACCAGCCACATGAGCAGGGCTCCCACCGGAACGGCCAGGTAGGGAAGGGCCATGGAAATCTTCATGGCCGGAGAAACCTGCCGGACGTTCACCAGAACCTGGTCGAAACCGTAGACCACCAGCACACCGAGGATAAAAAGGGAAGCTGCAAAGCCCAGGAAACGGACAAAACGCCGGGGTGCGGCGGGGAGCAAGTCGAGAAAAAAAGTCATCCCGATCTGGTAGCCCCGGGGCAGGCCCACGGCCGCTCCCAGCATAGAGATCCAGGCCAGGATGAAAATGGCCAGCTCTCCCGACCAGGGGGGCATGGCGCCAAGAAAATGCCGGCCTGCAACCTCGTAAGGAATGATCACCCCGACAGCCGCCATGCCCAAGATTACCCCCCAGCCCGCCAGACGGAGGAGAGTACCGTTAATTTTCTTCAAGAACGCCAGGGCAGCGGGCACCACTTAACCCCCCGACTGTAATAAGGAATTCACCGTTTCGCGTTACTTCATTATTTCGCCCTACTTCGTCTGTAAAATGGCGTCTATCTTCTCTTTGCCGAACTGCTTGGAAAATTCTTCAAAGGCCGGCTGCATGGCCCTTTGCCAGGCCGCCTTGTCCACATCCCGGATCACGGTCATCCCCTTTTGCGCCAGCTCGGTCAGCATCTTCTCCTCGCTATCCCGCCCCAGCTTGCGTTGCCAGGCGGCCACTTCCAGGGCCGTCTTTAAGAAGATTTCCTGGTCCTCTTTAGGCATAGTCTGCCATTTTTTCAGGCTCATGATGATCGGGGCGGGAGAATAAACATGCTGGGTCATACTGAGGTATTTCTGGACTTCGTAAAGCTTGCTGGTGTAGATCACCGCCACCGGGTTTTCCTGTCCGTCCACTACCTTTTGCTGAAGGGCACCGTAAACCTCACCCCAGGCCATTGGTGTGGGGTTGACTCCCACCGCCTTCCAGGCGGTGATGTGCACCTGGTTTTCCATGGTCCGGATCTTCAACCCCTTGGCGTCTTCCGGGGTCCTCACCGGCCGCTTTGAGTTGGTCAGGTTACGGAACCCGTTTTCCCAGAAAGCCAGCCCTTTTAAGCCCGCCTTTTCCAGGTCGTCCAGCAGCTGCCGGCCGATGGGGCCGTCCAGGACTTTATCCACGTGGGCATAATCCCGGAAAAGGAACGGCACGTCCACAATCATCATCGAAGGGCTGAACCCGCCCACGGGGCCGGTCGAACCCACATAAAGGTCCACCGTTCCCTGCTGCAGGGCCTCCAGGAGTTCCCGTTCCCCCTTCCCCAGCTGGCCGTCGGGGTAAACCGTGATCTGGATCCGCCCGTTGGTCCTCTCCTTAATCAGCTCCGCAAAACGGTTGGCCCCCTGATTGTACGTATGGGTGGCCGGTGTCATGGTGGCCAGTTTGAACTGGGCCCGGAATTCCTGCTTGCCCGCCTGTTCCCTGGGTGCTTTCCCGCCGCACCCGGCAGCAAACAGGAGAAGGGCCGGGATCAGGGCCACAAGAAGGGCAAACCGGCGCGCCCTAAAAAAACTCCACATTTTTTAAACCTCCTCTTTTCCCTGGAATTGCCGTCCTTTACCGGCTGTCCCGCCTAAACGTCCGGATGTTCCGCCTTAACGTCTTTTGTCCCGTACCCTGATCCACCTCCTTTTCCCGCCCGGGTAGAAACCCGGCTTTCACCTTTTATTTTGTTCCGCATTTCGAAACAGACATTCCTCCCACTTAAAAAGGAGCGCTGTGTTGCGGTGCCCGGTAACCGAGCCCGGCTGAAATTTTCGCCGGGTTAAACAAAAATCCTCCCGGTTTCCCGGAAAAATTAAAATTTTTTATCCGGGCGGGGAAGGGCCCTAGGGGAGGAACCGGAAAGAATGCTGCCTGGAATTGGGGTGCGGTATTTACAGAAGAAACCTCCTTTGCGGTTTTGGGTGAATTGTAGACTTG
>JBFMBG010000018.1:0-48351 GCA_040755215.1 Bacillota bacterium | reverse complement strand
CTAGACAAACTCGTGTTTATATTCAGTGGTGTCAAATCTAAAACAGGCATGGAAATACGGAGTAACATTTCGAAAAAGCTGAGTGCCGGGTCGGCCTGCAGCATCGGAGCGACGGCAAACGAACGGCGGGCAACCCCCCAATCCCTTGTGGCGGAGAAAGCAGTAAGAGGCGGAGGCCCAAAGGAGGGACGGAACGTGAAGCAGTGTCATAAAAACATCTTCAAGGCCCTCGAGCTGGCCCGCCAGCTTTTGATTCTGGCCGACCAGGGCGACGCGGCCAGGACGGACGTCGGTTGCGGGGTGCTTTACGGGGTGATCCGGGACTGTGCCTATAAAATCCGCCGGCAGGCCGAACAGGAACTGGAAGAGCACAAGGCAACCGGGATCTGGCCGGAAAACAAGAACGGCAGGAAAAAAAGAGTTGCCTGCGAATCCAGTCGTCAGTCGCCGGACCTCAGACGTCAGAAGTGAAGAACAAAAAGTACGTTTTTATGAAAATAGTTTTCCGACGCCCGACATCTGAACAGCCGGCCGCTGATCCTGACCAGGAGGCCGGTGCCGGGAGATAACCGCCGGGAGGTGATGGGAAATGTTTAACAAGTGTCCGGGTTCCCTGGGCAACACACCTACACTGAAGGTAAAAAAGTGCCCGGAATGCGGCGCAGACGTAGAGGTTTTTTCCAACGACGTCCAGGTCCGGTGCGACCGGTGCGGGTTCACCGTCTATAACGATCTGGAGTCCTGCATCCAGTGGTGTAAATACGCTAAAGAATGCGTCGGCGAAGAGCTTTACAAAAAGTTCAAAAAGCTAAGGATCGCCTTTGTCGGCGTGGAAAACGCCGGGCGGAGCATCCTGGCCGAAGCCCTGGCCAGGGAATTGAACAGCCACCCGAATCTGGTCTTTTTGAGCGCAGGCACGCATCCCGCACCGGCGGTCGACCCGGGGGCGCTGGCCGTCCTGCAGGAAGAAAATATTCCCTGGAAAGGAAGGCCGAAAAGCATCGCCAAATTGGGGCCGGTGGATGTTCTGGTGGCGGTAGGCCCGGAGGTTGTTCTCCCTGAGTTGCCGGAGGCAAAAATCGTGAAGTGGGATCTGCCCGATCCGAAAGGAAAGGAAATGGCGGCATACCGGAAAACGGCGGAGCAAATCAAAGAAAAAATCAAAGAACTGGTTCAGGAGGTAGCTGAAAATGCCGAAGGTAAAAAGAAGGATTATCCAAATCGATGAAGAAAAATGTAATGGATGCGGGCTTTGTTTGCCCGCCTGCCCGGAAGGGGCGCTGCAGATCGTTGACGGAAAGGCGAAACTGGTGAAGGAGGGTTACTGCGATGGTTTAGGGGCCTGTCTCGGCGAATGTCCCCAGGGTGCACTGCGGATTGAAGAAAGGGAAGCGGACGCTTACGACACGGAGGGGGTGATTGCTCATCTCCAAGAGCACTCGCCGGAACTGCTCGAAAGGCATCTGCGGCACCTGGCGCAGCACGCCGGAGAACTTTCCGGCGGGCACGTCCATCAGGGAATGGTGTCCTGTCCTTCGGAAGCGGTGCTGCAATGGGAAAGGAAAGGCCCGGCCGAAAAACCAGTCGAAACCGGAAGAAAAAGCTCCGAACTCCGCCAGTGGCCCATTCAGCTTCACCTGGTTCCGCCGTTTGCTCCATATTTTCAAAATTCAGACTTGGTCCTGGTGGCCGATTGCGTGCCTTTTGCCTACGCTGATTTTCACCAGGATTTTTTGAAAGGAAAAGCAATCGCCATCGGCTGCCCGAAACTGGACGACGCCGGCGCTTATCAGCAGAAAGTGGAGCAGATCCTGGCGAACGCCAATTTAAAAAGCTTAACCGTCATCCGCATGGAAGTTCCCTGTTGCTACGGGCTGGTGCACCTGGCGCAAGAAGCTTTGCGCAAAAGCGAAAAAGAGGTTCCTTTACAAACGGTCACGATTGGAATCAAGGGCGACGTCCTGGAATAAAAAAGTTTATGAACTTCCGCGCAGAAAAACGGGGTTAATTTATCCGGGAAGCGGCGCCCGTCAAGGAGGGGGATCCATTGCCTGGTTTGGCTGGCCTTGACCGGAGTTTTGCTCGCGAAGTCAAAGAAATCAGCGGGCAATCCGTGGAGCTTTGCTACCAGTGCCAGAAATGTGCTGCCGGCTGCGCCATGGGAGACTTTGCCGATTATACCCCCAACCAGATCCTGCGCCTCATCCAGTTCGGGGCCAGGGAACGGGTTTTGCGCAGTGCGGCCATCTGGTTCTGCCTTTCCTGCGAAATTTGCTCCGCCCGCTGCCCGAACGACATCGGAATCGCCGAGGTAATGGACGTCTTGCGGGAAATGGCGCTGGCCGCAGGCGTTCCGCCGGGGGAAAAACATTCCCCGCTGTTTCACCAGATCTTTTTAAATTCCGTGAAAAACCGGGGGCGCGTGCACGAAACTTTCCTGATGGCCGAATACAAGTTGAGAAGCAAGGACCTTTTTTCCGATCTCGATACGGGTTTAAAGATGCTGCAAAAGGGCAAACTTCCCCTGCTGACTCCGGGCGTCAGGAACAAAGCGGCCGTGAGAGAGATTTTTGAACGGGCAAAAGGAAAAAGTTGACCGCAAGGAGGTCGGGGATCTGGAGCAGATAAAGAAAGGCACAGAGGCACAACGAAACAGAGGAGGAAAGATAAAAGGCACAGGGCCATCAAGGAATGAAAAGGCCCGGGGGCGAAAGCAATTGAGATGCTTAAAAATTGTTCGCTGGACGTCAGCCCCCGGGAAAGAAAGAATTAAACCTGATGACTGCTGCCTGACCACTGGTGACCGCTTTTGTGCCTAAACTTTTCAAGAGGGGGTATCACCCGTGAAGTTTAGTTACTACCCGGGCTGCTCGCTGGAAATGACGGCCAAAGAATACGACCATTCGGCCCGGTCGGTCTGCCGGCTGCTGGACATTGAACTGGCGGAACTGCCGGACTGGTCCTGTTGCGGCGCTTCTTCCGCCCACAGCGTAAGCCGCAAACTGGCCGTCGCCCTTCCTGCCCGCACCATCGCCCAGGCCCAGGAAGCGGGGAACGACCTGGTCACCCCCTGCCCGGCCTGTTCCAACCGCCTGAAAAGAGCCGACTATGCCCTGCGCCGCGACGCGCCGCTCCGTCGGGAAATAGAGGAGTTGCTGGGCTTCACTTACACCGGAGCGGTCCGGATCTACTCCCTTTTAGAGGCGATGGTAAACTTTTTTGAGCCTCGGGAAATTTCCCGGATAGTGAAAAAACCTTTAAACGGGTTAAAGGTTGTTTGCTACTACGGCTGCCTGCTGGTGCGCCCCCCGGAAGTGGTGAACTTCGACCGGCCCGAAAACCCGGTCACCATGGACAATTTGATGGCCGCCCTGGGCGCCGAAGTGAAAAACTGGTCGTACAAAACCGAGTGCTGCGGCGCCCACCAGGGGATTGTCAACCGGGCCTACTCCGCGCACCTGGTGAACACTCTTTTGACCATGGCGGTCGAGGCCGGGGCGCAGGCGCTGGTGGTCAGCTGCCCGCTTTGCCAGGCCACCCTGGAAATGCGCCGGGACCCCGCGCTGGCCCTGCCCTCCTTTTATTTTACCGAACTGCTTGAACTGGCCCTGGGTGTGCCGGAGGAAAATATCTGGTTTAGCAAACACCTGATCGATCCCCGGCCGCTGTTGCGCCAGCTGGCGCCGGCCGGCTAATTGAGAGGTGAGAAGCGGGAGGTGAGAGGTGAGATTTTAAAATTCCTACCGCCAACTTTTTACCTCCCCCTTCTCAATCGCCCTGCCGGTTCGCTTGCCTTACCTGTCCGGCACTCACCGGCACTGAGTATGCTTATTGTTCCACTGTCTCAAATGGCACCGGCTAATCCGAAGCAAGTTTGTGAGTGCCGGACCAGCACCTTGAACATATGTTGCTCCTGGCAAATCGAACAGTGGGCAGCCCATTTTGTTCACTGTTGGTGCCACGAAAGTGGCATGGAGGTTTATCCCCTAACTCCTGATTCCTGTTTTTAAGGGGGGTATCGAGATGCCCGACGAAAGCAATCTTACCGGCGCCGTGCTTATTTTGGGCAGCGGCATCGGCGGCATGCAGGCGGCGCTGGACCTGGCCGAAGGCGGTTTTAAGGTTTACCTGGTGGAAAAATCCCCGGCTATCGGCGGCACCATGCCCATGCTGGACAAAACCTTTCCCACCAACGATTGCTCCATGTGCATCCTTTCGCCCAAGCTGGTGGAGTGCGGCCGGCACCGGAACATCGCAGTGCTCACCCAGGCCGAGGTGATTGACTTCCGGGGCGAACCGGGCAGCTTCACGGTGACCGTTAAAAAACACCCCCGGTACGTCGATGCGGCCAAATGTTTGAGCTGCGGCTCCTGCGCTGAAGAATGCCCGGTGGAAGTGCCCGATGCTTTCAACCAGCGGCTGGGCGTCCGCAAAGCCATTTACAAGCCTTATCCCCAGGCCTTTCCCAACGCCTACGTGATCGATAAAGAGAACTGCCTGGAATGCATGGCCTGCGTGGACGCCTGCCCGGTAGGCGCCATCGACCACGAGATGGCGGAAGAAATCTTGGCGATTACCGTGGGCGCGGTCATCGTCAGCCCCGGTTTTGAACTGTTCAACCCCCAGCTGCGCGGCGAATTCGGCTTCGGCGACTACGCCAACGTGCTCACCAGCCTGCAGTTTGAACGGATGCTGAGCGCCTCGGGCCCCTTCGGCGGGCACCTGAAAAGGCCCTCCGACGGAGCTGCTCCGAAAAAAATCGCTTTCCTCCAGTGCGTCGGCTCCCGGGACGCGGCCCGGGGGCAGGGCTACTGCTCCGCCGTCTGTTGCATGCACGCGGCGAAAGAGGCCATTGTGGCCAAAGAGCACGAACCGGGCCTGGAAGCCGCCGTCTTTTATATCGACGTCCGCTCTTCCGGGAAGGATTTCGAAAAGTACTACCGGCGGGCCAAAGACGAGTATGGGGTACGCTACGTGCGGTGCCTGGTATCTTCAGTGAAAGAGTTGCAAAAGACGAAAAATTTGCGGTTGCGCTACCGCGGTGAGAACGGGCGGGTGCAGGAGGAAGATTTCGACCTGGTCGTCCTTTCGGCGGGTTTAAAGCCGGCCCCGGAAGCCGTGGAAACGGCCAAAAAGCTGGGGCTGGAGCTGAACCCCTACAACTTTTGCCGCACAGCCCCCTTTTCCGGGGTGGCTTCCTCCCGTCCCGGCGTCTTTGTGGCGGGGGCCTTTGCGGAGCCGAAGGACATTCCGGAAACCGTCATGCAGGCCAGCGCGGCGGCCGGCGAGGCGGCGGCGCTGCTGGCCCCGGCGAAGAACACCCTGGTCGCGGAAAGGGAATTCCCCCCGGAGCGGGAGGTGGGCGCCGAGGAGCCGCGCATCGGGGTTTTCGTGTGTCACTGCGGCATCAATATCGGCAGCGTGGTGGACGTTCCGGCGGTGGTGGCGGCGGCGAGCAAACTCCCCGGCGTGGTCCACGCCCAGGAAAACCTCTACGCCTGCTCCCAGGACAGCCAGGCTGCCTTAAAAGACCTCATCCGGGAAAAGGGCTTAAACCGGATCGTCATCGCCTCCTGCAGCGTCCGCACCCACAAGCCTTTGTTCCAGGAGACCGTCCGGGAAGCCGGGTTAAACCGGCACCTGGTGGAAATGGCCAACATCCGGGACCAGTGCTCCTGGGTCCACCGGGACGAACCGGAAAAGGCAACGGAGAAAGCCATCGATCTGGTGCGGGCGGCGGTGGCTAAGGCGGCGCGCCTTTACCCCATCCGGGAGATTACCGTGGGGGTGACCCCGGCCGCGCTGGTGGTGGGCGGGGGTCTTTCCGGCTTGACGGCGGCCCTTGGCCTGGCCCGGCAGGGTTACCGGGTGGAACTGGTGGAAAAGAGCGACGCGCTGGGCGGGGCGGCCCGCCGCCTGCGGTGGGGCTTTTTCGGAGAAGACGTGCCGGCGTACCTGCAGCAGTTGATTGCCCGGGTGACCAGCCACCCCTTGATTAAGGTGCACACCGGCTGTGAAGTGTTGGAAGTGCAGGGGTACCCGGGGAATTTCACGAGCCGGCTCTCCACCGGCGAAGAAATCCGCTACGGGGCGGCGGTGCTGGCCATCGGCGGCGAGGAATACAAACCGGAGGAATACCTCTTTGGAAAAGACGACCGGGTCCTGACCCAGCTGGAGCTGGAAGAAGCGCTGGCCGCCGGTGATCCCCGGGCGGAAAAGGTCCGGGACTTTGTCTTCATCCAGTGCGTGGGCTCCCGGGAGGAAGGCCGCCAGTACTGCGTCCGGGTATGCTGCGCCCGGTCCGTCCGGCTGGCCCTGGAGATCAAAAAAAGGAACCCCGGGGCAAATATCTTTGTGCTCTACCGGGAGATGCGCACCTACGGCTTCCTGGAGGATCTCTACCGGGAAGCGCGGGCGCAGGGAGTCATCTTTGTCCGTTACGATTTGGAACGAAAACCTGAAGTGGAAAAACCGGCCGATGGGGGAACGCCGTTGCGCGTCACGGTGCGGGATCCCGTCTTGAAGGAAGACCTGGCGATACCCGCCGGGATGGTGGTGCTGGCCCCGGCCATTTTGCCCCCGGCAGGCAACCGGAAGGTTTCCCAGCTTTTCAAAGTCCCCCTGAACGCCGACGGTTTCTTTTTGGAAGCGCACATGAAGCTGCGGCCGGTGGACTTCCCGGCGGAAGGGGTTTACCTTTGCGGACTCTGCCACAGCCCGAAAAACATGGCCGAGAGCATCGTCCAGGCGAAGGCTGCCGCGGCGCGGGCCGCCGTGATTTTGAGCCGCGACCGGCTGGAGGTCAAGGGAGTGACCGCCCGGGTCGACATCAGCAAATGCCAGGCCTGCCTGACCTGCGTGCGGCTGTGTCCGTTCAACGCCCCGCGAATCGACCCCGAAACCAACGTGGCGCGGATCGAAGCGGTCCTGTGCCAGGGGTGCGGCACCTGCGCCGGCGAATGTCCGAACAAGGCGATTGAGCTCCAGGGCTACACCGACGAGCAGCAGATGACCGCGGTGCGGGGGCTGTTCGGGGAAAGAGAGCAGCGGACGTTTTAGCGGGTGGACGCTGTCAGGAGGAGCCCAATAAGTTAATATAAGGTGCCAGGCACCGGTTATTAACTTATTTTCTGTCGGGAGGAGGCAGGGGAAATGTCCTGGTTTTTCCGTAACTGCCGGGTCAACAAGTTCTGGCTGACGCTGGGCGTACTGGCGGCGGCAGCTTTGGGCGGGATTTTCCTGCTCAAGCTGCCTCCCCTGGCCAATGCGATGGACGGTCCGGAGTTCTGCGGGATTTGCCACGTAATGGAACCGCAGGTGGACTCTTATCTCCACTCGGCCCACCGGGACGCGGCCCGCTGCGGCGACTGCCACCTCCCCCACGGCCTGGTGAAGGGGTCGTTTTACAAGGCTTATACCGGGACGCGGGACGCCGCCGCCGTGCTGCTGAAAACCTATCCCGCAACCATTTCCATTTCGGCCCACGGCAAGGAGGTAGTCCAGGAAAACTGCCTGCGCTGCCACGGCGACATGGCGGCGGTAATCGGCGACACAAAAAGGGGCGGCGGACTTTATTGCTTCGAATGTCACCGCCAGACTCCCCATTTGAAGTAAAAGGCACAGAGGCACAAAGGCGCAGAGGCACAAAGGATCCTCACCGGCACATTTAAATCTTATGCTTTGTGTTCTTAAGTGTCCTTTATGGCTAAATCTATTTTCTGAGGCAGGCACTTTACTTAGTGCCTTTGTGCCTGGTATTTTTAGGATGGCTTTTTAAGCGGACGTTTTAGCGAGAGGGGAAGCGAGATGAAAAAGGGAGCGCTGATTGCTCTTACCTTCCTGATCCTGATCGTTTTAGCGGGCGGAGCGCTGGTTTTTTACCGGTCGGTGCAGGCGCCCCAGCCCGTGCGGCCGGGCGTGATTGCGGACGGGGAAATCGACCCGGCGGCCTGGGGAAAGGTCTACCCGCTGGAGTACGACTCCTGGCTGCAGACGGCCGAGCCGCGCCCGGCGGGAAAAAGCAAGTATAAAAAAGGGTGGGACACCGATCAGGTCATCTACGACAAACTGAGTGAGTTCCCCTACCTGGCCCTGCTCTACCACGGCTGGGGGATGGGCGTGGATTACAACGAGCCGCGCGGCCACGCCTTCATGCTGATCGACCAGCAGGAAGTGGACCAGTCCCGCACCAAGTCGGGCGGCTCCTGCCTGACCTGCAAATCACCGTACATCAATAAGCTGCTGGCGGAAAACGGGCAGGACTTTCTGAAGCTGCCTTATGCGGAGGCGTTGCAGAAAATCCCGGAGGGGCACCGAACCCTCGGGGCGGCCTGCATCGACTGCCACGACAACCGGACGATGGACCTGAAACTGCCCCGGTGGACGATCCAGGACGCTTTGAAAACCATCGGGAAAACCAATCCCAACCGGCAGGAAATGCGCTCTCTGGTTTGCGCCCAGTGCCACGTAACCTATATAATCACCAGGGATGCCCAGATGAAAGCCACCAACGTGATCTTCCCCTGGAAAGGAAGCAAGTGGGGGGATATTTCCGTCGAGAACATCATCAAGCAGATCCAAAGCGATCCCGCCAACCTGGAATGGACGCAGCAAGTGACCGGTTTTAAGGTAGGCTTCATCCGGCACCCGGAATTTGAATTTTACTCCCGGAACAGCGTCCACTGGCAGGCGGGCGTGGCCTGCGCGGACTGCCACATGCCTTACAAGCGGGTGGGGTCCAGCAAGATTTCCGACCACAACGTGATGAGCCCGCTGAAAAACGACCTGCAGGCCTGCCGGCAGTGCCACCCCGAGTCCTCCGAGCGGCTGCGGGAGCAGGTGCTGGCCATTCAGGACCGGACGGTGGCCCTGATGAACCGGGCGGGCTACGCCACGGCCGCGGCGGCGAAACTTTTTGAACTGGCCCACCGGGAGCAGGCGCAAGGAGCGCAGTTTGACCGGCAATTGTACACGCAGGCGAAGGAATTTTACCTGCAGGCGCTGTACAGGGTAATCTACCTGGCCGCCGAAAACTCCATGGGCTTCCACAACCCCACGGAAGCCGGCCGGATCGCCGGCGACGCCGTTGCCTTTGCCGCCAAAGCGGAAGGCCTGCTCCGCCAGATGCTGACGAAGGCGGGCGTGGAGGTGCCGGCCGCGGTTAATCTGGAGCTGACCAGATATCTGAACAACCGGGGCGAAAAGAAACTGAACTTTATCCCTGGCCAGGAGATTCACGATCCCACGGGCATCCAGGATCTTTTCCTGCCGCCCGCCGCCAAGTGGTTTCCGGTTTCCTTTCCGGGCGAGAATAAATAAAGGCACAGAAGAAACCTGGGCACAAAGGGAAATGTACCGGAAATATTTACTTTGTGCCTTTGTGCCTGGCAATCTTTGTGCCCGATCTTTTTATTAATCACCGGGGTGGCTGATGTTCTCTTTGGATCGCAGCAAAAAACAATCCCTTTATGATCGAGCAGTTCGCCTTCTGACCTCCGTGAAGTTGTGCCTCGTTCTTTTTTCTTTTCTGGCCCTGGCCGCGGCGGCGGGGAGCCTTCTTCCGCAGGGGGAAGAAGGCTCCTTTTACCTGGCTCATTACGGCGATCTTTTCGGCCGGTTGATTGTGCTTCTCGGGCTGGACCGCGTTTACCGCTCCGGGTGGTTTATCCTGGCCGGGGGGCTGCTTTTTTTAAACCTGCTGGCCTGCACCGTCCGGCGGACGGCTTTTGCCGCTCAACAGTTCCGCGGACCCGGGCAAAGCCGCCTGGTCCGCTTCACCCGTCTGGGTTCCCCCGTTTTGCACGCCGGTCTGCTGGTGCTCGCCGTTGGGATTTTCCTGGGTGCGGTTTACGGAAAAAGCCTTTCCTGCCGGGTTCCGGAGGGCGAGGCGGCGGACTTGACGCCGGCAGGCTTCCCCTTTGACCTGCGGGTGGACCGGTTTGCCGTGGAGTATTACCCTGATTTTCAACCCAAACAATACCGCACGGAGCTGACCGTGGTGGAAAACGGGCAGGAGGTTTACGGCAAAACCATTGCGGTGAATGATCCCTTGCACTACCGGGGGGTGAAGGTCTACCAGGCCAGCTACGGCTGGGTGCTGGAGGGAACCATCGAGGAAGACGGCCGGGTGCGCCCTTACCGGGTTTTCGACCGGAACGGCCTGACCCTGGACAAAGCGGAGGAGTTCCTGGCCAAAATGTATTTTTTCCCGGACTACGCCGTCCGGGAGGACGGCCACCCCTACCTGAAAACGCCCCTGCCGGCCAACCCGAAACTGGTTTACCTGGTTTTTCGCGGCCGGGACCTGATCGCTACGGGGGTGCTGGCACCGGGAGAAAAGGTTGCCTTAAGGGAGGGGCTGGTGCTGAATTTTACCCGTTACCGTTATTTTACCGGGCTCCAGGTCAAGCGCGACCCGGGGCTGCCCTTTGTCTGGAGCGGGTTCGGGATGGTGCTGCTGGGCCTCGCCTTGCGCTATATCCAACGTATGTCACCGGGACGGAGATTCTGACGTAGCTGAAAGTTATTCCGGAGGGTGAAAAATGCTTGCGCTGGAACAAAACCTTTACTCGCTGGCCTTTGCCGCTTATTTTCTGGCCGCCGTGCTCTTTTTGCTGCAGCTGTGGATACGCCGGGACGCTTTGCCGGGGTTCGGTTTTTTGCTGACCGCCGCCGCTTTTTTGCTGCATACGGCCGCCCTGGCGGTCCGGACGGCAGCGGCGGGACGCCTTCCCTTCAGCAGTTTTTACGAATTCCTTGTCCTTTTTGCCTGGGGGAGCGCGCTGGTTTTTTTATTTATGTTCCGGCGGTACCGGATTGCCGCCGCCGGCGTTTTAATCCTTCCCCTGATCATAGGCATCCTGGGGTACGCCTCCCTGCTCTCCAAAGATATTCAACCCTTGCTGCCCGCCCTGCAGAGCTTCTGGCTCCAGCTGCACGTTTTGACGGCGATCTTTGCCTACGGCGCGTTTGCCGTTTCATTTGCCCTGGCGGTGCTCTATCTCGTCAGCGAAGGAAACCGGGAGGCGGCTTCCGGCGGGGGTCCCGGGGAGGAGCCTCAAAAGTCCGCCGGGAGCGGGCACTCCCCGGCCGGCCGGGCCGCCGGAAACCAAAATCCGGTTGGGGACAAAGAGAGGCCGGACAGAGGAAAGGGGCTCTTCGCCTGGCTGCTTCCCGCCCCTCCCGTGCTGGATCGGCTTATTTACGGCACCGCCGCTTTCGGCTTCACCTTTCTCACCCTGGTGATCGTGACCGGGGCGGTGTGGGCCGAGGAAGTCTGGGGGCGGTGGTGGGGCTGGGACCCCAAGGAGACGTGGGCGCTGACTACCTGGCTGATCTACCTGTTTTACCTGCACGCCCACCTTTCCCTGGGCTGGCGCGGCCGCCGGGGGGCCTGGCTGGCCTGCCTGGGCTTTGCGGCGGTTCTTTTTACGCTGATCGGAGTTACTTATCTTTTGCCCGGTCTGCACAGCTATTGAAGGAAATCGAAAGCATAATTGAGGTGTATTATGATGAGTTCCAAAAGCGCCTGGGAGAAGCGCTTCGGCGGTTGAGATTACCCATATTTCAAAGAATGGGGTTTGGCTTCCGGCCCGTGACAAAGAGCTGTTCATGGCTTACAAAGATTTCCCGTGGTTTAAAGATGCTCCTGTTGGGAAAATCCTTAACGTCGAAGAGCTTCGTCGGGGGCATTTCTATTGGCCGGATTTAGATGTGGATTAACCAATCATTTTCCGGGTGTAATTGAGAAAAGCCAGAGTAGCGGGACAAAGGTAACGGTCTTTCGCGAAAGCCAGGTAGAAATGCCTGGCAATTTTCATTTCATTTCTGTGTTTTAATTTCCCGGGCAGCAGTTTTTTGGCAATTAAGAGCGAAATATTGGGAAACTGGATGGCGCGGAGGAAAAAAATGAAAAACCACAGCCGTGTTTCAGCGGAAAACTGGCCAAAATTCTCGCCGGCAGTTCGCCGCTGGGCATCTACATTATTCAAGACGGCCGGTTTCAATTCCTTAACCCCGGGTTTAGCGGGTTGACCGGTTACGATCCCGGGGAAATGCTGGGGAAGGATTGTTTTTCCCTGGTTTATCCCGCGGACAAAAGCCGGGGTGAGGAAAAACGCCGTCGAAATGCTCCGGGGAAAGCGTTCCGCTGGCTTACGAAAATTTTTTAAAGACCATCATAAATTCGGCCAGCGAGTCTTTCACGTCTCTTCCCGCCCGTAAGTCGTTTTCCATCTGGTCGGCCAGGTGGCAGGCCAGCACGGTGATGCTCACCCGGTTTACCGCGGCCTTGATCGCCGCTAACTGGGTGACAATGTCGCCGCAGTCCCGGCACTCCTGGATCATTTTCTGGACGCCGCGCACCTGTCCCTCGATTTTTTTCAGCCTGTTCAGCAGTTCCCCCTGCAGGGACGGATCTTTCCCCATCCCATCCCGTTTCGAAAGTATTTTCCGGTTGGGCAACGTTCTTCCTCCTTTCCGGATGAGGCCTTCGCTACGCCTGTCCTGTTCTTGGATACCCCCGCAACGGTCTTGACAAAAGTGCCGTTTTCCGGTAAGCTGATAATAATTATAACATACCCGTACGGGTATGGCAAGCAGGGGCCGGGGCAGTAACCCGGGTAACCCGAGTGGGAGGGTAAGTTTGATGACGCGGCACACCATTCGCTTTTTGCCGGAGAATCAAGAAGTAACCATTGCGGAAGGAGAAAGTCTTCTGCAGGCAGCTTCCCTGGCGGGGATTCCCGTGCGCGCCTCCTGCGGCGGAAAAGGCACCTGCGGCCGCTGCCGGATGATTGTCCGGGAAGGCGCCATCCGGCAGGTGCAAACGGGGAAGCTGTCCCCCGCCGAACTGGCCGCGGGCCACGTCCTGGCCTGCCAGACCTTTCCCGAAGGAGCGGTGGTGGTCGAGGTTCCGGAAGAAACGCGCCTGGCCAAACACCAGGTGCTTCTGGCCGACGGGCCGGAGGGCGAGGCGGGGGCGTTGCCCGAACTCGATCCCCTCTTTCAAGAAATCCCGCTCCAGCTGGCCGTGCCTACCCTGGAATACAGCCCGGACGACGCCGGCAACCTGCTGGCCGCGCTCCGGCAGCGCACCGGCCTGACGGACGTCCGGATTGATTATGAGCTCATCAAGGAACTTCCCTTGATTGTGCGCCAGGGCGACTGGCGGGTGACCGTTTCGGTGGCCGATCTCAAGGGCTGCCCGGAGGGTTGCCCGAAAGTGGTCGCGGTCGCGCCGGGATGGAAAAAGGAGAGTTATTACGGCCTGGCGGTGGACGTCGGGACGACCACCGTGGTGGCGGCGCTGGTCGAGCTCGGCACCGGCCGGACGGCGGCCGTGAAGGGGGCTTACAACCAGCAGGCGGTTTACGGCGACGACGTGATTTCCCGGATTGTTTACGCGGTGGAACAGAAAAACGGCCGGGAAGCGCTCCAAAAAGCCGTGGTCAAGACGATCAACGAGTTGATCGGGCAGCTTTTGGCCCAGACCGGCCTTTCCCGGCAGGATATTTACGCCGTCGTTTGCGCCGGCAACACCACGATGACCCACCTGTTGCTGGGCATCTACCCCGATTACCTGCGCCTGGAGCCCTATACCCCGGGAGTTTTTTCCCCGCCGCCGGTGAGCGCCGCCGGACTCGGCCTGCAGGTGAACGACCGCGCCCAGCTGTACTGTTTGCCCGCCATTGCCAGTTACGTGGGCGGAGATGTCATCGCCGGCGCGCGGGTGATTGCAATCGACCGGGCGGAGGAATTAACCCTGTTCATTGACGTCGGCACCAACGGGGAAATGGTCCTGGGGAACCGCGAGTGGCTGCTGGCCTGCGCCTGTTCCGCCGGGCCGGCCTTCGAAGGCAGCGGCTTAAGACACGGGATGCGGGCTACCCCGGGCGCCATCGAAAGAGTGGAAATCGATCCGGCCACCGGGGAGCCGGCCTGCCACACCATTGGTTATCGCAAGCCCCTGGGGATTTGCGGGTCCGGGTTGATCGATCTGCTTTCCGCGCTGCTCGAGGCCGGCCTGATTGACCGCAGCGGCCGGTTTCAGAGCAGCGGCCGCACCCCGCGGCTGCGCGAGGGAGAAGAGGGCCCGGAGTACGTCCTGGTCTGGGCCGAAGAGGCGGGGAGCGGCCGGGACATCGTCATTTCCGAGGCGGAAATCAAGAATTTGCTGCGTTCGAAGGCGGCTATTTTCGCCGGCATCAAAACCATGCTGAAAAAAGTGGAGATCTCCCCGGAGGCGATCGAGCAGGTCTACATCGCCGGCGGGTTCGGCCGCTACATCAACATTCGCGACGCCGTGGCGATCGGGATGTTCCCCGATCTTCCCGCGGAAAAATACCGTTACGTCGGCAACAGCTCGCTGAAAGGGGCAAAAATGGTTTTGCTCTCGCGCCGCGTCCGGGACGAGGTGGAGGAGCTGGCCAAAAAAATAACTTACCTGGAGCTTAGCGCCGGCAAAGAGTTTTTTGACGAATTTGTCTCGGCGCTGTTCCTGCCGCACACGGATTTATCCCTCTTTCCTTCCCTTGCCGGCCAGGGCGCCTGAAAAAAGATTGCTGCGGGACGGGTCCTTCCGTCCCGCCCCCCCCTTCGTGACCTTCCGAAGATCGCCGGGGCTTTTTCACCTTCTACCCCAGTAGGGTACATGCGGCATTTTTTTAGCAAAATTTTTCCGTAACGCCGCCTTTCTCACTTTTCCTTGCTTTTTCAATTTCCGTTAATTTTGTCTTGACAAAGCGGGGCAGTTAGTATAAAGTTAGGAATAAACAGATATACGGTAACCGGTATAGGTAGACTAAAAAATTTTTCGGGAGGAAAAACAAAAATGACCCAGGATGAGCTGAAAAACGTGAAGGTGAGCAAGGTTGTCGACGCGCGGGGGACTTCCTGTCCCGGCCCCATTCTGGCGGCCAAAAAGTCCATCGTGGAAATTCAAACGGGGGAAGTGATGGAGGTCCTTTCCTCTGACCCCGGCACCAAAAAGGACATTCCGGCCTGGACGAAAAAGACCGGGCACGAGTTTCTCGGCCTGCTGGAAGAAGCAGGGTACTGGAAGCTGTACGTGAAAAGGATGAAGTAAGATGGCCGCCAGAACGGAAGAAACCGGAGAAAATGATTTTTCGCCCGGCGGCAACGGTTTTGCGCCCGGAGCCGCGCCCCGGATCCTGGTCTTTTCCACCAATAACATTTCCGATCCGGGCATTGATCTGGCGGGGAGCAACCACCTGCCTTACTCCCCCGGCGCCCTGGTGATCAGCCTGCCCTGCACCAGCGGGATCCGGCCGGCCTGGATTTTGTACGCCATCGAAAGGGGCTTTGACGGCGTCTTTATCGCCGCCGACGGTGAGGAGTGCGCCTACCTGGCGGACTGCACGCAGCGCGCGGCCCGGATTTTTGAACAGGCGCAGGAACTTCTCCGGGAGCGCGGCTACGCCCCGGAAAGAGTGCGCATGGCGGCCATCTGTTCCGTCTGCGCGGAGCCTTTCGCCGGCCAGATGAAAGATTTCGCCCGGGCGCTGCAAAAAATCGGCCCGGGCGAAGGAGCGGATCCTGCCGGCGGACCGGGTGAGCAGAGCGAACGAAGCGGGCAAGGCGGCAGCGGCGGGCAAGACGGCAGCGGCGGCAGCGGCGGGAAAGGCGGTGCCGGAAATGGATTATGAAATGCTCGTCATCGGCAGCGGCATTGCCGGGATGGAAGCGGCCTTAAAGCTCGGCGACATGGGTTACCGGGTGCTCCTGGTGGAAAAGGAACCCAGCGTCGGCGGCAAAATGATTCTTTTGAGCAAGGTTTTCCCCACCCTGGACTGCGCAAGCTGCATTTCCACGCCGAAAATGGCCGCCGTTGCGCATCACCCCAACGTGGCGGCAATGGTTTATACCGAAGTGAAGCAGGTCAACAAAACCGGCCGCGGCACTTTCCGGGCGAGCATCCGCAAAAAGCCCGCTTTTGTCAACCCCGCCCTGTGCACCGGCTGCCGGCAGTGCGAAACGGCGTGCAGCGTGGCCGTACCGGACCAGTTCAATTTCAGCCTGGTCGCCCGGCGGGCCGCCTACATCGCCTTCCCCCAGGCCGTTCCGAAAAAAGCGGTCATCGAAAGACAGGGCACTTCCCCCTGTTCCTTTACCTGTCCGGCCGGCATCAAAGCCCACGGCTACGTTGCCCTGACCCGAAGGGGTAAATACGCCGAAGCTTTTGAACTGATCCTGGAAACCACCCCCCTGGTGGGCAGCCTGGGCCGGGCCTGCTACGCCCCCTGCGAAGGGGAGTGCACCCGGGGCGGCCTGGAAGGACCCGTTTCGATCAGAAAGATCAAACGTTTTCTCGCCGATCGTTATTACCGCGAACATCCCGAAGCGGCCGTTAAACCGTCCGCCGAAGCGCCTGCCGGGCCGCCGCCCAAAAAAGTGGCCGTCGTCGGGGCGGGGCCGGCGGGCCTGACCTGCGCCTTTCACCTGGCGAAGCGCGGGTACCGGGTGAAAATCTTTGAAAAAGAGACCCTGCCCGGGGGAATGCTCCGGACGGCGATCCCGGCCTACCGGCTGCCCAAAGATGTATTGGACCGGGATATTCAAAACGTCACCGCCCTCGGGGTGGAAATCGAAACCGGGGCAACCGTGGAAAACCCGGCGGCGCTCAAAGACCGGGGCTTCGCTGCCGTCTTTGTGGCCGTCGGGACGGCAGGGACGCGCCGGATGGGAGTTGAGGGCGAAGATCTGGAAGGGGTAATCGGCGCCCTGGATTTCCTGCGGGCGGCAAACCGGGGAGAAAAGATACCCCTGGGGGGTAAGACGGTGATCGTGGTCGGCGGCGGCAACGTGGCCATTGACGCGGCGCGGGTCGCCCGCCGGCTGGGGGCGGCAAAGGTTATTGTCCAGTACCGGCGCAGCCGCGAAGAAATGCCCGCCCACGCCTGGGAAATTGCCGCGGCCGGGGAAGAAGGCGTTCAGTTCCAGTACCTGCGCGCCCCCCAAAGGTTTTTAGGCGAAAACGGCAAGCTGACCCACGTGGAAAGCATTAAAATGAAACTCGGTGCGCCCGGCGCGGACGGCCGGAAAAAACCCGAGCCGGTTCCCGGGACGGCGCACCGGATTCCGGCCGACCTGGCGATCCTGGCCGTGGGGCTGGTTCCGCTGACCGCTTCTTTTGGGCCGCAGCTCGCCCTCAACAAGGACGGCACCATCGCGGCCGACCCCGTGACTCTCCAGACATCCGTCCCCGGGATTTTTGCCGGGGGCGACGCGGTGACGGGGCCGGCCACCATCGTCAACGCCGTTGCCCAGGGGAGGAGGGCCGCCTTCTTCATCGACCGCTATCTTAAAGGAGAAGAATTGAAGGCCGCGGATTTTGATTACCGGCTGCCCGCCATGGACCGGGAAAAGGTGCTCGGCCGGCAGCAAAGCTACCGGAAGCTGCCCCCGGCCCCGGCCCGGGAGCTTTCGCCGGCGGAAGCTCTGGCCGGCTTTGCGGAAGTGGAATTGCCGCTGACGGAAGAAGAGGCCCGCTCCGGCGCCGGCCGGTGCCTGGACTGCGGCGTCTGCGCGGAGTGCCGGCAGTGCGTGGCCGCCTGCCCGGCCGGGGCGGTCGACCTGGCGATGAAAGAAGCGGAAGAGGAAGTGGAAGTGGGCGCCGTGATTCTGGCCACCGGTTACCGGCTCTTTCCGGCGGAGCGCAAGACCCTGTACGGGTACGGGAAGTTTAAGAACGTAATCACCGGGATGCAAATGGACCGGCTGCTGGCCCCCACCCGGCCCTTTAACACGATCTTAAGGCCTTCCGACGGCAAGATCCCGGAAAATATCGCCTACGTGCTGTGTACCGGCTCCCGGGACTGCACGGTGAACAACCCCCTGTGCTCCCGGGTCTGCTGCATGTATTCCATCAAGCAAATCCAGCTGATCATGGGGGCGCTTCCCCTGGCGGACGTGACGGCCTACTACATGGACATCCGCGCCTTCGGCAAAGGGTACGAGGAGTTTTACGCCCAGGCCGGGGGGATGGGCGCCAGCTTCGTCCGGGGCAGGGTGGCCGAGATTACCGAAACGGAAAACGGCAACCTGGCGCTTGCCTACGAAGATATCGAGCAAGGGAGGACGGTGCGGGCGGAGCACGACCTGGTGGTCCTTTCCGTGGGGCTGCTGGCCAACGGCGAGGGCGCCGGCCTGTTTGCCGGAGAAGGGCTGGCGCTGGACGAGTTCCACTGGGTAAAAGAGGCCGCCGAGGACCTGCACCCGGGAAAAACCAGCCTGGAGGGAGTTTTTGTGGCCGGAACCGCCTCCGGGGCCAGAGATATTCCGGACACCATTTTGCACGCCGGCGCGGCCGCCGCCCAGGCCGCCGCTTACGTGGAAAGGATCGGGAGGGGAAAATGAGCGAGCGCAAGCTTGGCGTTTATATTTGCCACTGCGGCGGAAATATTTCCGATTACGTGGACGTGGAGCGGGTGCGGACAGCCGCCGCCGCCGAACCGGGCGTGGCGGTGGCGAAAACGGCGCTGTTCGCCTGCTCCGACGCCACCCAGCAGGAGATGGTGCAGGACATCAAAGAGCAAGGCTTAAACGGCCTGGTGGTCGCCTCGTGCTCGCCGAAGCTGCATTTGTTTACTTTCCGGGAAACGGCCAAAAGGGCGGGGCTGAATCCCTACCAGTACACCCAGGTCAACATCCGGGAGCAGTGCTCCTGGACCCACCGGGACAACCCGGCCAGGGCGACGGAAAAAGCCATCCGGCTGGTGCGGGGCGGGATCGCCAAAACAAAGCTGACGCAGCCCCTGGAACCGATTATAGTGGAGACGGTGCCCGGGGTTTTGGTGATCGGCGCGGGAATCGCCGGTCTGCGGGCGGCCGTCGGGCTGGCCGACCTGGGGCTTTCCGTCCTGCTGGTGGAAAAAGCCCCGGAGCCCGGGGGACGGGTGGCCGGCCTGGGGAAAATGTATCCCCAGGGGAAAACCGGCCGGGAACTGATTAACGAACTGATTGAGGAGGTCCGGAAGCGGGAGCGGATCACCCTGTTCACCAACGCGGAACTCGTGGCGAAAGCCGGGAGCATCGGCGATTTTCAGGTGAAAATCAGGGTCGGGGGAAGCGGCGGCGACGGGATCGGCGCCGGGACCGGCGGCGGGGAAACTGATGGCGGTGAAAACGGCACCGCAACCGGGAGCAGGGAAATCATTGCGGACGGCCCCGGCAACGGTAACCATGGCGCGGGGGGAACCGTTGGCGACGGAACCGGCAGAGAGGTCGTCACCGCGCGGGTGGGGTCGATCATCGTCGCGACCGGTTTTGATCCCTACCAACCGGCTCCGGGCGAATATGGCAGGGGAATGCCCGGGGTGGTGACCCTGCCCGAATTCCGGGAGTTGCTGGACGGCGCCGGGGACGGTCCCCTCCTTTACCGGGGGAAAGCAATCCAGGATATCGTCTATATTTACTGTGTGGGCAGCCGGCAGGAGCCCGGCCAAAAACCGGACGGGGAAACGCTCAACCGGTATTGTTCGCGGTATTGCTGCAGCGCCGCCGTCCACGCAGCGCTGCTGACCCGGGAAAAAAACCCGGCCGTCCGCCAGTTTCACCTTTGCCGGGACGTGCGCACCTACGGCAAATTTGAGCTCCTCTACGATCAGGCGATGAAGGGCGGCTCTGTGTTTTTAAAGTTTCCCGCCATTGAGCCGCCGGTGGTGGAGGAAAAGGGGGACGGCCGGTTGAGGGTGACGGTGCGGGATTTATTAACCTGGGGCGAGCGCCTCGCCCTCGAGGCCGACCTGGTGGTGCTGGTCACCGGAATGGTGCCGCGGGAGAACGGCCGGCTGGTGGATCTGCTCAAGATCCCCCTGGGCCGGGACGGATTTTTCAACGAAATCCATCCCAAACTGCGCCCCGTGGAAACAGTGGTGGGCGGGGTGTTTATCTGCGGCGCCGCCCAGGGTCCGAAGAATTCGGCCGAAAGCGTGGCTTCCGCCCTGGCCGCGGTCACCCAGAGCGCCGCCCTGCTGAAGAAAGGGCACGTGGAACTGGAACCGCTGATCGCCTCCGTGAATCCGGAACTGTGCACCTGGTGCGCCCAATGCGCAAAAGCCTGCCCTTACGCAGCAATCGAGCAGGCGCAGGGGGAGGAGAAAGAGGTGGCCCGGGTCAACAGGGCGCTTTGCAAGGGTTGCGGCGGCTGCGTCCCGGCCTGCCCCGCCGGCGCCCTGGATCTCCAGGGTTACACGGACGCGCAAATCCGGGCTATGATTGACGCGTTCTTAAAGGAGGCTTCCTGATCGTGGGCAGCGTGACAAGAAATTTTGAGCCAAAAGTTAAAAACGGTGCCTGACACTGGAGATTAACTTATTTTTTGAAGGAGGCTTTTTATGTTGATGAGCGGTGAGGTCGGAGATTTAAGAGAAATAATCCGGGAAGAAATGCTGATGCAAGATACAATTCTCGAGCTTCTGCGGGAAGGTCCCAAAACCGTCCCGGAAATCGCGGCCGCCCTGGGCCGCCCTTCCTATGAAGTGATGCTCTGGGTGATGGGGCTGCGCAAATACGGCCGGGTGGCGGAAACGGGCGAACCTACCGACGAAGGGTATTATCTCTATAAAAGTACATAACTGTAAAGACGCGAAGGGTGTAGAGTACAGGAATCAGGAATTAAACTCCGATCTTGCTTTTTGCAGGACCAACAGAAAAATGGACGGCACGCCGTTCGATTTGCCAGGAGCGACATATGCTAAAGGCGTCGGCCCGAAGCGTTGGCGCGACGGCAAACGAACGGCGGGCGGAAACCCAATTATCGGAGTAGGAATTAGGGAGGGGTTTGCCTTGGAAAAAACAAAGAAAACAATCATCGTTTTCAGCGGCGACCTGGACCGCGTCCTGGCGGCCTTCGTTATCGCCAACGGCGCCGCCGCCATGGGCGACGAGGTGACCATGTTTTTCACCTTCTGGGGCTTAAATGTCCTGCGGAAACCGGAAAAGGTCAAGACAAAGAAAAGTTTCCTGGAAGCCCTGTTCGGCCGGATGATGCCCCGGGGCGCCGGGAAACTGGGGCTGTCGAAGATGAATTTCGGCGGGATGGGGCCGGTAATGATGAAATATATGATGAAGCAGAAAAACGTGGCTTCTCTTCCGGAATTAATCCAGACCGCCCGGGAGCAGGGGATCAAAATGGTGGCCTGCACCATGTCCATGGACGTCATGGGCATCCGCGAGGAAGAGCTGATCGACGGCCTGGAATTCGCCGGCGTGGCCGCCTACCTGGGCGAGGCCGACGAGGCCAACGTGAACCTGTTTATCTAAAATTTGCTCCCTTGGAAACCCTACCCCCTGTTCATTCCATAAATTGATGGACCTGCCAAAGAAATTTTAAAGGCAGGCCATTTTTTTCGCGAAAGACAGGTAGAAATGCCTGGCAATTTTCATTTCACCGCCGTGAATTTCACCTTTCTTTGCGCCAACCGGCCTCTTTGAGATTCGTTCAGAACACCTTTCTTAAACCCCGTTGATGGGCCAGGTGAGCCAGATACAAGAAGAGCAGCGTAAAGACCAGCAAAACCAGGTAAGCCGGAACCACCCCCAGGAACGGTTGCCGGCCGAACGACCAGTGGAGAAGTTCCATGGCGTAGGTGAGGGGCGAAAAAAGAGCGACGGTTTGTCCCCAGGCAGGCATTTGCCCAGGGGGATAAAGACGCCGCTGATGAAAAGAAGGGGCAGACACACCAGGTTGGAGAGCATCATCACGTTGGAAGGCTGATCTGTGGGCAGAACGGCCAGCAATGCTCCCAAGGCGGCAAAGCAGTGCACCGCCAGGAGCTTTCCCAGTCAGAGCATCCCGCTTTCTATTTTTGGGGTGACGGGTTTTCCGGAGCAGTTACTATTTATGGCAAGAAGGGGGTGGTTAAAATCGTAAAAATCAGGATTTATTCAAAAAATCCTTCCGGCAAGACGTGAACAGGGCTGATTGCCTTGGCCGGGCAGGTCAAAGAGAAATATGCGCCCAATGTGGAAGTAGAGGTTGTCTATAAAGGGATGCCGGGCAGTGAAGGCGCCCCCGAGCCGCCGAACCTGGCCGTTGACGACGAAGCGCTCGGCAGCAAAGTTACTTTCGAGGAACTGAAGGAGATAATTTTGGAAAAGCTCGAAACACAGTAGAAATTCAAAGGTTTCTGGAAGAGACGCAAGGAAAAACCTGATTGGCAGGCAGGCAAATAAAGAACGGCAGCCAATTAGTCCAGCAAAAACAACGGGCGGTCGGCGGCAAAGTAAGCCCGGCGGGGTCTAGAGCTGGCCGATGAGCAGCCGGTGATCGGCGGAAAAACAGCGGCGCCTGACCAGGTACGTGACCAGGATGCTGCCCAGGGCCGTGGAGCCGACCAGCATGAGCATCACGACGATCTGGTATTTCACCGCCACCAGGGGATCCGTCCCGGCCAGGATTTGTCCCGTCATCATGCCGGGCAAAAAGACGATCCCTACCCCCATCATGGAGTTGATGGAGGGGATCATTCCCGCACCGACGGCCTTGCGGAAAACGTCGGCGGAAGCCTCCCGGTAGTCGGCGCCCAGGGAAAGGTACATCTCGATTGTGTCCCGCTGTTTGCGTAAATCGCCGAAGAGACGCTCTAAGGAAAGGGCGATGGCGTTCATGGAATTGCCGATGATCATGCCTCCCAGCGGGATGAAATAGCTGGGTGTGTACCACGGTTTCACCTGGACTACGGCGGCCGTGACGACAATGGTGACGAACGTGTAACTGAGCAGCATGGAGATGACGGTAGGGGCCAGAAAGGGAATTTCCTTATTTTTCACCCGCCCGGCGATGATCCCGGCGGCGAAGGAGACCATCCCGGCGAAGATTAAAAGGACCGGCCAGGGGGAGGTGAGCTGAAAAACATAACGGAGAACGAACCCCACGAGAAAGAGCTGGGTGACGGTGCGCACCGTTCCCCATAGGATGTCCCGGTGGAGGTTCAGCTGCAAAATCAGCGAACTTACGCCGGCCAGGAGCACAAAGGAGAGCGAGAGGAGCAATCCCGGGTAACTGATGTCGACGGCCATCTCCAAACCTCCGGACATTTAGATCATTGATTTTGATATTTATTTACCCCCGTGTTGCCGCCGGCACCCTGGTCAGGGCGGCGGGGCTTCCGTCAGGGCCCCTTTTTCCAGGAGCAGGACGCGGGGCTGAACGCGCCGGGGAACGTATCCGGTATGGCTGACCATGACGATCCCCACGCCTTCCTCCCGGTTCAGGATCTCCGTGCACTCTTCCACGACCCGCCGCGATTCCTGATCTAAAGAAGCGGTAGGTTCATCCAAAAGAAGCACCTCCGGTTTGAGCAGCAACGCCCGGATCAGGGCCAGCCTCTGTTTTTGTCCCCCGGAAAGGTTTTGGGCGTTGTCTTCCAGGGATACTTCGCCCAGCAGGAAGGTTGACAAATAGTCTGTTAGCTCGGTATCGGCGGGCGCTTTTGTTTTTCCGGCGGACCGGAAGGAAAAGGGCAGCCGCAGGTTTTCCCGGACCGAAGCGTCCAGCATAACCGGGGTTTGCTGCAGGTAGACAACCCGGCGGCGCAAGAAAGTTAGATCGTACGCCCCAAGGGGTTTTCCTGCAAAAAATATTTCTCCTTCCCGGGGCGCCGCCAGCCCGTTCAACAGGCGCAAAAAAGTGGTTTTGCCGCTTCCGGAGGGGCCCCTGAGCAGCACGAAATCTCCTTTGGCGATCTTTACATCAGCGTTCTTAATGATTGCTTCTTTTTCCGTGTAGCCAAAAGTTACTTTACGCAGCTCAAACACCGCACGCGCCTTCTTTTCTGACCAATTTTCAAGCCTTGTCCGCCGGCGGGACGAAGCCGGGAACCGCCAAAACTTTCCGCGCGTTAGAGCACTTCTTCAACCAGTTCTTTGAGCTTTACCCTGATTTGCGCCAGCATTTCCCGGCCGGCCGGCGTGGCCGTGTAGTATTTGCGGATCTTGCCCCCGGCAAGTTTTTGTTCCGCGGCCAGCAGACCTTCCCTTTCCAGGCTGTGCAGCGCAGGGTAGAGCGTCCCCGGAGAAATTTCGTAACCGTGCCTGGCCAGTTCCTTGATCATCTCCAGGCCGAAGACCGGCCTTCGGGAGGCGTGGTAAAGGATATGGATTTTGATGAAACCGGTGAAAAAAAGCGTTTAGCTTCGTTGTTGCCACCCCTGTTATCGAAACACGTTATCGTAATTCGATTATAAGCAATAAAGAGTGGCCTGTCAAGAGCGGAAAATAAGAAACAAAAAACGGGGAACGGGCAGTACCCAGGGATGACGGTTCCCGGAAGAACGGGGAAGTCAATTAAAGAGGAAAAAGTATTTTGGTGGCGAACACAATTTAGTAATTAACAGGTGCGGGTAAGGCGTGTTCTAAAATTTTTTTCGATCCTTTGATGGTCTGGGGAAGACTGACGGGACGGGGAGAAGGTGGGGAAATGCAAACAGAGAAGTCTGCAGGGGCGAACAAGGCGTCAGCTTTCCGGGAGCAGGTCGCCGGCTGCTTGCGGGAAAAAAATTTCCACGGCCTGCTGGCGGCGGGAAAGCCTATGGCCGTGGTCCGCGCCCTGTTTTCGCTGCTCTATTCCCCGGACGAGCTGATCCACTGGCGGGCAGCGGAGGCGCTGGGCTACGTGGTTGGCACACTGGCGGACGAAAGGCCGGAGGCGGGGCGGGACATCCTCCGCCGGCTCTTCTGGGCCTTAAACGACGAATCGGGCGGCAACGGCCGCGCCGTCCCGGAGGCCATCGGCGCGATCATCAACCGGCGTCCCGACCTGTACGGGGACCTCGCCCCTATTCTGCTTTCTTTTCTGGGCGACCGCGCTTTGGCCCGCGGGGTTTTGTGGGCCGCCGCCGAAATCGGCAGGGTAAATCCCGCCCTGGTCAAGGGCGCCGCCGCCGCGATCCTCCCTTACCTGGCCGACGAAAGCCCGGGCGTCAGGGTCCACGCCGCCCGCGCCCTGGGGATGATCGGGGTGCGACCGGCGCCGGAAGTATTGGCCGGGCTCCAGAGGGACCAAGCAGTTGCCGAAATTTACCTCAATGGGGAATTGAAAAAGGTGAGCGTGGCGGAAATAATTACTGATTATTAAGGCATTGCCTGCCTGCTGGCCGGAATGCCGCCACGGCAAACGACGGGGGAAAAGCCTTCAGGGCAGTGTAAAATTTCAGTAGGTACCAAAAAGGAGATCGGCCCCCGGAAAGAGAAATGAGACCTCACCCTAAATAAACACCCCAAACAAAAGATAAGGAGTGTGAGGTCTCATGTTGAATATTCGCCACATCATAGGGGCAGTCCTTCTTTTTGTATCCGGCTTGGTCAAACTAATTGGGGAGTGCAAGGATTTCTATACGCTGGAAAAAGGCATCCATGAACTGTGCCAAAAAGTGTGCAACCAGCTTTTCACCTGGGCCTTGGAACAAATCGATACCCGCCTGATGGCCGAACGCGACCGGAACACCTGGGAGGTGGTAGGCTTTCGTCCCAAAACAGCCGTCAGCACCTTTGGCGAGTTTATCGTCAAAAGGCGCCTGTACAAAAACAAAAAAACCGGCGAAACCAGGTTCTTTTTGGATGATCTCCTAGGCTGGCCGGCCCGGGTCAGGATCACTCCTCGGCTAAAAGAACTGGCCGTCAAACTGAGCACCGAGCTTCCCTTTGGCCGGGCCGCGGCCATCTTGACCTACCTCGTCCCCGGGGTAAGCGCCATGACCGTCTGGCAGGCCACCCAGGAAGTAGGGGAAATTTTAAGCCGAGAAGCGGAAGAAAAAAGAAAAGCGGTTTTTGAAGATGGCGAAGCTCCGGCTGGAAAAGAGGTTGCTTTCGAACTTTGCCTCGAAGCCGACGGGGTGGCGATCCGCCTGCAAAAGGCCAAAGAGAAGAGGGGGTAAGTCAAGCATATTGTTGCTTACGAGGGAAAAGAAAAAGTTGCCCCAAACCGGTATGCTCTCCAAAACAAGCTTGTCCTGGGCACCTTGAAAGATGGCGAAGCAGCCTGGGAAGAAGCTTATGCGGCCATTGGCGGGAAATGGGACTTAAACCAAACCGAAAAGATATTCATCGGCGGAGACGGGGCCGACTGGCCCAAACAGGGGCTTTCCTACTTCCCGGGAGCTCAATACCGCCTGGATCCATACCACCTCAGCCGACACTTAACCGAAGCCCTTTGGCATGATGAAGAAACCTTCCGGAAGGTGTCCTCCGCCATTTCCCGGGGTAATTGGGAGGAAACCCAAAAGAGCCTTACGGAAGCAGCCAAAAACACCAGAGGAAACCAGAAAAAGAGGATCGTTAAGCTCCTGCACTATCTTGAAGAAAACTGGGCGGGAATTATTGCCTCGCCGGGAGCCAAACGTCTGGGGACCATTGAGGGGCAAAACCAGCACAATCTGGCCCGGCGGATGAAACGTCTGGGCGCCCGGTGGACAGTTTCCGGGGGAGACCGCATGGCCCGGGTTTTAGCCGCAAAGGCTAACGGGGAGCTGAGCCACTACGTCTTGCGCTGGCCGGTCCAGAACCAGAAATTAAAAGAATGTACGGATGTAGTCAGGAGTCGCAAAACGAAACTCGAGGATGTGGAGAAGTGGTTAAGAGCATCCCTGCCTGCGCTAAAAGGGCCATTTGCTGACCGGCCGTGGGTTAAGTATGTTTTACGGGAACTCAGCAGGCCTTCTGTTCTTCTGGGCTAGCTTGTTCCCCGGTGAGCCTCTGAAGGGTTTAAAAAGGCGGCGCCGAAGGGAAGCCTTGACAGCCGGGGACCCCGCAGGTGGTACAATGGTTTTGGCGAGGGAGCAGTTGATTCTTGATTGCTTGTTCCCCGGAGCCGCCCCCTCGGTGCTCAAAATTAACCACCTGCGGGGTGGCTGTCAAGGCCGCCGCCAAAAGTTACTGTTTTAAACGGTGGGGTCTCGCGAGTTAAAAAATTTTTCGGGGAGTTACCTACTGGATCTTGACACGGAGAGCCTTCAGGGTCGTATTGACACCGGAAGGACAGGCATTATATAATTTGTTTATCTATTTAACTAATTTTAAAAAAGGGGGAAAATTATGGCCAGGCTGTTAAGGGTCGACATGACCAAAAAAGAAGTGAATTTTGCGGACGTTCCGGAAAAGTACAGCCTTTTGGGCGGACGGGCGTTGACTTCGCAAATTGTGGCGGACGAGGTGCCGCCTGCCTGCGACCCCCTGGGCAAGTTCAACAAGCTTGTGTTTGCACCCGGCCTGCTTACCGGCACCAACGCCCCCTCCTCCGGGCGCCTGTCGGTGGGCGGCAAGAGCCCTCTGACCGGCGGCATCAAGGAAGCCAACGCCGGCGGGATAACCTCGCAAAAGCTGGCCAACCTGGGGATTAAGGCCGTCATTGTGGAAGGCAAGCCTGCCGACGGGGGCTGGTCCCTCCTGAAAATTACCCCGGACGGGGCGGAGCTGCTGGATGCCGGCGACCTGGCGGGAAAGGGCACGTACGAGGTGACGGCCATTTGCCGCGAGCGCTACGGGAACAAGGTGGGCGTCATCACCATCGGTCCGGCCGGAGAAATGTGTCTTTCGGCTGCCGGAGTCACCAACAACGACCCGGACGGCAACAGCAGCCGCTACGCCGGGCGGGGCGGCCTGGGCGCGGTGATGGGATCCAAGAGGCTCAAGGCCATCGTCGTGGACAGCCCGAAAACTTTCGACGCCCCTGTGAAAGACAGGGAGAGATTCAGGGCGGCGGCGAAGAAATTCAGCGACATCCTGCTTAAGCACCCCGTCACGGGCAACGGGCTGCCCAATTTCGGGACGAGCATTTTGATTAACGTGATCAACGAAGCGGGCGCGCTGCCCACCCGCAACTTTGCTTTCGGCCGGTTTGGCAAAGCCCAGGAGGTCAGCGGCGAGAAGCTGGCCGAGACGGCTGTGGCGCGGGGCGGCAAGGCCACCCACGCCTGCCACCCGGGCTGCGTCATGCGCTGCTCCAACGTCTACCCCCTGCCCGACGGCAAGGTGTGCGCCCCCATTGAATACGAGTCGGATTGGGCGCTGGGCCCCAACCTGGAGATCGGCGACCTGGACGTCGTCGGCCGGCTGAATTACATCTGTAACGACGTGGGGCTCGACACCATTGAAACCGGCGTCACCCTGGGGGTGCTGATGGAAGCCGGAGTGATCCCGTTTGGGGACGGCGAAGCGGCCATCAAGGCCCTCGAAGAGGTAGGCCGGGGGACCGCGCTGGGGCGGATCATCGGCAGCGGCGCTGCAGTGGCCGGCAAAGTTTTCGGCGTGACGCGGGTGCCGGCGGTGAAGGGCCAGGGCCTCCCCGCCTACGACCCGCGCGCCTGCAAAGGCGTCGGCGTCACCTATGCCACTTCGCCCATGGGCGCCGACCACACCTCCGGCTACGCCGTGGCTACCAACATCCTGAAGTCGGGCGGCTACGTGGATCCCCTCAAGCCTGACGGCCAGGTGGATCTTTCCCGGAACCTGCAGATCGCCACGGCGGCCCTGGACAGCACCGGCCTGTGCCTTTTCGTGGCGTTTGCCGTCCTGGACGACCCCGAAGCGCTCCCTGCCGTCGTAGAAATGATCAATGCCCAATACGGCACGCAACTCACGCTGGCCGACGTGACGGAGCTGGGCAAACAGATCCTCAAAACGGAACGGGAATTTAACCGCCTGGCCGGCTTTACGAAGGAGCACGACCGGCTGCCCGAGTTCTTTGCCACCGAAGAACTCCCGCCGCATAATACGGTGTTTGACATAAAAGGTGAAGAACTGGACCAGGTTTATAATTTCTAGTAAAATTTTTTTAAAGTTTGGGATCAAAATGGGCGGTTTTTCGAGCGGTGGCTGTCGGTAAGATGACTGAAAACGACGCACGGGAGGAAACCGGTTTGGAGGTAGAAGTCCGGCTTTTCAGCGGCCTGGAGAAATTTTTTCCTGCCGCCGGGCTGGGGAAAGCGTGCCTGGTCCAGGTTCCGGAAGGCGCGACGGGCAGCGATTTAATCCGGCAGCTGAATATTCCTGCGGACCAGGTGTTTACCATGTTCGTCAACGGCCGGCACGCCGCCCCGGAGCAGGTGCTGCAGCCCGGCGACCGGGTGGCGCTTTTCCCCCCGATTGGCGGAGGTTGAAATGACTGAAGAACAACTCGTTCGCTACAGAAGAAATATCCTTCTGGCCGGCTTTGGGGAGGCCGGCCAGGAAAAACTCCTGGCGGCCAGGGTTCTGATTATCGGCGCGGGCGGGCTGGGTTCTCCGGCAGCCTATTACCTGGCGGCGGCAGGCGTGGGCGGCCTGGGCCTGGCCGACCCGGACGTGGTCGAGCCTTCCAACCTGCAGAGGCAGATTCTGCACAGCGTAAAGGATCTGGGCAGGCCAAAAGTGACCTCCGCCAGAGAAAAGCTCCAGGCCTTAAACCCCGATTTAACAATCGAAGCCGTTGCCGGGGGTTTCCATGCGCAGAATGCGCCCGAACTGGTGGGCCGGTACGATTTAATGGTCGACTGCACCGACAACTTTGCCGCCCGCTATCTTTTAAACGAAGCTTGCGTGCGGGGCGGCAAACCCTTTATTTACGGCGGGGTGCTGGCCTACGCCGGGCAGGTGATGACCATCGTCCCGGGCCGCGGCCCCTGCCTGCGCTGCGTCTTCAGGGAACCGCCCGGGGAAGGCGCGCCGACCACCAGCCAGGTAGGGGTGCTGGGGGCCGTTCCCGGGTTAATCGGGACCATTCAGGCCACGGAGGCGGTCAAGTATTTTCTGGGCATCGGCGACTTGCTGATCGGCCGCCTGCTCACCTACGACGCCCTGACCATGTCCTTTTTCGAGGCCAAAGTGAAGCGCGACCCGGCCTGCCCGGTTTGCGGCGGGCTGTAAAGGGGAAATGAAACGTGCAGGATAATTTTCAGCGGGAAATAAACTACCTGCGGGTTTCGGTCACCGACCGGTGCAACCTGCGCTGCTTTTACTGCCTGCCCCCGCACGGCGTGAAAAGCATCCCCCACGAGGAAATCTTGCGCCTGGAGGAAATTGTGCACCTGGTGCGGGCGGCGACCCTGGTCGGGGTAAAAAAAGTGCGCATTACCGGCGGCGAGCCGCTGGTGCGCAAGGGGCTGGTCTCCTTTGTGGAAGCGCTTGCGGCCATCCCCGCCATCGACGACCTGGCCCTGACCACCAACGGGATTTTGCTGGCGGAATACGCTGCGGAATTAAAGGCCGCGGGTTTGAAGCGGGTGAACGTCAGCCTGGACAGCCTGCGCCCGGAAAAGTACGCGCAGATTACCAGGGGCGGCGAGCTGGCCAGAGCGTGGGCGGGGATCGAAGCCGCGCTGGCCCTGGAAATGCACCCGGTTAAACTGAATACGGTCCTCCTGAAGGGGTTAAACGACGACGAAATCGTTGATCTGGCCGGGCTCTCCAGGCAGTTGCCCCTGCACGTCCGCTTTATTGAACTCATGCCGGTGGGCGCCTGCAAAGAGTGGGCCGCGGACTATTTTGTACCGGCCGGGCAGGCGAAGGAAATTATTGAGCAAAACCTGGGCCGCCTTCACGAGGTCCGGAAGCTGGCCGGCAGCGGTCCGGCGCACTACTACCGGCTGGCCGGCGCCCCCGGCACCATCGGCTTTATCCCGGCGGTCAGCGACCATTTCTGCAACCGCTGCAACCGTCTGCGCCTGACCTCCACAGGGGCCTTGCGCTCCTGCCTGTATGACGAGGGCGAGCTAAATGCGAAGGGTCTTTTGCGGAGCGGCGCGTCTTTAGAAGAACTGGCCGGGCTGGTGGCCCGGGCGATTGCCGGCAAACCGGGGCGCCACCGCCTGGGCGAGGCCGGGGGAAGCGGCGGGCAAAAAGTAATGTCCCGGATCGGAGGGTAAGGCCCGCTCCGGAGGTTAAAAATTTGCGGTAATTATTGAAGATCAGGCAGGATTTTTTTATCCCTGGGCGAATTATTGTGAGGTAAACGTTAAAACATCGGGACAGGAGCACAAGGGACAAATCAATACTGTAAATAACTTTTCGGAAACGACGTTCTCCGAGCCCAATCCCTACGGCCGAGAGGTACGGGGTTCGGGCCGGCAGGGTGCGCCGGGAAACCGGCGTGCCTCCCAGTGCGGAAAGGAGAGCGCTGACCCGTTCTGTAAGCGGGCTGTGGCTTTGCCTTTTTGCAAAACCTGCAGCCCGTTTTATTATGAATTAGACCCCCCCATGCCGCTCTTTTAAGCAACATCGACAGAGCAGCTCTCATAAGCAACTTTCCGGGGATTGTCCAGGGATTTTTCAGGGTTGCCCGAAGCGCCAGAGCAGCAGCTGAGCTGACGGTAAACGGCCGGAGGGAGGCAAGGGAACCGGACCCTTGTTTGTTGCCGTTAGATGAAAGCAAGTTAAGAAAGCAGCCGGGAGAATCAAAATACAGTTAAAGGCCGCCGGCGGGCAGCCGGAGAGCCGATCAAAAAACGAAAAAGGAGGCAGAACATGACCAAAAAAGTTTTTGCCATCGTCATTGCGTTTTTATTTATTCTTACCCTGGCAGCGGGTTGCGGGCAAAAAGCATCCCAGCCAAAGCAGGAGAGCGCCCCCAAGGCGGAAAGCCAGCCGGAGAAAAAAGACCTCATTTTAGCCACCACCACCAGCACCGTGGACAGCGGCTTGCTGGACGTCCTGGTTCCCGCATTTGAAAAGAAAACCGGTTACAAGGTAAAAACTATTTCCGCCGGCACGGGGCAGGCCCTGGAGATGGGGAAGCAGGGCAACGCGGACGTTCTGCTGGTGCACGCGCCCGAGGCCGAAAAGCCGCTGGTGGACAGCGGCGTGGGGATTAACTACCAGCTGGTCATGCACAACGATTTTATCGTCGTAGGGCCGGAGAACGACCCGGCGGGGATCAAGACGGCCAAAAATACGGTTGAGACTTTCAAGAAAATCGCCCAGTCCCAGAGCACCTTCGTATCCCGGGGGGACGAATCGGGCACCCATAAAAAAGAAAAGGAAATCTGGAAGGAAGCAGGCGTTACCCCCGCGGGCAAATGGTACATCCAGGCCGGAACCGGCATGGGGAACACCCTGAACATCGCCTCCGAAAAGGCCGGTTACACCTTGAGCGACCGGGCCACCTACCTGGCGAACAGGAAAAATTTGAAACTGGCCATCCTTTTTGAAGGGGACAGGACCCTGCTGAACATCTACCACGTCATGCAGGTCAATCCGGAAAAGTTCAGCAAGGTGAATGCCGACGGAGCCAAAGCTTTCGTGGACTTTCTGATTTCTCCGGAAGGTCAGCAGATAATCGGCAATTTCGGCAAGGACAAATTCGGCGCGCCTCTATTCTTCCCCGACGCGGGCAAGAAGATGGAGGATCTGGGTAAGTAGTTTAAAATTTAATTTCTGGTGAATTGCTCATGAACAAAGTCGTTTTGGAGGCCCGCGGCATTCAAATCGTGCGGGGAAAGCGAGAGATCTTGAATATTGACCGCTTTTCCCTTTCCGAAGGGGAAACGGTGGCCCTGATCGGTCCCAACGGAGCGGGGAAAAGCACATTGCTGCAGGTAATGGCCCTGCTGTTGAAGCCCGCGCGGGGGGTGGTGGAGTTCCGGGGCGCCCCGGCCAACGGCGGGAACGTTCTGGCCCTTCGCCGGCGCATGGCCGTGGTGTTCCAGGAGCCCCTCCTCCTCGACACGACGGTTGCCGGCAACGTGGCCGCCGGGTTAAAGCTGCGGGGAGTTCCCGGGCCGGAGATCAAAAAAAGGGTGGCTTACTGGCTGGAAAGACTGGGGATTAACCACCTGGCCGGGCGCCGCGCCCGCCAGCTTTCCGGCGGGGAGTCCCGGCGGGTCAGCCTGGCCAGGGCTTTCGCCCTGGAGCCGGAAGTGCTTTTTCTGGACGAGCCCTTTTCGGCCCTGGATTTTCCCACCCGGCTCTCGCTTCTGAACGAGTTGGGCAAGCTCTTGCGGGATACGGGGGTAACCACTGTCTTTGTCACCCACGACTTTTCGGAAGTTCCCTACCTTACCGACTGGGTGGCCGTCCTTAAAGAAGGCCGCCTGGTCCAAACGGGCACCTTTGAAGAAGTCTTCAAAATAAAACCGCGCAAGGAAACCTACCTTACCTCCCTGTACAGGGTTTTTCAGGATTAAAAAAAGTTTTTTGACAGGAGGAAAAAAGCAATTTCCTGTCGAAAGGAAAAGGAGTAAAGAAATAGGGAAGGAGGGAAATAAATACTCCCGTAGAGGCACCGAAAAGCCCCCGCCCTTAAGGAAACTTTTTCGCTTGTCTCTTAGCCAGGGTAAGAAACGATGCAACGGACGCTTCCCGGTTTCAAGACGATTCTGATCATCCTTTTTATTGTCTTCACCAGTGAATTTTTGGCCGCTGTGCCGGCCGTGGCGCAGACCGGCGACGCGCCGTGGCCGATGGCCGGCGCAAACAGCTTTAAAAACCGGCGGGTGGCGGTTAACGGCCCAGGCGGCGGGGCGGCGCTTCAGACCTGGTGGCAGTTTCAGGCGCCGGCCGGCGCCTTCAGCGGCGACCCGGTGGTGGGGGAGGACGGAACCGTTTATGTAGGGACCACCGCCGGAGCGGTGTACGCCCTCGACCGGGACGACGGCCGCGTAAAATGGTCCGTTTCGCTGGGCCGCCCGGTGATCGGCAGCCCGGCCGTAGACGCCGGCTCGGGCGCGGTTTACGTTGCTTACGGCGGAAGCGGCGGTGGTGAGGATTTTTACGCAATCTGCTCCCTTGACGCCGGAAACGGAAATTCCCGGTGGTCGCTGCGCAGCCCGCCGCTGTACGGGGGTGACGATACTCCCATAACCGCCAGCCCCACGGTGGGAGGCGACGGGATTTACGTGCCGGTGGAAAACGGGGTGTGGAAGGTAACGTCTGACGGGAGGACGGTCTGGTACTTTAAAGGCCTGGGTTATGGACACAAGAACTATTGTTCACCAGCCGTTGCCAACGGAAAGGTAATGTTCGCAACCTCGGGAGGGCGCGCGTACGTTCTGTCTGCTTCCGATGCTGCCCTTCAATGGGTGACTGCTCTTGCGGGTTCGTTCGATCCAAATATTGCTGATGAAATTACGACTGCCGTGAGCACCGACGGCAATGTAATGTATTGTTCCTTTAAGAGTGTCGCGAAGGTTTACGCGGTTTACACTATCTGGTCTGGCCTCAAGTGGAGCATCCTCGGGTCCGCCCCGTTCCGTCCGGCGGCCGTCGGCGCGGACGGCACCGTCTACGTAAGCGGCGCGAACGGAGAACTCTTCGCCCTCGACCCTGCCGACGGCAGTCTGCGGTGGTCTATCGATTTGGGAGAGAACGCGGCTACCGACGGCTCCCCGGCAGTGGGGGGCGACGGGGCTGTGTACCTGCTCCGCGGGCTCAGCTTATGCGCAATTGACTCCGGCAGCGGGGAGTTGCGGTGGGAATATCCCCTCGCTGCCGAAGGGAACGGGGTGGGTTCGCCGGTCCTCGCCGGAAACGGCACGGTGCTGGTGCGTACCGAATCCTCCTCCAGCGGAGCTTTTCTGTTTGCCGTGGGACCGGATGTTACCCCGCCGGCGGTCACTGCCTGCGACCCGCCGGGCGGCGCCGGGGAAGTCCAGATCAACGCCAACCTGGTGCTGACCTTCAGCGAGGATGTGGCTGCCCGGGAGGGCAAGGGGATCATCATTAAGAAGCGGGAAGATGACGCGCTGGCGGTGGAAATCCCGGCTGCCGGCGACCGGGTGGCGATCAACGGCAACATTGTCACGATCGATCCGGTCAACGACCTGGATTACGGCACCCGCTATTACGTTTTGATTGACCCCGGCGCTTTTCGTGATCTGGCGGGAAACGACTACGCCGGGATCGGGGATAAGAACGTCTGGAGCTTCACGACGGTTTCCCCGCCGGAGGTCAGTTCCACCGTTCCCGCTGACGGCGCTGAGGGTGTGCCCCTGGATACGGCAATTACCGTCATCTTTAGCGAAGAAGTGCGGTCGGGGGGCGCCTCCGGCGGGATGAAGGTCTATAAAACGAATGAACCGGAGAGCGTGGTTGCGTTCACCTACCGGATTAGCGGCGCCAACCTGGTCATTGAACTGGTGGGCGACGGCCCGGAAGGCGGCCTGGAGCCTGGCGTTGCCTATACCGTTTACCTCCCGGCGGGCGCGGTGGAGGATCTTGCGGGCTGTCCCCTAGCGCAGAACTACGTTTTCAGCTTCACGACGGCATTAGCAGACGAATCCGATACTACCCCGCCCACTCCTCCCGGCGATCTCTCCGCCGGGCCGGTCAGCTCTACCGCCATCGACCTGGCGTGGGTTGCCGCCACTGATAACGTTGGTGTTGCGGGATACAGCGTTGAGATGCGCCGGGGAGAAGAAGGCAGCTACGCGGTGATCGGGACTACCACCGAGACCGCTTTCCGGGCAACCGGCCTTGTCCCAGGCACCACATATACCTTCCGGGTGCAGGCCTACGATGCGGCGGGCAACTACTCCGGTTATTCTAACGCGGCAGGGGCGACTACCATGGAAGATCAACCGGAGGAAAACCCCCTGCCCCAGGTTGTCGGCCGGGCGCCTGCCGGGAGCGGCGCGGCCGTCAACGGGAGCTTGCGCGCGACCTTCGACCTGGCAGTGCAGGCGGTCGACCCGCGGGGCGTGCCCTTTGTTCTGGCCTGCGCGGACGGGGCGGGCATAACGGTTTATGGTCAGGTGGACGGGAGCGCCCTCACCGTAACCGCCCCTTACAGCAGCCTGGCTTACAACACCGCCTACACCGTAACCATCCCGGCCGGCAGCGTGGTCAGCGTAATTTACGCCACGTATAACGATGAAGAAAGCTGGAGTTTCACCACTGTGATGGAGCCCGACGCCACTCCCCCGCAGGTGATCTCAACCGTCCCGGCCAACGGGCAGACCAATGTCCCGGTTAACCCGGTGATCACCGTAACCTTCAGCGAGCCGGTGACGTCCGGGGATAAATACGGTCAGATCGTCCTCCGTACCGGGAATCACGATGTACCTATCGCGAAAAGGATAGATGGCTGCAGCCTGGTCATTACCCCGCAGGGTCCGCTGGCCGGCGGCTCATTCTATACTGTCGTCATCCCGGCCGGCGCGGTCGAGGACGCGGCCGGAAATCATCTGGCCGAAGAGTGCCCCTTCGTCTTTGCCACCCGGCCGGATTCCCCTGACGGCGGCGAAGGCGACGATTACATCCTGCTCAGGATTGAAGTGCCGGTCAGGCCCGACTCCGCCACCATCGCCGAGCTTTCCGGCAAAGTGAGGGTGGAGGCGCCGGCCGGGGCCATCACCGGCGAAAACGCCGTTCTTGTTGTGGAAGTGGTGGACGCGAACAGAGCAGCGGCGGCCGGGATGCCCCTTTGCGGCCCGGTGGTCAACATTGCGGTGAGAGACGGGGCGGTCGCGGGAAAGATCGGGGTGCTCATCTTCATTAACAAAAGCGGCTCCGGCGGGGGCCGGGAGCCCGCCGCCTTTTTTTACGACAACGAGGGGGGCAGGTGGCTGAAACTCGGCGGCGTTGTGGATCGCAACAGGGGCACGGTGGCCTTCGCCATTGACCACCTCACGCTGTTCGCCGTTTTCGAGGCGGCCAAAGTAACGCCCCGGCCGGCTGTTGCCTTCCTGGACATGGCCGGTCACTGGGCGGAGGAAACTGTTAACAGGCTGGCGGAAATGGGCCTCGTCGCCGGCTACCCCGACGGCACCTTCCGGCCGGAGAAGCCCGTCACCCGGGCGGAAGCGGCGGCGCTGCTGGTGCGGGCCATAAAAGCACCGCCGGCGACGGGGAAGGACTTGCAGGTCCTCAGCAGGAAAATGGCCGACGCGGCGGACATCCCCTCCTGGGCGCAGGGAGCGGCGGCCGCGGCCGTAAGAGAGGGTCTGATTAAAGGCCTTCCGCACGGCGACGCCCTTTTCTTTGCAGCCGGGCACCCGGTGACCCGCGTGGAGCTGGCGGTGATCCTGGCGCGGGCCTTAAAGCAAAAGGAAGACCGGCCCGCGCCGGGTCAGTTGCGGTTCGCTGACGCCGGCAGCATCCCGCGCTGGGCCGCGGAAGACCTGGCGGCAGCGGCCGGCGCGGGGCTCATCAGGGGCTACCCCGACGGTACCTTCCGGCCGGCTGACCCCGTCACCCGGGCCGAAGCAGCGGCCGTGGTGAAGCGGTTTCTTGATTAGGCGCGCCCTTTACTCTGTCGCTTGACTGGTGCCGGGTCAGCCTGTATGATGGAGAAAAGGGGGAAGCGGTATTATCGGCACTTTGAAAAGGAAATAGCCGCCTTTCGTTCCTTCCTGATGCGGATGGCCGGGGAACTCGACTAAAAAGCCATTGCTGAAGGTGGTGAGAAAAAAGAAAGCTTTACCTGGCGCACAAAAAAACGTGACTGAATAAACATTGGCTGGTACTTTGTTCCGGGGTGTCAAGAGTGGAGGGAAAATTAATGGCGAAAAGTTCACTGGGCCTGGATGAAAATATTGCGGGTTTTTTATGTTACTTGCTCGGCTTCATCACGGGGATCGTTTTCCTGGTGCTGGAAAAAGAGAGTTCCTTCGTCAAGTTCCACGCATTGCAATCGACCATTGCCTTTGGCGGATTGTTCATCGTAAGCCTGGTTTTGGGCTTCATCCCCTTCCTGGGCTGGTTGATTGATCTGTTGATCTCTCTGTTTTCCCTGGTTCTCTGGATTATCTGCATGGTTAAAGCCTACCAGGGAGAGATGTTCAAGCTGCCCGTTGCCGGGGAGATCGCGGCCAAACAGGCGCAGCAGTGAAGCTTCCCGGCAGACGACGCTTCCGGGATGTCTGCCCCCGGTGCCTGTAGCACTGGACCTCCCTGCCGCCTTTTTGCGACACCAACAGGGGATGCCCGGCACTCAACTTAGATTTAACTACAGCAAACGAATGGCGGGCAAAGGACTATTTTGAGGGCAGGTATGGAGTTGCGACCTTAGGTGAAGATAGCGCCAGCTGGTTTAACCGATGAAGGAGGACGACGAACGTCTTGGATGACGCAGAAATCAAAAAAAGAACGCGGGAAACGGCGAACAGGCTCTTCGGCAAGGGAATCAAGATGGACCCTCCCTATAAAACGTGGCGGGAGTTTGATAAGGAACTGGCCAACGACTTATCCATGTTTATCACGGGCAACCTTTACTCGCGCACCGTTCTCACCCTGCCGGAAAGGCAGATGATCACGGTGGCCGCGCTGGCGGCTTTGCGGGCCAGGGAGGAGTTGCGCCTGCACGTGAACGCCGCCTTAAACGTCGGCTGCGAACCGAAAAAGCTGGCCGAGATTTTTTTCCAGATCGGCACTTACGCCGGAATGCCGGCGGTGAACGAAGCACTGCAGGTTTACCGGGAAGTTCTCCAGGAAAGAGGGGAGTGGCCCATCGAGTAACTTTCGAACCGGGAAAATCTTCGGTGCCGGATCCATTTTTTCTTGTCTTTCTTCGTTGCAAAAAGGGTTGGGAGGGCCTGGGCGGCCTCCGGGCAGGTTTTCCTTTGCTGTTTTTTAGCCTTTAATTTTTGTGCCTCAATAAATTTAAATACGGGGGGTATGTTAAAAATGGCCGCGTTGACTGAGCACATGAAGGAATTAGTAAAAAGCGGAAGGTGCCTGGTGGCCACTGCGGGCAAGGACGGTTGGCCGAATGTGGGCCCGAAGGGTTCGGTGGTCGTGGTGGACGATTCCACCCTGGCCTTCGGGGAGGTAACGGGGAGGCAGACCTACAAGAATCTGCAGGAAAACCCGAAAGCGGCGATTGCCGTCATGGATTACGAGCAGCGCTTGGGCTACCGCTTTGTAGGCCCGGCGGAACTCGTAACCGAAGGGCCGCTTTACGAAAAATTTGCGCAGCGGTTTGCCGAAATGAAACTGCCCCGGCCGGCCGCGGCGGTCAAGGTGAAGGTAGAGGCGATTTATGATTTAGGAATTAAAAACCCGGGCGGAAGGATTGCTTGAACCAGTCCGGAAAATCCGGATGAAGGCTGAAAATATACCGTTTGCGGCTAATGGCGGCTCCTCCCCCTGCTGAAATGGGGGAGGAATTTTTTAGTTGCGTGCCATTCTTAAATTTTTGCCGGAAAATCATTGACAATGTGCGGTCGGGTCAGGGTATTATATTTTATTAAGGCGATCAGTGATATTTTTTATGTTTTTTACATGAAAGAGGCGTTCCTCATGCCCGTTGAACAAATTATGCAACTAATCAACCAGGCCGCCGGGCTTTATCACCGCCTCATCCTGGTGGTGGCGCCGGCCGGCAGGGGTAAGACCCGCCTGCTCCAGGAAGTACATAAGCTTACCGGAGCTCCTTTGCTCAACGTCAATCTCGAACTTTCCCGCCGCCTCCTTGACCTTACCGAACGTCAGCGGGCGCTGCGCTTATCCCGGTTACTCTCCGACATCGTGAATGCCCCCCAAAATGACGTCATCCTCCTTGACAATACTGAAATCCTGTTCGATGCGGCGCTCAAGCAGGATCCGCTGCGGCTGTTACAGGGCCTTGCCCGGAACAAGACCATTGTTGCCGCCTGGAATGGCTGCCCTGAAAACGGGTATCTGACCTTTGCCAAACCAGATCACCGTGAATCCAGGCGCTATCCGGTCCACGATTTTCTGGTTGTAAATCTGGATTCATCTACTGGTATTCAGGAATAAACGGTATTTGGATCCCAACGTAAAAGATGCAAATGAGCAATTCTTTCTTAGGCCTGACGACTGCTACCTGACTACTGATGACCGAATTTTAAGAGAGGCGGTTTTTTAATGAAATACCAGGACCTGATCCAGTTTGATCCGATCAGAACCGTCGTTCAGCTGCGGGATGCCGACCGGGAGTCCGCCGCCCGGCAACTGGTGGAAACTTACGTCATCTCCCGGGAAATGGCCGAAAAGCTGACCGGTCTCGTCATTCCCCAGCTTCAGTTCGACCAGCCGGCGGACAACAAGGGACTCCTGGTGGTCGGTAACTATGGCACCGGTAAATCCCACCTCATGGCGGTGCTCTCCGCCCTGGCCGAGCATGCGGAACTGGTCGCGCTGCTCAAGAACAGTCAGGTGGCCGGTGCCGCCGGCCGGATCGCCGGCCGCTTCAAGGTGGTGCGCACTGAGATTGGCGCCACCACCATGTCTTTGCGCGACATTGTGGCGGGCCAGCTGGAGGAACATCTAGCGGCCATGGGAGTGGATTATGTATTCCCCTCCACGGCGCAAGCGCCCAACAACAAGCGGGCCTTCGAGGAGATGATGGCCGCTTTCCACCGGGAGTATCCCGATCACGGCCTGCTCCTGGTGGTGGACGAGCTCCTCGATTACCTGCGGTCGCGCAAGGACCAGGAACTCATTCTGGACCTCAATTTCCTCCGGGAGATCGGCGAGGTCTGTAAAGACCTGCGGTTCCGCTTCATCGCCGGGGTGCAGGAGGCCATTTTTGACAGTCCGCGTTTTTCTTTTGTGGCCGACAGCATCCGCCGAGTGAAAGATCGCTTCGAGCAGGTCCTGATTGCCCGCGCCGACGTCAAGTTTGTGGTGGCCGAGCGTCTGCTTAAGAAAACCGGCGAACAGCAGGCCAGGATTCGCGAGTACCTGACGCCTTTTGCCCGTTTTTATGGACGCATGAACGAGCGCATGGACGAGTTCGTCCGCCTTTTTCCCGTCCATCCCGATTATATCGATGTTTTTGAACAAATCCGGGTGGCGGAAAAAAGGGAAGTGCTCAAAACCCTTTCCCGGGCGATGGAAAACCTTCTTCTGCAGGATATCCCGGACGACCGGCCCGGGCTGATTGCCTACGACAGCTATTGGGCCTCCCTGCGGGAAAACACCTCCTTCCGGGCGGTTCCGGAGATCAAAGCGGTGATCGACTGCAGCCAGGTGCTGGAGGCCCGCATCCAGCAGGCCTTCACCCGTCCCGCCTACAAGCCCATGGCCCTGCGTATCATCCACGCCCTGTCGGTGCACCGGCTGACCACGGGCGACATCTACACACCCATCGGCGTGACGGCGGAGGAGCTGCGGGACGGGCTCTGCCTGTACCAGCCCGGAATCGAAGAACTGGGCGGCGACCCGGCCGACGACCTGCTCTCCCAGGTGGAAACGGTATTACGGGAAATTCACAAAACGGTAAGCGGGCAGTTCATTTCCTCAAATAAGGATAACCGCCAGTTTTACCTGGACCTGAAAAAGACCGACGATTTTGACGCCTTGATCGAAAAGCGTGCCGAAAGCCTGGAGGCCTCCCACCTGGACCGTTACTATTACGAGGCCCTGAAACGGGCCATGGAGTGTGCCGACCAGACCTACGTCACCGGATTCAAGATCTGGCAGCACGAGCTGGAATGGCTGGAGCGGAAGGCCGCGCGCCGGGGGTATCTTTTCTTCGGCGCACCCAATGAGCGTTCCACCGCGGTGCCACCGCTTGATTTCTATATTTACTTCCTCCAGCCTTTCGACCCGCCGCCTTTTAAAGACGAAAAAAAGGCCGACGAAGTGTTTTTCCGCCTGAAGGGCCTTGACGACGGGTTCCGGACCATGCTCCGGAACTACGCCGCGGCCCTGGACCTGGCCTCCACGGCCTCGGGCCACGCCCGGTCCGCCTATGAATCCAGGGCGGCCACTTATTTGCAGGAACTTGACCGGTGGCTGAAAGAAAACATTTTCACAGCTTTCGAGGTAACCTGCCAGGGGCGGGCCAAAATCCTGACCGAGTGGGTGAAAGGGAAATCATTCCGGGAAGTCTCCGGCATCGCCCCCGGTGAGCGCCTGAACTTCCGCGACCTGGTGAATACTATCTCCGCCGTCTGCCTGGGCCCGCACTTCCAAAACCTGGCCCCGGAATACCCGTCCTTCACGGTTCTCATTACCGGGGCCAATCGTTCCCAGGCGGCCCAGGACGCCCTGCGGGCCATCGCCGGGCAGCACCGCACCAAACAGGCGACAGCGGTGCTGGACGCGCTGGAATTACTGGACGACTCCAGGCTGGATCCCTACCGGTCACGGTATGCAAAAACCGTCCTCGAGATCATGAAGAAAAAAGGATCCGGTCAGGTGGTCAATCGTCCGGAGCTGTTTTGCGAAGTTTACGGCGTGGAATACTTCGCCGCGGATAAAGGATACCGCCTGGAACCGGAGTGGCTGATTGTGCTCCTGGCTGCGCTGGTTTATTCGGGCGACCTGGTGCTGGCCGTTCCGGGCAAAAAGTTCGACGCTACGGGGCTTTCCCAACTGGCCGCGATCGGCGTTGACGAATTGATCCAGTTCAAGTACATCGAACGGCCCAGGGACTGGAACCTTCCGGCGCTCAAGGCGCTGTTCGAGCTGCTGGGGCTGACGCCGGGCATGGCGCAGCTGGTCACCCAGGGGAAAGAAGAGCCCGTCTATGAACTGCAAAAAGCCCTGGCCCGGCTGGTAAAAAGGCTGGTGCTTGCGCAGGAGAAGTTAAGGAGCGGTTTGTCTTTTTGGGGCTGCAGCCTGCTTGCCGATGAGGAAGCCCAAAAACTGCGCTCCCGCCTGGAGCAAACCAAAACCTTTTTCGAGTCGCTCCAAGTTTACACTTCACCGGGCAAACTGAAGAATTTCCGGTATGACGTGACGGAAGTGATTGTTCAGCGGGAGGGACTGGCGGCCATGAGAGAGGTGGAGTTTCTGCATGAGCTGGTGGTGGAACTCGGACCGGCGGCTGCGTACCTGACCACCGCCGAGGCCGTTCTGCCCGCCG
Organism: Bacillota bacterium; assembly: GCA_040755215.1. GTDB lineage: Bacteria > Bacillota > Desulfotomaculia > Desulfotomaculales > Nap2-2B > JAIMBK01. Next base: position 5,648 of record JBFMBG010000018.1, on the reverse strand, counting down.
GGCACGCCTGGATCGACGGGGTGAAAGCGGCGCGGGACGAGATCCTGGCCCAAATCAGCGATCCGGCCGGGCGCCGCGGAACGGCTTTTCGCCAGGAGGCCCGGCGCAGGCTGACCGTGCTGAAAAGGGAGTATGTCCAGATATACCTTTCCCTGCACACCAAAGCCCGGCTGGGTGTAAACGAAGACAGGCACAAGGCCCGGCTCATGGGCGACCAACGGTTGAAGGTTTTACAGCAGCTTTCCGCCATCGACCTCATGCCCCGCCGGGAATTGTCCGATTTGCAAAACCGCCTGGCCGGGCTGAAGACCTGCTTTAATCTCACTGAACATAACCTGGACACGTCGCCGGTTTGCCCGTACTGTGGTTATAAGCCGGCTGCGGAGCCGGCGGCAACCCCGGCAGCTGCGGTACTGGCCGATCTGGACGGGAGACTGGACGAAACGGTGGAAAATTGGACCCGGACCATTTTAAAAAACCTGGCGGATCCGGCGACGCAGGGTAACCTGGAACTGTTAAAACCCGCGGCCAGGGAACTGGTGGACGATTTTTTGAAAAGACGGGCGCTGCCGGACGAAATAAGCGCAGAATTTATCCAGGCTTTGCAGGAGGCTCTTTCCGGTTTAATCAGGGTATCGGTAAAAATCGGAGACCTGCGGGCGGCCCTGCTCTCCGGCGGCTCGCCGGCCACCCCGGCAGAACTGATCAGGCGCTTCGAGGCTTACGTGGATCAACTCACCAGGGGCAAAGAGCCGGGGAAAGTGAGGATTGTATTGGAGTGAAACTAAGATGAATACGAAAGAACACGAATTGGATGCCATCCTTGCAAAGGGTGAAACGCTCACCGTCGAGTTCAAAAGCGATAAAAACTGCCTACCCGACCGGGAGCTGATCGCGGCCGTTGTCGCTTTAGCGAATACGGAAGGGGGAGACTTGTATCTTGGGATTGAAGATAATGGTGCAGTGACCGGTTTACACGCCAATCATCGCGACATTACCGGCCTTTCCGTCTTGATCGCAAACGGAACTAATCCACCCATTTCCGTAAGAGTTGAACTCCTGGAGTACCACTTAACGCCGGTTGCCCGGATCCGGGTGCCGAAGTCCCGGCAGTTGGTCTCTACATCAAAAGGTCTACTGCAACGTCGGAGACTACTCGCCAACGGCAAACCCGAGGCAGTACCGTTCTACCCCCACGAGTTTGTCCAACGGCAGGCGGTGCTAGGTCTTGTTGATCCGTCAGCAACACCGCTGGTCTCGCTGACAGTTAATGTTCTAAACCCCTTGGAGCGACAAAGGATACGTGAGGCCATACGGCGTTATGGCGGCGATCTCTCATTGCTGCCTCTGGCTGATGAAGAGTTCGATAGGGCGCTTGGCTTAGTCAAAACCGTCGAAGGTGTTCAATATCCAACTTTTGCAGGTCTCCTCCTTCTTGGACGTGAAGAAGAACTGCGTCAGGATATACCTGCCTATGAAGTAGCTTTTCAGGTACTCGAAGGCACCAGTGTTCGCGTAAACGAGTTCTTCCGGAAGCCCCTGCTGCAAACCTTTGAGGATGTTGAACGGCTTTTTGCCGCCCGTGTGACCGAAAATGAGTTCCAGGCTGGTTTATTCCGAGTGCCTGTTCCCAACTATGACCGCCGGGCCTTCCGGGAAGCGCTGGTCAACGCATTGGTTCACCGGGATTTTGCCCGCTTTGGGGCGGTTCATGTCCGCCTGGGCGATGACGGACTGAGCATTTCCAATCCTGGTGGTTTTGTGGAAGGCGTGACGCTGTCCAATCTGCTGGTGACCGAACCGCGTCCCCGGAATCCATTGCTGGCCGATATAGTGAAAAGGATCGGGCTAGCAGAACGTACAGGCCGCGGCATTGACCGGATTTATGAGGGTTTGCTCCGCTACGGACGCCCGGCGCCTGATTATGGGCGTTCGGATGCGACTTCGGTCATCGTCCAGATGAGCAACGCCGAATCCGACTTGGGTTTTCTGGAAATGGTCCTTCGGGAAGAGGAGCGCACGGGCCGCCCCATGCCGCTGGACAGCCTGATCATTCTTAGCTGCTTGCGGAGGGAACGCCGACTTACTACTGGCGATCTGGCACCATACATACAGAAATCAGAACACGAGATCCGGGCTGTGCTGGAAAAAATGGTTGAGTCGGGTCTGGTCACGGCACATGGAACCGGCCGCGGCCGAACTTACACGTTGAGTGCCAAGATGTACCGGACAGTTGGACAAAAGGCCGATTATGTTCGACAGGTCGGCTTCGATTCGATTCAACAAGAACAAATGGTACTCCGGTACATAAATGAGCACGGCTCTATCAAAAGGGCGGAGGTAGCGGAACTCTGCCGATTGAGCCTGCCGCAAGCGTATCATTTGCTAAAGCGATTAAAAGACTCGGGAAAAATTCAACAACACGGGGTTAGGCGCCATGCTTTCTATACATTGAAATAATAGGCTATACACATGTTTATTGAGTCTATACACGCGTGTATAGACTCGTGTATAGAGCCGGTATTTACCTTCCTGGAACGAGCACTCGAGCCGCATATGACATTTCACGAAGGAGCATAGCGCATGAGCGAGAAGGAACAACCTATTTTTCAGCAAACACTTTTCAGGACGAAACGACCCGGGTCCTATGATGCGGGACCTGCTACTTGCCTCGGTATGACGTTTCCGAACGATGAGGAGCGCCGGGAATACTTTCTTGAGAAGCTGCGCGAGAAGCTCCAGGATCCGGAGTTTCGTAATATCGAAGGCTTCCCCATCGGTTCTGACGAAGACATCCTGGCCCTGTCCGACCCGCCGTATTACACTGCCTGCCCGAACCCGTTCATTGAAGATTTCATCAGGTGTTACGGCAAACCCTATGACCCCGATTCGGACAATTATCGCCGGGAACCTTTTGCGGCGGATGTGAGCGAAGGGAAGAACGATCCCATTTACAACGCCCACTCCTACCACACCAAGGTGCCACACAAGGCGATTATGCGCTACATCCTGCATTATACGGAACCAGGAGATGTTGTTTTCGACGGCTTTTGCGGGACCGGGATGACCGGCGTGGCTGCCCAACTGTGCGGCGACAGGGCCACGGTGGAATCTCTGGGCTATCAGGTGGATGAAGAGGGCGTCATTTATCAACAGGAAAAGCAGGAGGAAATTGACGGAAAGACCGGGACCGTGTGGAAACCCTTCTCCAGGCTCGGCGCCCGCCGGGCCGTCCTCAACGACCTCTCGCCCGCTGCCACATTGATTGCCGCTGGATACAACCTGACCACTGATGCCAAAGGATTCACTCGATTTGCCGAGAATCTTCTGGATCGGTTCAACCACGAATATGGCTGGATGTATGAAACACGAGACCCGGAAACTGGTGACGTTTGTCAGATTGATTTCACGGTCTGGTCGGAGGTTTTTTCATGTCCCCATTGCTCCGGCGAACTTGCATTCTGGGACCTGGCCTATGACAAATCGTCCGGCAAGGTAGAAAATAAGCTCACCTGTTCCCATTGCTCCGTAGAAATCTCCAAGCGCGATCTCATCAGGCGCACGACCACCTACTACGACCGGGCGGTCCAGGCGACCAGGACACGCCAGGTCTTACGTCCCGTAGAAATTCATTTTCAGCACCAGGGCGTGAAAAAGAATAAGAAGCCAGACGAGCAGGACCTTGCCATCCTCGACAAAGTCCAGAAGATGATCGAAACCGTCGATTATCCAACGGAGCTGATGATGTTTGTCCCGGAAGGGGAGGAATGGGGAGATCTTTATCGGGGGTATCACGAGGGAATTAGCCGTGTCCACGATTTCCATCTTTCCCGTCAACTCGTCGCTTTTTCCCTGCTTTGGCACATGGGTGATGAGTTGCCGACGGGGGAATTGAAGCGCCTCTGGCGCTTCACTCTGCAGAGCGTGCTTGTAAGCTTCACTCGCCGAAATCGATTTCGTAAGAAAGCCTATTCACAGGTAAATACCAATCTTAGTGGAACACTTTACATTGGATCCACAGTCAGTGAACCAAGTCCCACATATTGTTTGGAGGGAAAGATAAAAAGATTTGGTAACGCTGTACCCGGGAGCATTCATCCCGCAGCCATTACTACCCAATCGCTTGCTTCAATGCTGATTCCTGAAAACACGGTTGATTACGTGTTCATTGATCCGCCTTTCGGTGATAACCTGCCATATGCTGAACTCAATTTCTTATGGGAAGCCTGGCTCCGGGTATTTACAAATTCCAGTCAGGATACCGTCGTCAGCGGAAAGCAGCGAAAAGACCTGACCGTTTACACGAACATGATGACGGCCTGCTTACGGGAGGTCTACCGAATCCTCAAGCCGGGTCGGTGGGTCACTGTCGAGTTCCATAACTCGAAAAATGCAGTCTGGACAGCCATCCAGGAGGCTCTTGGCCGAGCCGGTTTCATCATCGCCGACGTCAGTATTCTTGATAAGGGTATGAAGACAAAGAAGCAACTGCACGCCAATGCAGTCGACAAGGACCTGGTTATCTCTGCGTACAAGCCCAACGGCGGACTCGAAAAGAGGTTTCAAATTCAGGCGGGAAGTGAGGCAGGGGTATGGGATTTCATTCGTACTCACTTGCGTCAGCTTCCAGTCTTCATTAGTAAGGGCGGGCATGGACAAGTCATCGCAGAGAGGCAGCAGGTGTTGTTATTCGACCGAATGGTTGCCTTTCATGTCCAGCGTGGGGTCAGCGTGCCTTTATCTGCGGGTGAGTTCTATCAAGGGCTATCCCAGCGTTTCCCCGAGCGCGACGGCATGTACTTCTTGACGGAGCAGGTGGCTGAGTATGAGCGGAAACGGATGACGTCCCGCGAGATGCTACAGCTCGACCTCTTTGTATCTGATGAAGCATCGGCCATTCAATGGCTCAAACAACAACTAACCAGAAAGCCTCAGACCTTCCAGGAACTTCAGCCACAGTTCATGCGGGAAACCCAAGGCGGCTGGCGGAAGTACGAAAAGCCCTTGGAACTCTTGGAAATGCTGGAGCAAAACTTCCTCATGTATGACGGGAAAGGTTCTATCCCGCCCCAATTAGTCTCCTGGATGAAACAGAGCGAGAAGCTGCGCGGTATAATCCAGGCGGAAATAGCCGCCGGCCGGGCGGTGGAGGATAACGGCCGCCTTGAAACCAATAACCCGGAACTCCTCCGGGCGGTGAAGGACCGCTGGTACGTGCCCGACCCCAACAGGGCGGGCGACCTGGAAAAGCTGCGCGAGCGGGCCCTGCTGAAAGAGTTCGAGGAATACAGGGCCTCATCCCAGCGCCGCCTGAAGGTATTCCGCCTGGAAGCGGTGCGCGCCGGCTTTAAAAAGGCCTGGCAGGAAAAGGATTACGTCACTATCATTACCGTAGCGCGCAAGATCCCGGAGAATGTTCTCCAGGAAGACCCGAAACTGCTGATGTGGTACGACCAGGCGCTGACGCGAACGGGGGAGGGATAATAAGCTCTCACAAAACTAACGTTTCTTAAAAAAATCAGGTTCTTCGCTATTTCGAGTGGGTAACATCATTAAATAATAACTGCTCTCAACGTAAAGCAGGCAAACCATAGTCAAGGTCACTGGCAATTATGTAAGATATTGTAATGAAGTTTTCCTTGTTCCGG
>JBFMBG010000017.1:0-48642 GCA_040755215.1 Bacillota bacterium | reverse complement strand
AGACGGGGGGACACCCTTCTTTTTGGGGACGGTTTATTTTCCGGAACTGTCGAGGAAAGCACCGACTTTGGCGGACGGGTGATCAGCTTTGCCTATCCGGGAAAGTTTGCCGATTTGCTGGCCCGGGCGGGTCAAATGCCCCTGCCGCCTTACATAAAGAATTATTCGGGTGATCCTTTCCGTTATCAGACGGTCTATGCCCGGCAGGAAGGGTCGGTGGCGGCCCCTACCGCCGGGTTGCATTTTACGGAGGAACTGCTGGCGGAGATCCAGGCCAAAGGTGTGGCGGTCAGGTCCGTTTTGCTGCACGTCGGTTTGGGCACCTTTCGGCCCGTCAAGGTTCAGGATATTACGAAGCACCACATGCATGCCGAATATTACGAGATTGGCGAGCAAACAGCGCAGGCCGTGAACGAGGCAAAAAAGAGCGGAAGGCGCGTAATTGCCGTCGGGACGACCACCGTGCGCTGCCTGGAGGCGGCCGCCGTGGATAACAGGGAAGTGCCTCCCGCGAAGGGGTGGACTGATTTGTTCATCTACCCGGGCTATCGGTTCAAAGTCGTTGATGCGCTGATTACCAACTTTCACCTGCCGCGCTCTACTCTTTTAATGATGGTCAGCGCCTTTGCCGGCCGGGAGAAGATCCTGCAGGCTTACCGCCTGGCGGTGGAAAAGCGCTACCGTTTCTACAGCTTCGGGGACGCGATGCTAATTGTCTGAAGAGGCACAAAGGCACAGAGAGGTATAGGTATAAACGCAGGAATACTTACTTTGCGCCTTTGTGCCCGGTATTTTCGAAGGAGTTGCTCATGGAAACGTTCGTTCCCCCGTAAATCATGAAAACGAGGGCTGGAATTTGTCCGGGCGAGCGACATCTGCGTAGGGTCGGAAACCAGACACGGCGCAGTCGCGGCAAAGCGAACCGGCAGCGCGAAACGCGCAGATAACACTGTGCAAAAGGGTTAACAATGATCGCTGGCTAGACCGGAATAGCTAAAAACTAACGTCTCGCGCGCATTTTGCAGCGCTGCCTGGTTCGCTCCGCGGCAAGCCGATGTCTGGTCGACCCGGAGCAGCGGAGCGAGCCGGACAATTCCAGCCCGATGGGAAATGATGGTAGAAGCTATTTTCAGAAGGAGCAAAACAAGTTGCCTGCAGCGATCGATTTTCGGGTGGTTTACCAGGATCCAGAAACCAGGGCCCGCCTGGGTGTGCTGGAAACCCCGCACGGCCGTGTGTTGACGCCTGCTTTTATGCCGGTGGGCACGCAGGCGTCGGTCAAGACCATGACCCCCGAGGAGGTTCGCGCTTTGGGGGCCGAAATCATTTTAAGCAATACCTATCACCTCTACCTGCGGCCGGGCCACGAACTGATTGCCAGGGCCGGCGGGCTGCACCGCTTCATGGGGTGGGACGGCCCCATCCTTACGGACAGCGGGGGTTACCAGGTATTCAGCCTGGCCGCCCTGCGCAAGGTTGCCGAAGAAGGGGTGACTTTTCGTTCCCACATCGACGGTTCGGAACATTTTTTGAGTCCGGAACAGGCCACGGCCGTTCAGGAAGCCCTGGGCGCCGATATCGCCATGGCTTTTGACGAATGCGCCCCTTACCCGTGTACTTACGAGCAGGCCCGGGCGGCGATGGAGCGCACCACGCGCTGGGCGCAGCGCTGCCTGGAAGCCCGCACCCGGAAAGATCAGGCGTTGTTTGCCATTATTCAGGGGAGCGTTTACCGCGACTTGCGGGAACAAAGCGCGAAAGAACTGGGGGCGCTCAACTTCGACGGTTATGGTATTGGGGGCCTGAGTGTCGGTGAGCCTAAAGATATGATGTACGCGGTGCTGGATTATACCGTCCCCCTCATTCCCGCCGGCAAGCCGCGCTACCTGATGGGGGTGGGTTCGCCGGATTGCCTTTTGGAAGGGGTGGCGAGGGGCGTTGACATGTTCGATTGTGTTTTGCCTACCCGCATAGCCCGCAACGGGACGGTGTTCACTTCCCGGGGAAAACTGGTGGTGCGCAACGCCGGGTACGCGGCGGATTTTTCCCCCCTCGATCCGGAGTGCGACTGCTACGCCTGCCGGCGGTTTACCCGGGCGTACATCCGCCATTTGCTCAAGGCAAACGAAGTCCTGGGGATCCGCCTCACGACCGTTCATAATTTATATTTTATCTTAAAGCTCATGCAAAACATCCGGGAGGCCATCCGCCGCGGCCGGCTAAAACAATTCAAAGAAGAATTTCTCAAGAAATTTTCAATTTAAAAAAGGGAATTGGGCCGGGGTTCACGAATTGATCATCTGATACGGAAAGGAGGATGTGGAATGAACCAATCGGTAGCAACTTTGCTTTATATTGCCGTTCTGTTTGGTCTTTTGTATTTTTTGTTAATCCGGCCGCAGCAGGTCAGGCAGAAGAAGCACCAGCAAATGATCCGCAACCTGAAAGTAAACGATCCCGTGATTACGATTGGCGGCATCTATGGCACCATTGTTAAAATAAAAGAGGATACCTTTGTGATCCGGGTTGCCGATAACGTGCGGATGGAGATTTTAAAGACAGCCGTTGCCCAGGTCCGGCAAAAAGAGGAAGAAGAGAAAGATTAAAGGGAGCGCCGGCCGTATTTTTGAGTTTGAGGAGTAGACCGCTGTCTACTCTTTTTCCTGTTTGGGTAAATTAAAATAAAGCAGCCAAAGGCACAAAAGCACAGAGGCAAAAGACACAAATGCTAACGGGTAAAGAGGCGGAAAAACTAAAGGTGCAACAGTCGTCAAAGACGGATCGAAATACGCAACCAATCAACGTTGACTTACGCGGGAGGTACTCTTTTGATTACCCTGCAGGACGTGAAAAATAATCCCATCATCGATAGTTTTATCCGCAAGGGAAATGAATATTTAGGGGTCATGGGTTTTACCGAGCATAGTTACCGGCACCTGGATCTGGTCAGCACGATTGCTTACAGTATTTTAAATGAGCTTGGCTACCCCCAAAGAAACGCCGAACTGGCGGCCATTGCCGGTTATTTGCACGATATCGGCAACGTGATCAGCCGCAATGAACACGGGATCTCCGGTGCTAATTTGTGTTTTCCTATTTTGGTGACGATGGGTATGCTTCCCGAGGAGGTGGCGGTGGTTATTTCGGCAATTGCCAATCACGAGGAAAGCCACGGGCAGCCGGTCAACGAGGTGGCCGCGGCGCTGATCGTAGCAGACAAATCCGACGTTCACCGCACCCGGGTGCGCAACCCGGATTTTGTTACGTTTGATATCCACGACCGGGTCAACTACGCGGTGGAGAAGGCGTCTTTAAAGGTGGACAGCGCCAGGCGCACCATTACCATGGACTTGTCCATCGATATCAATATTTGCCCGGTAATGGAGTATTTTGAAATTTTTCTCACCCGCATGATGCTCTGCCGGCGGGCGGCGAATTTTCTGAACTGCAACTTTGAGCTCGTCATCAACGGCTCTAAGTTGCTTTAAAAGCAGGAAGGAGAAACTTGGGGATGAAGTGGAAAAAGATTCTGCAGATGATTGGCATTGTGGCAGCCGTTGCCTTTTTCTGTGTGCTGGCCTTTTTGCCTCTTTGGGGGCAGAATGAAAGGCTGGCCAAACATCTGCCGGTCATTAAAGGGGTCATTTTGGGTCTGGACCTCCGGGGCGGGGTGCACGTGGTGCTGGAAGCGCAGGATACCCCGGAAGCGAAGGTAACGCCGGACAAAATGAAGGACCTGATCGCCGTGATTGAGCGGCGGGTGAACCAGTTCGGCGTCAGCGAACCCACGATCCAGCAGCAAGGCGACCGGCGCCTGATCGTGGAGCTGGCGGGAATCGAGAACCCCCGGGAGGCCGTGCGCGAGATGGTGAAGACAGCCTACCTGGAGTTTAAGACCGGAGACGGGAAAACCATCCTTACCGGGGCGGATTTGAAGGACGCTATGGAGGCAAAGGACCCCCGCACCGGCGAAGCCAAGGTAGACTTGACTTTTAATGCCGCCGGGGCGCGCAAGTTTGCCGAGGTGACGGCTGCCAACGTGGGCCGGCCCATCGGTATCTACCTGGACGGGCAACTGGTGCAAAACCCGGTGGTGAAAGAACCGATTCCCAACGGAAAGGCGGAAATTACGGGCTACGAATCGCTGGAAGAAGCGCACAAAGTGGCCGTTTTGCTCCGCTCCGGCGCCCTGCCGTTGAAGGTGACGGTGGCCGAGGAGCGGACGATCGGACCCGCCCTGGGGGCCGATTCTTTAAATAAATCCATGCACGCAGGCGTTGTGGGCGTTGCCGCCATCGTTATCTTCATGTTGATGTACTACCGGCTGCCCGGGCTGGTGGCCAACTTTGCCCTGCTCATCTATACCTTGATTGTGCTTATGATTTTTGTGGGGATGCACGTGACCATGACCTTGCCCGGAATAGCGGCCTTTCTTTTGTCCCTGGGGATTGCCGTGGACGCCAACGTGATTATTTTCGAGCGGGTCAGGGAGGAGCTGCGTACGGGCAAGAGCCTGCGCTCGGCCATCGATGCCGGGTTTAAGAGGGGGTTCGTGGCCGTTTTCGACGCCAACGCCACCACCCTGATCACGGCCCTGGTGCTTTATTTTCTCGGTACGGGGCCCATCCGCGGCTTTGCCGTAACCCTTTCCATCGGTATTGTGGCCAGCATGTTTACGGCGGTGACCATGACCAGGTGGTTCCTGCACCTGGTGGCGGCCAGCGGGGTGGCCAAAAACCTGAAACTTTACGGGGCATAGGAGGTTTTTTGAATTGCATTTTATTAAGCTGCGGAAAATCTGGTATCTTATATCGATTGCAATCATCTTGCCGGGGTTGATTTCACTGGCCGTCCGGGGGTTAAACCTGGGAATTGATTTTACCGGCGGGAACATCCTGGAGATCCGTTACGAACAGCCGGTGGCTGTGGAAAAGGTGCGGGAAGCGGTTGCCGCCCTGGGGCTGGAGACCAGCCGGGGGATCCAGCAAAGCGGCGAGAAAGATTTTCTGATCCGGACCCGGCACTTAAGCCAGGAAGAAATCGACAAATTGCTGGCGGAACTGGAGAAACCGGGCAAATTTGAAATCCTGCGCAACGAATCCGTGGGGCCGGTAATCGGCCGGGAATTGACTTACAAGGCCATCCTGGCCCTGATCATTGCTTCTATCTTGATGGTGATTTACATTACTATCCGCTTTGAGTTTAAACAGGGAATTGCCGCAATCATCGCCCTAATTCACGATACCCTGGTGGTGACGGGGATCTTTTCGATCTTTCAAATTGAAGTGGATAGCGCCTTTATTGCCGCCGTGCTGACCATCATCGGCTATTCGATTAACGATACCATTATCATTTTCGACCGCATCCGCGAAAATATGCGCTCCCGGGCCAAAGGCGAAAGCCTGGAGGACCTGGTGAATAAAAGCCTCTGGCAGACCCTTACCCGTTCGGTAAATACGGTGCTGATGGTGGTGTTCGTGCTGGTAGCCCTTTACTTTTTGGGCGGCAGCACCATCCGCAACTTTGTGCTGGCCATGTTGATCGGGGTGGTCAGCGGGGCCTATTCTTCCGTCTGCAACGCCAGCCCCCTGTGGGTTGATTTTAAGCTGCTGGAAAAAAGGGGCGCGCCCAGGATCAGGACTGCAGACTGATTGCGCACAGGTAATCATTTTGGCTTACCGTCAGGCGCAAGATTACGCTTTTTGCGTCTTGACGGTAAATTTATTTTGCGGGAAATATCTGCAAGGGGAATATCCGTACTTTTTGACGGGAAGATTATTAAACAACCGAAGTAGAGGCCGGTGTCTTTTAAGTGAATGAGGCCGAAAAGCGGTTGTGGGAATCTTTGCGGGAGAAGGTCACCGCGCTGGCCATTAATATGGAAAAAATGAAGCTGGCGGAATACGTGGATCTGCTTGAGCACCCGTGGCGCCTTTTATACATTAATTTTATCTCCGGGCTGGCCCGCGGTTTTGGCATTGCCGTTGGTTTTGCCATCCTGGGCGCGGTCATCATTCTGATCCTGCAGCGCCTGGTTACCCTGAACCTGCCGTTAATCGGCGGGTTCATCGCCGATATAGTGGCCATTGTGCAGGCTCAGCTGGGGCGGTGATTTTTCCGCGCGGGGAATTAACCGCAAAGACGCCAAGAACACAAAGTATTTAAAATCAAGTATTTTAAAATGGGATGTTTTGTCTCTTTTGTTACGGTAATAACGCAAGTCGTTACGATTAACTCATCGGATCATTAGAGGAGGCAAGTTTCGTGGAGCACGGTCAGCTGGCGATGTTCCGGCAGCGCCTGGAAAAAGAGAAGAAGCAAATGGAGGAAAGAATTTGCTCGCTTAACGAAACCGGTTTAGGCGAGGCAATGAGCGATTCCCTCGGCGAGTTGTCGCTTTACGACAACAACCCTGCCGATATAGGATCGGAGTTGTTCGAGCGCAGCAAGGATTTCGCCCTGCGGGAAAATGTCCGGCTCCGGCTCCGGGCCATCGAGGAAGCGCTCGCGAAAATTGCCGCCGGCACCTACGGGGTGTGTGAGCTTTGCGGAGCGCAAATTCCTTTGGAGCGTTTGAACGCCGTGCCGCACACAACCACCTGTTACTACTGCCGCCGGCAGACAGAGAAAAGCCCGGACCAGTCTACCCGCCCGGTGGAGGAAGAAGTGATCGAGGAGGTTTACAACCAGAGCTTTGATGAGGCCATCGGCAACGCGGAGTACGACCTGGAAGACACCTGGCAGGACCTGGCCCGCTTTACCGAACACGCCGAGCAGGCAGATGCCGGCGCTTACTACGGTGAAAACGAACTGGCTATAGAAGACCGGGGTTACGTGGAAGAAGTGGAAAACATTCCGTACGAAATCGGCGACGACGGCGTGATCTACCGGAGTTTCCGGGGCTTCGACAACGAGCGAGTGCCCACCGAGCGCATAGATGTAGGGATAGAACACAGCAAGCGGAGAAAGAAGCAGAAGTAAAACTGAAAAGGCCGCCTTGGCACTGGTCACTGCAACAGCCCATTGCCGTTTTTTAATAGCTGGCTTTTTCATTTCTGCCCGTGTCATTTCAGTTTAAAGCGCCGGATGTACCCGGCCAGTTCTTCCGCCAAACCGGCCAGTTCCGTGGCCGCCCGGGCAATATTCTCTACGGTGGCTGACTGCTCTTCCGCTGCCGCAGCGACCTGCTGGCTGGCTGCATTCACTTCAGAAATAGAAACGGCTACCTGCTGGATCTGTCCGGTGATACGTTCTACCTGCCGGACTATTTCCCGGAAACGCATACCTGTTTCATTAACCAGGCGGGTGCCCTTCTGTACGCTTGATACGCCGTCACCCATCCGTTCCACTCCCCGGGCCGTTTCCTCTTGAATTTCATGGATAAGCGTGCTGATTTCCGTAGCCGCCCCGGCCGACTGTTCGGCCAGTTTCCGTATTTCCTCCGCCACCACGGAAAATCCCCGCCCGTATTCACCGGCCCGGGCTGCTTCAATGGATGCATTCAAGGCCAGCAGGTTTGTCTGCCGGGCTATGGCTGAGATCATATCCACAATTCGCCCGATCTCTTGGGAACGCTGCCCCAGGCCATGGATAGCGGTGGAAGTTTCGTCGGTCAGCTCCTGAATGCGTAGCATCTGCGTTAACAGCTGCTCCATGGATTTTTCCCCTTCCCAGGCCATCCCAGCCGCATCCCCGGCCGCCCTGGCCAGTTCCTGCGCACTCTCATTCAGCCGGGACGTGGACCGGGTTAAGTCTTCGGCAATACCTGCGGTCTCCTGCGCCCCTGCCGATACCTGTTGGGTGGAGGCGGAAAGGTTCTGCCCGGCGGCAAAAAGCCGGCTGACTGTAACGCTGGCCTGTCCCACCAGCCTCCGGATGTTCTCCAGCATGTTGCAGAACCCCGCCGCCATACGACCCAGTTCATCCCGGGAAGAACAATCAAGCGATACCGTCAGATCCCCTTCCCCAACCCGGGTCATTTCCCCAATAATGCCGGTAACAACCCGCAAAGTGCGGTTTAAAACCAAATATGTGACCCCCAGGATGATGGCACCGGTAACCAGCAGGATCAACACAATACTGGTTACAGCCCCCCGCAATTGACTTAAAATCTCTTCCCTGTTCAATACCACTTTAACATAACCGATAACGGCACCGGAATAATCCTTAAGAGGCAGTAGGAGCGCCCCATACCGCCCGTCATTAATATAGCTAACCTGCCATTGCCCCTGTTCCAGACATTTTTCCACCACTTCCCGGCTCACCGGATAAACATCTTCTGTGGTGGCGGTCAATAGGTTTTTTTGCCTGTCGTCCACCCAGGATATGCCCCGGTCGCCCCGGCGGTAAACGAAAAATTCCCCGCCCAGCCGGGCGTGCCAGGCTTTTAACAGGCTTTGGTTAAACCCCAGCCCGTACTCGGCGCTACCTACATGCTGACCCCGGTAAAATACCGGAACCACCACCCGGAAACCGTAACCGCCGCGCCCTTCTTCCAGCCCGGCTACCACCTTCTTTTGCCGGTTGGCCTCCACTACAGTGGCCCGGAAAGAGGAAAGATCATCGCCAAACTTTTCCGGCATATGTAAACGTAAAAAGGCCGTAGCCGGGGGCAGGTGAAATTGAAACTGCTCTACCCCCTGATCTTTGACCTGCTGCCAAACGGGCATGGTCAGGGTCAGCAGTTTCTCCCGGTCCCGGACCGCCAGGGCTTCCTGCACCCCAGGATTGGCAACCACGCTTTCAATGCCCATACGGGCCTGGCGGGTTATTTCTTCCAGGTTATTATCGATAAAGGCGCGAACAGATTGAAAATGTTGCATTTCCTGATCAAGGAGGATATTGCGTACCTGGTAAGAGCCGTAAATGATCATTATCATTAGCCCCAGGGCCGGTATGACCAGAAGGGGTAGTAAAATACGGGACTTGATGCTGTTAAACATACAAAAATCCACCTTTTTCAAAGGTTTCTGGCGGCCATAATGAAATGGCCTTTCCAGAACATAATCTTTCTTTTTCTGTTATACCCAATAATTACCATATAATGGGGCGTAGCTATTTTTTGTCTACGTAATTTTTCTTGCTAAAGAACCAAATAACATTGATTTTACAGAATGATAACATTAATTTTACAAAATAATAACAAGCAGATCACCGGAGATATGTCATTTGGAAGACATTGTATATGTCAGTTGCACGACAATTCTGCCAGAATTAAAACCAGCTGGGGGCGGCTGGAAAATTACTATATTAAATGGCAAGCAAGGAAAGAGAGGGGAAGTAAGCAAGCCACCCTTGTTTATTTTTCCTTTCTCAGTTAAAGTAAAGACAGGGAAAAATTTTGATTTAAAGAAAGGAAATGCTTATGCTGATGCTCTCGCCGAAAATGGGTGAATTTTTAATTAAAGTGACCCAAACGCTGGACCTGGATTCTGCTTTAAGGCAGTTGTTTCATGAATACCTGGAATTAAAACTTCAAAAGTTGGAAGAAGAAGTAAAAAAGTTTGAAGCAAAATGGAATTTATCATTTAACGAGTTTATAAAAAAAGGCAAGGAAGGGGTTTTAGGCGAAGACTTTTATTCTTATGAGGCAGAAAAAGATTTTTGGGACTGGGAAAGGGCGGAAACCCTCCGCAAATATTACAAGGAACTGAAAGAAAAATGGATTTAAAAGCCTTCCTGTGAATTAAAAAGAATAAGGGATTTGGGGAATCTATAAAGATACGTAAGGGGCTGGCATCTTCGCCCGGTTGATACCCCCTCCAGGCACGAACCGACCAAGCCCCTATCGATCCACGAAATAGTAGAACAGATCAAAAAACTGGCCTTTGTTATAGATATCTATATTACCTATCGGGTGAGCTCCAGTAAGACTACCTGCGTTTTCTCCGGCATTTTTCCGGCCTGGACTTCCAGGGCGGTTTCTTTTTTATAGCCGGGATAGAACTTTAAAAAGTCATCCACCGGCGCGATCGGCAGGGTCAGGTATTTTGTTTTGTAATGCATGGGCACTGCGTAGCCGGGATTGAGCTGTTCCACCACTTCTTTTGCTTCGGCCGCGTTGATTGTGTAGTACCCGCCCACCGGAACCAGCAGCACGTCCACCTTTCCAATTTTCGCACGGGTGCTCCGGTCCAGGGTATGGCCCAGGTCCCCCAGGTGGCAAACCCGGATTCCCTCGGCTTCGATGACAAAAATAATGTTTTCGCCCCGCTGGGCACCCCGGTTTTGGTCGTGGAAGGTGCGGATTCCCGTTATTTTTACTCCGGTAACGGAATGTTCCCCGGCGCTCTGGACGATCTGCGGCTTTCCGGGGATTGTCTGGACCGCGTTGTGGTCGAAGTGCTGGTGGCTGACGGTGACCAGGTCCGCCGATGCTTTTGGCGCCGGGTATCCTAACTGCCTGTCGAAGGGGTCGGTGAGAATTTTTTTGGTTGTTTCAATCAAAAAGCAGGCGTGGCCGAGCCAGGAAATTTTCATATGAAAACCCTCCCTGAATCATTATCAACGGGCAAAAAACTTTCAGAAATAATTCTCCTTCTGGTCAAAAATTCCTGCTCCCCGGTTCCCCGATCTTAAAATTATATTTTATCCCTTTTCAGGAAGATTTAGCAGGACTCAATAGGGAGGCCGTCGAATAAAGCTTTAGATATGACTGGGGGGATTGGCATGTTTAACCAGCAGCGGTTTTACCGGTTGGCGATCACCCTTATTCTGGCTTTGACCATTTGCCTGGTCTTCCCGCAAGGCCAGGCGGCGTTTGCGGCAGCCCGGTTCGGTGATGTCAAAGGACACTGGGCCGAGCAAAGCATCCTGGAGATGAGCGCCTACGAGATAGTCAGCGGCTACCCCGGCGGGACGTTTAAACCGAACGCGGACATTGCCTTCCAGGAAGCGATCGTGATGATCATGAATACCCTGGGCTGGGGAGAGGAAGCGGCAAAGGCGGATCTAACCGGATTAACTTTCCCCGCCGGAACCTGGGCGAAGGGCTATCTCGCCCTGGCCGTAAAAAAAGGGATGCTTACTAAAGACGGGCTGCCTTTACTTGATCCCAAACGCCCGGCCACCAGGCTGGAAGTGGCTTCTTTGCTCTGCCTTGCCCTGGGTTTTGAACCGGATTATACTTCGCTGAACTTTCGGGACGCGGCGCAAATTAATGAAAATTATCGCGGTTACGCGGGGGCGATTGTGAAAAGGGGGATCATGATCGGCCTGCCGGGAAATATCTTTGCCCCGGAGATGAAAATTACGCGCGCGCAAATGTGCACGCTGCTGTCCCGGTTGATTGAGCAAAACTGGGTTGCTCCGCCGCCCCCGCGGAAGCGGCTGATCGCCCGGATAACGGGTTTAGATGAAGATGGGGACGTCATTACGGTGAGAGATTTGGGCGGCGAAAAAACGATCACCCTTTCTGCGGACTGCCCGTTGTTTGACGACAAAAATAAAACGATCGCGCGAAGCTCCCTGCAAGAAAACATGCGGATTAAATTGATCGTCGACGGCGACCGGAAAGCTTATTACGGTCGTTTATTAAACGATTTCGGGCCTGTGCAGAAAACCGCGGAAGGTTTTCTGGTTTCTTTCGCGCCGGGCGCCAAAGGGTATGCGCTGACCCTGGAAACGGAAACGGACGCAAAATTGCAATACGATGTGTACGCAGACGCGGCGTTGCGAAAGGGAAGCAGTCAGCTGGCTGCCGCCGATTTAAAAAGGGATTCTTTCGTCACGATCGCTCTGGACAAAAACAACATGGTCTTTGAAATGGAAATTTTTGAACCGGAAACAGTTAACGGGACTCTAGTTGACATTGATCGCGATGAACTGACGATTAAAAGAAGAGGCGTAAAACGGGACTACTTGCTCAGTAAACATGTGCGGGTCACCAAAAACACCCTTCGTCCCATGAATCTTTCCGATTTGCAGCCGGGCGACTACATAAGCATAGTATTGTTAAACGACAAGGTATTTCAGATCGATTGCCTGTCCGATACGGTGGCCGGGCTCAGCGGAATGGTGTCGAAAGTGCGGACGAATTCCATCTATATTTACGTGCAAAATGAAGAAAAACGTTACGATTTGGATGAACAGGTGGACATATTTAAGGACGGCCGGCGGAAAGACCTGGCTGATCTCAAACGCGGTGATTATATCAATTTTGCCGTGGCAGACAACGAAAGGGTCATCAGCATCGAAATTTTGGACGAAAAAGAGGGGGAATTTACCGGCACCGTTTTGTACCTGGGCACTATCAACCGGCCCTTTATCACTTTGCGCATGGCGGGCGGCCTGGAGCTTGATTTCGATGTCAACCGGAACGCTTCCGTTTATCGATCCGGGGACGAGATCAACCTGGAGGACGTCGTTCCGGGGGCGAAGGTGCGGATTGAAGTAGATGAGGGCAGGGTAAAGGAGATCGATGTGCTGGACGACCGCAATATTACGCTGGAAGGCAGGGTAGTGAATATAAATGAAGAAAAGAACCGGCTGACCATGGAAATCAACGATCGGAAGTATAGCTATAGTTTATCTGTGGCTTTAACTGTTGTTGACGCGGACGGGAAAAATGTGGATCTTCAAGACATAATGGATTACCGGGTGGAAGCAAAGCTGGCAGACGGGGAGATTAAAGAAATCAGAGTGAAAAACGAGTAGCGTTCAGGCGAGGAGTTCTAAAAATTGCCGGACTTCGGCGGGCGACTTCAGCCTCAGTCTGGCGTTTGACGGCCGCGGGTGTTCACCGACCAGGATGCCCAGGCCGTTGTTTTTTTCCAGGTACCAAAAAGCGTCCTCATCGGTGGTGTCGTCGCCCAGGAAAGCGCTGAAATACCCGGGAAAGTTTTTTTTCAGCCATGAGACGGGCTCTCCCTTATGTAAGCCTTTCGGGCGCACTTCCAAAATTTCTTTGCCCTTGAGGAGTTCTAAGGCAAATTGCCGGCGGAGCTTCTCGCTTTCTTTGATGAACGCCGGCAGGACTTCCCCAGCCGCGGCCGCCCCGGCCAGCCGGTAGTGGATGGCCAGGGCGTAGCGCTTGTTTTCCACGAGAAAACCGGGCCGGCCGCCCAGCAGACCAATGGCAAGCGCGGACAATTCGGCAATGACCTTTTCCGTGTCCGTTCCTTTCAGCAGAGGAACGACTGTCCCGTCCGGTTTTTTAATGGCGGCGCCATGCACACCGGCCAGGTAAAGCCCCGGGACGGGCAGCAGCTCGCCCAGTTCTTCCAGCCGGCGTCCGCTTAACACGGCAAGCCGGTATTCCGGCCTTTGGGCGAGCTGAGCCAGTATTTTCAACAGTTTCCCGGCCGGCCTGGCCTGCCCCGGCGTGGGTGCGATGGGCACCAGCGTTCCGTCGTAATCCATCATGAGCAGGACTTTTTCGTGTTCGGCGACTTTTTCGGCTAAAGCGGCCGGCGAAATCAACGGGGGGCCGGGCAAAGTTTTTTCGGGGTTCATTTCTTTAGGACCTTCCGGTAAAAAGTTTCCTCATTATTGGGTATTTAAAACTAACACCTCTGTGCTTGTTTACTCAATGTCTTAATTATTATTGGCACTTTCCGGGTTGTTTTGCGCCGGTTGCTGCTCCTGGCCGCCCTTTTCCTTGCCGCCGAAGCCGGCCAGCCCCTCGGCATATTCCCGCAGCTTTTTATCCACCAGGTAAAAAACAGTATTTTCGGGGTATTTTCCATCCGCGCCGCGCTCTCCCGCCGGCACGCCGGTAAGAATGGAGATCCCTTCTTCAGCGGTGCGGACGGCGTAAATATGAAATTTACCCTCCTGAACCGCTTCGATTATTTCGTGCTTGAGCATGAGATTTTCGACATTCTGGCAAGGAATAATAACCCCCTGTTCGCCCGTTAATCCTTTAATTTTACAAACGCTGAAAAATCCTTCGATTTTTTCCGTCACGCCGCCGATGGGCTGGATTTCACCGTTCTGGTTGACCGAGCCGGTTACCGCGATCCCCTGTTTAACGGGCAGGCCGGAGAGGGCGGAAAGCAGGGCGTAGAGCTCGGTGCTGGCGGCGCTGTCCCCGTCCACCCCTTCGTAAAGCTGTTCGAAAGTAATCCGGGCGGAAAGGCGCAAGGGCTTGTCCTGGGCAAAGCGGTCGCCCAGGAAGCCGGCCAGGGTGAGCACCCCCTTGGTGTGCAGCCGGCCGCTCATGCGGGTTTCCCGCTCGATGTTGACGACCCCTTCCTGGCCCATAAATGTTTTGGCGGTGATCCGCGAAGGTTTTCCAAAAACGTAGTCGCCGATGTCCACCACCGATAAACCGTTCACCTGGCCGACGACGGCGCCCTCGGTATCCACCAGGATTTTACCCTGGCGGATCATTTCCTGGATTTTCTCTTCCAGGCGGCTGGAGCGGTAAACACGTTCGTCGATGGCCCGGCGGACGTGGGGGGCGCTGACGTATGCCGCGCCCTCCACGTCCGCCCAGGCGGCCGCTTCGTAAATTATCTGCACCACTTCGTTGAAGCGGGTGGAGAGCTTGTTTTGGTCGCCGCACAGCCGCGCGCCGTATTCAATCAGTTCCGCCAGCCCCGCCCGGTCGAAGTGCTTCAGTTTCTCCCGCCGGCACACGGACCCGACGAAGGCCGCATAGTTTTTTAAGTTTTCCGGCGTACGGGGCATTTCCGTGTCAAAATCAACCCTGACCTTGAAAAATTTCTGGAAATCTTCGTCGAGGGCGTAGAGCAGGTAATAGAGGTAGGAGCTGCCGATCAGGATTACTTTCACGTCCACCGGGATGGGCTCGGGGCGGAGGCTGGCGGTGGGGACAATCCGGTATTGTTCGCCGATATTTTCAATGATTGTCTGGCGGTTTTTTAAGGCTTTTTTCAAGGCGTCCCAGGCCAGGGGGTCCGAAAGCACGTCTTTCGCCTGGAGGATCAGGTAGCCGCCGTTCGCCCGGTGAATGGCCCCCGCTTTGAGCATGGTAAAGTCGGTGGTCAGGCTGCCCATTACGCTGCGGTACTCGATTTTGCCGAAGAGATTGTAATAATAAGGGTTGGATTCAATAACTACCGGCATCCCTTGAGTATCCGCGTTGTTGACGAACAAATTAACCTTGTAGCGGTTAAAGATGTCCCGGCTGTCCAGAAAGATTTCAAACGGGCCGGCCTTGGGTCCTTCCGCAGTTTTAAAATATTCCAGGTGGCGGGTAATGTCTTCGGCCACTTCCCCCAGGTAGCGCACGATCCGGGGGAACTCCCGGTATTTTTCCTGCAGGCGCTCGACCAGCGGGCCCGCTGCATACCCGGCAATCTGCTTCTCTAGCTCCTGGATTTGCTCTTTGGCCTTTTTTTCCAGGATCCGGCCGCTGTTGATGACTTCTTCCAGTTTTTGCTGCAGGTAGCGGACCCGCTGCTCGATTTCCCGTTGTTCTTCCTGGGGGAGCGCTTCAAACTCCTCCGGGGACAGGCGTTTGCCGTCTCTTAAGGGCAGAAACATCATGCCGCTGGTTCCCTGCTTCATGGAAAATCCTGCGGCGGCTGCCTCCTGGCGGAGCTCTTCCATTTCCTTCTGGATTTGGTGTTCCAGTTCGCTGATAATGGCCTGCTTATTTTGTTCGTAGTCGGTTCCTTCAAAAGCCTTCGGGATGAGGGCGCGCAAATCGCCAATCAGCTCTTCCATATCCTGCTTAAAGATCTGGCCCCGCCCCGGGGGAAGGGAAACGGCCGCCGGTTGGTCAGGGTTGGCGAAATTATATAAAAAACACCAGTCGTCCGGCACGGGCCTGTTCATCGCGGCCTGGTTGACGACCGCCTGGACGTAGGTGCTTTTCCCGGTGCCGGTAGGCCCGGCCACGTAGATGTTGTAACCCGGGGCGCGCATGGCGAGCCCGAACTGCATGGCCCGCACGGCCCGTTCCTGGCCGATGAAATCTTGCAGCGGGGGGACTTCCGCGGTGGTATTGTAGCTTAGTTCGTCCGGATTGCAGCGGCGGCGGAGTTTTTCGGCAGGGACCTTGAGGTGGTTATTTTCGCTGGTCATTGTTTACCTCCTGAAAAAAAAATTGATTAAATAAGTAATTATACTTCCTGGAGGATTAATTTCCTGCCGGCAAGGAAAATTCCATATAATCCAAAAGCCGCAAAAAAACCGGACTGCGGGTTATGATGCCGCAGTCCGGCGCCCGTGAGCAAACCTGTAAGCCGAGTTCTGTCAAGGGTGATCATCTATCTGGGACGCCAGTTGCCTGACGCCTCGAGCGACCTTACCCGGGGACTAAGCGGGCCACTTTTAGCGTCCCCCTATTCGGTCTTGCTCCAGGTGGGGTTTACCTAGCCGGCCGGTCGCCGCGGCCGCTGGTGCGCTCTTACCGCACCGTTCCACCCTTGCCCGGCACTCAGCCCGGTGTCCACATTATGCTTTCAGGCAAGCTTTATCATCCCGGAAGAAGGGGCATATTTAAGGCATAACGTAAACACGGGGCTGAGTGCCGGGCGGTCTCCATTTCTGTGGCACTTTCCTTGGGGTCGCCCCCACTGGGTGTTACCCAGCACCCTGCCCTGCGGAGCTCGGACTTTCCTCAGGCGGGCCTACCTCGCCCACCCGCGATCACCCGGTTTGCTCACAATTTTAATTCTATTGCCGTTGTGTTATATTTTAGCATAAAACGTGCGTTCTTGCAAGCGCAGCTGGTAATTAATGGTTTATTGCATATTCGTTCTATAACTTCCGCGCCTGAACAAATTTTTAAAAACCCTGCGCAAACCCGAAGAGTAAGGATTCAGTAAACCCGCTGGGGCATGGCGTTGTCCTTGCTCACTCCGATGCTCCGCGCCGACAGCACCGCGGCTCGCTTCGAACCGGACTAGCGGCGCTGCAAAGGCGGCATGATCATGGCTTCCTTTTCACGATATCTTTTCGTTGGAACAATTTTTTTGCTTTCTTGCGCAACTTTCGGGTGCCGCTGGTTTCGCGCCGCAAGTCCGGTTACCCTTGCTTCGCCGGGTGCTGTTACCGGCGCTACGCAAGTCGTTCGCTCAGGATAACGCCATGCCCCAGCCAAAGTGAGCGTTTTCCCTGAATATTTACCCCGAGGGGGTTGCTTCGTTCACGCCTTTGCGCCCGCGAGCCTGGCGCTTGAAGCAGGTTTAACGTCCAGCTTGATATGCAACTCCCGCAACTGCTCCGGCGAGACCCTGTCCGGGGCCTGGCTCATTAAATCGGTGGCGCTTTGCGTTTTGGGGAAGGCGATGACGTCGCGGATTGTTTTTTTGCCGGCCAGAAGCATCACCAGGCGGTCGAAGCCGAAGGCGATGCCGCCGTGAGGCGGGGTGCCGTATTCGAAAGCCTCCAGCAAGAACCCGAATTTGTCCCGGGCTTCTTCAACGGACAAGCCGATGGCGGCAAACATTTTTTCCTGGACGTCGCGCCGGTGGATCCGGATACTCCCGCCGCCCACCTCCACGCCGTTTAAAACCAGGTCGTACGCTTTGGCCCGCACGGCCGCCGGATTGCTCGCCAGCAAAGGGATGTCCTCTTCCTGCGGGGAGGTGAAGGGATGGTGCATGGCGACAAAGCGCTTTTCCGTTTCGTCGTATTCCAGGAGCGGGAAATCCGTTATCCAGACAAATTGCAGGCCCTCTTTGGGAATCAGGTCCAGCCGTTCGCCCAGGTGCAGGCGCAGGGCGCTTAAAGCGAAAGCCGTCACGTCGGGCCGGTCCGCGACGAAAAGCAGAAGATCCCCTTCCTCGCCCTCCAGACGTTCAATGAGGGCACTTATTTCCTTTTCCTGGAAGAACTTGGCGATGGGTGATTTTACCCCCCCGCTTTCCACGATCAGATAAGCAAGGCCTTTTGCCTTGTGAGCGGTGGCAAAAGAAACCAGTTCGTCAATTTCCCGGCGGCTGAAGCCCGCGCATCCCTTCGCGTTAATGCCCTTGACCTTTCCGCCGGCGGCCGCAGCGGAGGAAAATACCTTAAAGCCGCAGTCCGCAACGAGATCGGTAACGTCTTTAATTTCCAGGCCAAACCTGATATCCGGCTTGTCCGTTCCGAAGCGGTCCATGGCCTCCCGGTAAGAGAGCCGGGGGAAGGGGCGCGGAATGTCTTCCCCGGTGGTCTCCCGGCAGATATACGCAATCATTTCTTCCGTTAAATCAAGAATGTCGTCAATCTCGACGAAAGACATTTCAATGTCGATCTGGGTAAATTCGGGCTGCCGGTCGGCCCGCAAATCCTCGTCCCGGAAGCAGCGCACAATCTGGAAGTAGCGCTCCAGGCCCGCCACCATCAGGATTTGCTTGAACAGCTGGGGGGATTGGGGCAGGGCGTAAAAGCAGCCGGGGTTAAGCCTGCTGGGGACCAGAAAATCGCGCGCCCCTTCCGGGGTGCTCCGGGTCAGCATGGGTGTTTCAATTTCCAAAAAACCGCGCCGGCTTAAAAATGCGCGCGTCGCTTGCGCGGCGCGGTGCCTTAAAATCAAGGCCCGCTGCATTTCCGGGCGGCGCAGGTCCAGGTAGCGGTAGCGCAGGCGCAGGTTTTCGTCTACGTCCACCCCGTCCTCGATGTAGAAGGGGGGCGTTTTGGCCCGGTTTAAAATCCGCACCTCGTCGGCCCGGACCTCCACCTGGCCGGTGGCCAGGTGCGGGTTTTCCGTGCCTTCCGGGCGTTTTTCCACCCGCCCCGCCACCGCCAGCACGTATTCGCTGCGGGCGGTTTCCGCCTTCCGGAACGCAGCGGCCGCAAGATCGGGGCTGAAAACCACCTGGACGATTCCTGAACGGTCCCGCAGATCGATAAAAATTAAACCGCCGTGGTCGCGGTGCCGTTGCACCCAACCCGTTAAAACCACTTTTTGCCCGACGTGCTCTAAACGCAGCGTTCCACAATGATGAGTCCGCTTTAAACCGCGCATATCTTCCATCAACAGGCGCTTCCTTTCGTGAGTAATTTGAAAATTTCTCCGGCCAGCTTTTCCAGAGGTACTTCCTGTTGGACGCCGGTCGCCATATCCCTTAAAACAACCATCCCCCTGGCCAGTTCGGCTTTGCCCAAAATGGCCACCGCCGGGGCGCCGATTTTTCCGGCGTATTTCATTTGCGCTTTGAGGCTGCGGCCCAGATAATCCTTATCCGCCGCCAAACCCTTTTGGCGCAAGGTCTGGAGTATCTTCAGCGCCTGGTTTTCCAGGGCGTCGTCCAAAGAGGCCACGAAAACGTCGATTTTTTCTCTGCCGGGCAGGTTTATTCCCTGTTCGCGCGCGGCCAGCAACAGCCGCTCCAGCCCCAGGGCGTACCCTATTCCCGGCGTGGGGGGGCCGCCGAGGGTTTCCATCAGGTTGTCGTAACGGCCGCCGCCCCCGACGGAGCTTTGCGCTCCGATTCCGGGGGCCATCATTTCAAAAGCCGTTTTAGTATAGTAATCTAAGCCGCGGACAAGGTGGCGGTTGATTACATACGCAATTCCCAGCTCTTTTAAATATTTTTGCACATCCTGAAAATGCGCGGCGCATTCTGCGCAGAGGCAGTCCAGGCTGGTGGGGGCGTTTTTGGCCAGTTCCCGGCACCTGACGCCTTTGCAATCCAGGGTGCGCAAGGGGTTTTGGGCAAGGCGCCGGAGGCAGTCGGCGCAAAGATCGTTTTGGTGCCTCTGGAAAAATTCCGTTAGCTTTTGGCGCAAGACGGGGCGGCAATCCGGACACCCCACACTGTTGATGTGCAGTTCCAGGTTTAAATTCAGGCGTTCGAAGAAATCCATGGCCATGGCAATTACTTCGGCGTCTAAAGAGGGGCTGGGGGAACCGAAAACCTCCACCCCCAACTGGTGGAACTGCCGGTAACGCCCGGCCTGCGGCCGGTCGTAGCGAAACATGGCGCCGGTATAAAAAAACTTTACCGGTTGCGGACCCGCGCTAAAGTTGTTTTCCAGGTAGGCGCGGGCGATGGCGGCGGTTCCCTCCGGGCGCAGGCTGATGCTCCGGTTGCTGCGGTCCCGGAAGGTGTACATCTCCTTTTCCACAATATCGGTAGTATCCCCTACGCTTCTGTTGAATAGCTCGGAGTGTTCAAAAACGGGGGTGCGGATTTCCGCGTAACAGTACTCCCGGCAGAGCCGGCGAAAACATTCTTCTACGTATTGCCACTTTTCAACCTCCCCGGGGATTATATCATTTGTCCCCCGGGGCCGGGTAGTTAACATAACATAAACCTCCCAAAAGTAGTTTACTGCAAAAACACAAAGAACGTTTAACCTTAAAAGCTTACCATTCCCCGGTTAAGAAGGGGTTGGATTTGCTTTCCTCACCGATCGTGGAGGCCGGTCCGTGGCCCGGCAGGACTCTCGTCTCCGGCGGATAAACCAGCAGTTTTTCTTTAATGGAGTTGATTAACTGCCGGTGGTTGCCGCCGGGAAAGTCGGAGCGGCCCACCGACCCGGCAAAGAGGGTATCGCCGGTAATCAGGTTGTCGCCGACCTTCAGGGTGATTCCCCCGGGGGTGTGACCGGGTGTATGAATTACTTCCACATTTACTTTGCCAACTTTGATCGTATCGCCATCGTGCAACAGGCGGTCGGCTTCTTTAAATTTTAAGAAAGAACCTGTAAACAGCGAGAGGTTTTTCGCCGGGGCGGTCAGCATTGGCGCGTCTGCAGCGTGGATGAGCACCTGGGCGCCCGTGGCCTCCCGCAGCTTGCCCAGGCCGCCGATGTGATCGGCGTGCCCGTGGGTCAGGATAATATACCGGCAGGTGAGATTGTGTTTCTGCAGTGCCCTCAGGATGCGCTGCACGTCGCCCCCGGGATCGACTACGGCCGCTTCCCTGGTTTCTGCGCAGCCGATAATGTAGCAGTTGGCTTCCAGCGAGCCTACCGGGAACCCTTCGAGGATCAAGAAACATACCTCCAACTTATTTATTTCATTACTTTTTTGCTTTGGGGTGGGGGGCGTTGCCCCGCTCACTATGATTTATTGTTTACTTTCCAACCAGAGGGTTACCGGGCCGTCGTTGACGAGTTCGACGAGCATGTGCGCCTGAAAGGTGCCGGTGGCTACTTTAATGCCTTTTTCCTGCAGCAGGGAGATAAATAATTCGTAAAGGTGCCGCGCCTTTTCCGGCGGGGCGGCGGAAGAAAAGCTGGGGCGCCGGCCGCGGCGGCAGTCGCCGTAGAGGGTGAACTGCGAAACGACCAGGGCTTCGCCCGCGATATCGAAAAGGGAGCGGTTGAGCTTTCCTTCTTCGTTCTCGAAAATGCGCAGGTGGGGTATCTTGTCCGCCATGTAGGCGGCGTCTGCCGCTTCATCTTCGGCCCCGACTCCCAATAAGACCGCAATCCCCCGGCCGATAGAACCCACTGCCTCTCCGTCCACCGTCACTTTTGCCCTGCTCACTCTCTGGATAACAGCCCGCATTATTTTTCCTCCAGATACAATGTACAAAGCAGATTTCGATTCGAAGCACAAAGCTAACAGGCACAAAGATACCGGGAAAATAAGTTAAAACGAGTGCCTGGCACCACTTATTAACTTATATTTTCAGTGAGCAACTCCCGGAAAAATTCCTCTCCTTCCTCTGTGCCTTAGTGCCTTAAGTGCCTCTGTGCCTTTTCATCAGCTTGTCCGCCTGACCTCGTATACGTCTTTGACGCGATGGATCTTCCCCATGAGGTAATCCAACTCTTCCTTGCTCTTCATTTCCAGCACCATTTCAATGGAAGCCTGGCGATCCTTGCGGCCCCTGGCGGTAACCCAGTTCGCGCTCATTTTCATTTCGGCGATTACCGCCATCACGTCGCTCAATAAACCGGCCCGGTCCATGGCCGTTATTTCTAATTTAACCTGGAAAGGATATGGAAATCCCTGGTCCCAGTTTACCTCGACGAGGCGGTCCCGGTCGGCTTTTTGGAACAGCAAGACGTTGCGGCAGTCGGAACGGTGGATGGAAACCCCCCGCCCTCTGGTTATATAGCCGGTGATCGGGTCGCCGGGGACAGGGTTGCAGCAATGGGCCAGGCGCGTCAAAAGGTTATCCATGCCTTTGACCCGGATACCCTGGACGGACTGAACCGGCTGGGAAGGCGGAGGAGGTTCGGTTTTCAGCGGCTGTTCCTCAAGCGTAAGCGCCCTTGCCGCTTTAACCTCTTCTTTTTTCATTTCCTCCCTGACACGGTTGATAATCGTCAGGGGGGAGATGGTTCCGTCCGCAATGGCCGCGTAAACATCGTCCACCCCCATCAGATTGAAACGCCGCCCGATTTCTAAAAGCTTATCATTTTTTAGAAGCTCCGTTTCCAGACCCTGTTTTTTAAATTCCTTTTCCAGAATTTCCCTGCCCTTTAAAATATTTTCTTCCCGCTGCTCCCGCTTAAACCATTGCCGGATGCGCGACTTGGCCTGGGAGGTCTTGACCAGGTTCAGCCAGTCCCGGCTCGGGCCCGCGGCCTGCCTGGAAGTTAAAATTTCTACGATATCGCCGTTTTTCAGTTTATAATCTAAAGGAACAAGTTTCCCGTTGACTTTTGCTCCCATGCAGCGGTGACCCACCTGCGTATGCACCCGGTAGGCAAAGTCAATGGGCACGGAGCCGGCCGGGAGTTCCATGACATCCCCCTTTGGCGTAAAGACAAAGACGGTATCGGCAAACAGGTCAATTTTTAAGGACTCCATAAATTCCCGGGCGTCCCGCAGGTCGTGCTGCCACTCCAGGAGCTGGCGCAGCCAGGCCAGTTTTTCATCGAAGTTTTTGTCGGAGCGCCCGCCTTCCTTGTAGCGCCAGTGGGCGGCAATGCCGTATTCCGCGGTGCGGTGCATCTCGGTCGTCCGGATCTGGATCTCCAGCGGTTCGCCGTGCGGCCCCACCACCGTCGTATGCAGGGACTGGTACATATTGGATTTGGGCATGGCGATGTAGTCTTTGAAGCGGCCGGGAATGGGCTTCCACAACGTGTGGACGATGCCCAAAGAAGCGTAACAATCCCGCACGGAATCCACGATGATCCTGACGGCCAGCACGTCGTAGATCTCGTTTAAGTCTTTATTTTGCTTTTTCATTTTTTCATAAATGCTGTATAAATTTTTCGGCCGTCCCTTGATGTCTGTCTTGATGCCGATGGCCTCCAGTTTTTCCTTTAGAACGGCAATGGCTTCCCGGATGTATTCTTCGCGCCGGCGCCTGGTGCTGGCAATCCGCTCGCTTAATTCAAAGTACTTGGCCGGGTTGATGTACCGGAAGGCCAGGTCTTCAAGCTCCGACTTCAGGTGGTAGATTCCCAGGCGGTGGGCCAGGGGGGTGAAGATTTCCAGGGTCTCATCGGCAATTTCCTTTTGTTTGTCTTCCGGCTGGTACTTTAGAGTGCGTAAATTGTGCAGGCGGTCGGCCAGTTTGATTAAAATGACGCGGATGTCTTTGGCCATGGCCAGAAACATTTTGCGCAGGTTTTCGGCCTGGCGCTCCTCTTTAGACTTGTATTCCAGGCGGCCCAGCTTGGTTACCCCGTCTACCAGGGAAGCCACCTCGGCGCCGAATTCCTCTTCAATTTGGGGCAGGGTGATGCGGGTGTCCTCGACGACGTCGTGCAGAAGACCGGCCACCAGGGTTTCCAGGTCCAGTTCCAGGTCGGCCAGGATCCGCGCCACGGCAACCGGGTGAAGAATAAAAGGCTCCCCCGAAAACCGCCTTTGCTGTTCGTGGGCGGCTTTCGCAAAGTGATAGGCCTTGCTTAAAAAGGCCACGTCGGCTTTGGGGTTGTAAAGAATCACCCGGTGCATCAGTTCGGCAAACATACTCTTTAACCCCTTAAGAAAATCCCAATATATTATACTGCAGATTAGAAATATTGTCATTATAACTCTTTGCCGGTATTTATCCGGGGATTATCTCTTTTAGAGGCGCGTGCAGCACGTGCCCGTACCAGCGAAGGTTTTCCTCCTTTGTCTTTTCTCCCCAGTTAAAGGTGGGCGAATGTCTGACGTTTAATTTTTTGGCAGGGGCGGGGGTCAGATAAATCTGCCGGTCTTTTTTGAGCAGCCCCAGTTCGTAGAAAACAGCCAGGGCAATGCTCACCGTATGTTCACCCGCCCAGAACAGGCCCCTTCTCCTTAAGGCGTTGAGAAGCTCCGGAAGGCTGTCTGCGATGCTTTTATTTTTTGCCCGGCAGTGCTGCATTAAGATGTATAAATAAGCCAGGCAGTCGCGGTCGGGGGCCAGGGAAGCCAGGTAATGTTCCATTGCCTGGCGGTCGGCCTGGCCGAAGAGCAGGTAGATTTCTGCAACGCCGGCGTTTGCCGCGTAGCGGAAGATGCTCCGCCATTCTTCCCGGTCAAAGGGGAGGTGGTAAATGATCAGTCGTTCGATTTTGCTCCCGGGCGGTATTTGGGCCAGGCTGCCGGTAGTTGTCACCAGCGCCGGGAGTTTGCCTTGCCGGAAGCAATCCAGAGAATCCCCGTTTTCGGCCTGAAAGGAGGGGTGAAAGAAGGCGGCCCGGGAGCCGGCTCCGTCCAGGCGTTCGGCCAGGGCAACGGTCTGGTAGGGGCAGTTGACCACGATGACGGCGCTCCCGCTGCCGGCGGTTAAATTAGCCAGCCGGGACAATTTGCCGGGCAGGTTGCGCAGATCTTCTATTTTCCCGCCTTTCCCGCCGCCTGTCTTCGGGATCGGGGAGATCGAGGCGGCGGCTTCCCGGGAGGCTGCCGGGAAGCTCCGTGACCAGATGGGCAAAAAGATCCGGCCCGGAAACCGGGCGTAATTCTCAAACCAGAACCGGGCAAAATCCGGCAGGGAGGCGAAGGCCGCCGGGCAAAAACCTTTCTGGGGGGAAGGAAAGTTGTCCGTGGCTGGTTTTTCTAGAGGCAAATCAAGAGAACTTTCGCCGGGACAGATGTCCTTTAGTTCCAGCTGAACCCGGGCCTTGCCGTTGTATTCGTCCAGCACGGGGGTAAAGGCCAGGTGAACCGTTTTTCCTTCCGTGATTTCCGGCGCCACCAGTCCGGCCAGCCGGAAGCCTATGCCGTCTCGAAAAACCCCGTTTTCCTTGACGAATACCTTGAGGTGATTTCCTTCCCGGCCCACTTCTCTCAAGCGCAGGATGGTCGCGGCCGGGCAGCCCAGCACGGGCTCCGGGTTGCCGGCGCCGAAGGGGATTAATAATTCTAATTCTTTGACTAACTGTTCGGAGATTTCCGTTAAAGAAGCGACCGCGTCCAGCTCAAGCTGCGGAACGAGCAAATCTTCCGGCAAATTGGCGAGCGCGTAGCTGCTTAAAGACTGGCGGAAATTATTTAACTCGCTCGCTTTGAGGGTAAAGCCGGCGGCCTGCGCGTGCCCGCCGTAGGAGAGCAGGTGCTGCCGGCAGTGAAACAAAGCGTGATATAAATGAAAGCCGGGGATGCTGCGCCCGGAGCCCTTGCCCTGCTCTCCTTCCAGGGAAACCAACATCACCGGCCGGTAAAACATTTCCGCCAGCCGGGAGGCTACGATGCCCGTAACCCCCGGATGGAACGCTTCCGAGGCAAGGAGAAGGATTTTGGCCTCTTTAAGCCGGGGATCTTCCGCCAGTATTTGAAGCGCTTCGTTAAAGACCCTTTGCTCCTCTTCCTGCCTCTGCTGGTTCGCCTTTTCCAGCTCGGCGGCAATTTCGCCGGCAGTTTCCGGATCCGGGCAGAGCAAAAGTTTTACCGCCTGGCCGGCGTCACCCATTCTGCCGATGGCGTTTAAACGGGGAGCCAGGCCGAAACCGATCTCGCGGGTAGCCAGTTTCTCCTCCGGGCAGCCGGTGATGTTTAACAGTGCCTTTAAACCAGGCCTGCCCGTCCGGGCCAGCCGGGGGAGGCCGTGTTTTACCAGCAGGCGGTTTTCGCCCAGCAGGGGGACCAGGTCCGCCACCGTGCCCAGGCAGGTCAGGTCCAGGTAGTCCTGCCAGGCCGGCCGGTCCGGTGCGGGGGTTTCCCGGAGCAGCGCCTGGGCCAGTTTTAAAGCCACGCCCACCCCGGCAAGGTCTTTGAACGGATAGGGGCAATCATCGCGTTTGGGATTGATCACCGCCAGGGCAGGAGGCAAACGGGCGGGCACCTGGTGGTGATCGGTAATGATAAAATCGGGACCCTGGCTGTTTTTCGCCCAGGCGACTACGTCTGCGCCGCTGATCCCGCAATCAACGGTAATGATCAGGGCGAAGCCCAGCGCCGCGGCTCTTTTCACCGGCTCCAGGTGCAATCCGTATCCTTCCCGCAAACGGTGCGGGATGTAGAATTCAACTGTTCCCCCCAGGCGTTTGAGCAAGTGGACGAGCAGCGTTGTGCCGGTAATCCCGTCCGCGTCGTAATCCCCGTAAACCAGAATTTTTTCCCGGCGCCGGACCGCGCGCAGGACCCGTTCCACCGCCCGGTCCATGTCTTTTAAAAGACCCGGGTCGGGCAGGCAGGACAGGCCGGCGTAAAGAAATTTTGCCGCTTCCGCCAGGGAAAAGAGGCCGCGGTTAAGGAGAAGTTGCGCCAGCAGGGGGGAAACGTTCAGTTGCTGCGCGAAAATCTGTTTCAAGATAGGGTTGGCTTCTTTAACGACCCATTTTTTATTCACCGTTGCCAGTACCACCCTAATTGATTATAGAAAATAATGGTGGCCATGGCAACAGAAATCAATTAAACTGTGGGGGCAATTTGAAAGTCCGGGAACTCTCCCCGGTATTTTTCATCGTGAATTTCCACGTGCTCGACGCAAGCGGAAGGCGAACCCCGCCGGCACCACCTGATCATTTTTTCCACCGCTTCTTGTTCGCCTTCAAAAACGGCTTCGACGCGCCCGTCCCGCCGGTTTCGCACCCAGCCGGTGACGCCGGCGGCCAGGGCGGCATCCCGGGTGTACTGGCGAAAATAAACGCCCTGAACCCGGCCGCTGATTAAAACGTGTTTGCGCACCATGGATCCGCACCCCTATCAGGAAAGAGATTTATCGCAAAGACGTAAACAGCGCAAAGAATCAAGATAAAAAATAAATTCGCGCCGACAGCACCACGGCTCGCGTTATAAAGCAATTCCTTGAAAGCAAATCTTTTAACTTAGTTCGATCTTCCCAAGCAGGGTATAGGCCGGTCCCCGGGGGCTGAGTTCGCTTTTCATGAGATCTACGGAGGTTACGGGCAACTCGCCCAGATCGGCAACTGCGGCGGCCAGTTCCTGCACCGCCGCTAGAAGGTCGTTCAGCCCCTTGTTGGAGCGCAGGCGGGCCAGGGTTAAATGCGGGCGGAAGTCCCGTTCTTCAGCCGGGAACCCGGATAAACGATTTGCTTTTTGCACGTGTTTGTGCAGGCGCCGCAGGGCAGCCAGGTCGCCCGCTATCCCGGCCCAGAAAACCCGGGGTCTCCTGGTGTTCGGAAAGAAGCCCAGCCCGCCCAGCCGCAGGCGAAATGCGGAAAAGCCGGCTAAAAAACTTTGCATGTTGGCGATCAGGAGGCCTGTTTTTTGAGCCTCCACGTTTCCCAGAAATTGCAGGGTTAAATGCAGGTTTTCTTCTTCCACCCACCTGGCGTCCGCGTTTGCGGACATTAGTTTCTCCTGAAGGGAGGCCAGCCTTCTTTTTAACGGCGGCGGCAAATTCACGGCCCAGAAAAGGCGCAATTGCTCCAAAAGGACCACCCCTTTTCAAAAAGATAATCCCTTTGGCAAAGGATTGTCAAGGGCAGGTCTGGATTAAGTGTACGCAAGAAAGTTTTTTGAACAAGAAGGATTTTAGATGAAAAATGAATAATATCAACGTAATTATGTATATGCGCCACCGGTTATAGATAACCAGGAGGAAGTTTACCTTGCACGTAAATTACCGCCGGATAGTTAACCGGAGAATTGCCGCCGCCCTGGCCGATGCCCAGAGCAGGCTGGCGCGCGACCGGGCGCTCGGCCCCCTGCGCCGGAGTATGAAGGCCATGGTTGAAAGGTATCCGGATCTGGCCGGCCGGCTGCGCCAGGTGAAGGAGGCGGCCCTCGCCGACCTGGAGAGCCTGGTTGAACAGGCGGCGGAAAGGTTGCGGGCAAACGGCTGCCGGGTATTTTTGGCCCCGGACGCGGCCGCGGCCAGGAGTTACCTTTTGCAGGTAATCCCGCCGGGAACGGTGGTGAAGTCCAAGACCAACGTGGGCAAGGAAATAGGGTTAGTGGAAGCGCTTGCCGAACGCGGGACGGCGGTGATCGAAACCGACCTGGGCGACCGGATCAACCAGCTGGCCGGCAGTCACGCCACACACCCGCTGGCGCCGGCCATTCATATTCCCGTGGAAACGGTGAGGGACATCTTTGCCCGGGAAAGCGGCCGGCAGTTGTCCACGGACGTGGAGGAACTGGTCGCCGTAGCCCGGCAGAGCCTCCGCGCCTACCTGGAAAGCGCTTCCTGCGGCATTTCCGGCGCCAATGCCATCGCTGCCGATACCGGGGTGATTGTCCTGATGGAAAACGAAGGAAACATCCGGGCGGTGACCGGCCTGCCGGAAGTGCACGTGGTGGTGGCGGGGATCAATAAAATCGTGCCCACTTTCGAGGATGCCGTAATGGTGGTCCAGGCCGCTTCCATTTACGGGGCGGGTCAGGATTTCGGTACCTATTTATCGGCCATTTCCGGCCCCTCGCCGCCGGCCGCGGACCCGGACGGGACTATTCTCGGCTGCCAGGGGCCCCGCGAGGTGCACGTGGTTCTGCTGGACAACGGCCGTTCCCGGGCCGTGCGGGAAGGTTACGGCGAAGCTTTTTACTGCCTTAACTGCGGCAGTTGCCAGAATTTTTGCCCCGTCTACGGGGTTCTGGGAGACCGCTTCGGGCAAAAATACGTGGGCGGGATCGGCCTGGTGCAGACTGTTTTTACTCAGGTGAGCGAGGACGCCCTGGCCGGCGGTCTGGCTGCCTGTTTGACCTGCGGCAATTGCGTCCGGGCCTGCCCCGTTCAGATCGATACGCCCTCCCTGATCCTGCGCCTGCGCCGGGAACTGGTTGAAAAAAGGGGCCTGGCCTTACCGAAACGGCTGGCCGGGTATTTTTTAAAAGATCAGGGGCGGCTGGCCCGCACTGTTCGCGTGGCTGCCCGCCTGGCCGGACCGCTGCTGGAACGCAACGAGCACCACCGGGGTGTCCGCCTGCGGGCGGCGGCCGGCGCAAACCGGGAACGCCTGCTGCCGGAACCGGCGCCCGCATCTTTCTTAAGCGGGGCGGAAGAAAAGGTAACGCCCGGGGAAAGGCCGGTGAAACGGGTTGCTCTGTACGTGGGGTGTTTGGTGAATGTTCTTTACCCCGGGGTCGGCCGGGCTGCCCTGGACGTTTTAAGCAGGAACCAGGTGGCGGTGCTGGTGCCGAAAGGGCAGCAATGCTGCGGGCTGCCCTTTTTGGCCGCCGGCGACCTGGAAGGCGCCCGGAAGCTGGCCAGGCGAAATGTGGAATGCCTTGATCTTCAGGGTGTCGACGCGGTAGTCAACCTCTGCGCCAGTTGCGGGGAGACGCTCCTGCACACTTACCCGCGCCTTTTGGCGGACGACCCGCGCTGCGCAGAAAAAGCCCGCCTGCTGGCCGCCAGAGTAAAGGACATTACGGTTTTCCTGGCGGACGACCTGGGTTGGCCGGGCGATTTACCGGCCGGCGGCGGAACCGAAGGGGTGACGGTTACCTACCACGATCCCTGCCACCTCCGGCTCGGCCAGGGGGTAACCGCTCAGCCGCGCCGGCTGCTGGCCGCCCTCCCCGGGGCGGTTTACAAAGAAATGGCGGACGCAGACGCGTGCTGCGGATTCGGCGGCCTGGTCAGCCTGGAACATTACCAGCTCACCGCGGCCATCAGCCGCGAAAAGGCGAAAAAAATCAAGGCCAGCGGCGCTTCTATCGTGGCCACTGCCTGCCCCGGGTGCATGCTGCACTTAAGCGACGGGCTGGCCGGAATCGGCGCCGGGATCGCGGTTAAACATGTCGTCGAACTGCTCGCCGAAGCTCTGGGAAACAGGCCGCCGGACAAAATATCTCCGGGATGGAATGGGGGGGACGCCGGATGAGGGCAGAAGCGCCGGCCACAATCGCCGGGCGGGCAAAGCGGGTCAGGCAACAAACCGTTTCGGATCTGGCGGGGATGATCGAACGGGCCAGGGTGTCCCTGACCGGAAAAGGGTGCCGGGTCCACGTGGCGAAAGACGCCGCCGACGCGCTGAATTACCTTGCCGGGGTGCTCCGGGAGAAAAAAACGGCGGTGAAGAGCAGGGCGCTTACCGCCGACGAGATTGGCCTGGCGCCGTTTCTCGCCGCCAGAGGAATGACCGTTACCGGCAGCAACGCGGGAGAATGGATGCTGGAACTGCTGGCAATGCCGGCCGCCCACCCCCGGCGGCCGACCGCCGGCCTGGGCCGGCTGCTCACCCCGGCGGCTCACGCCAGGGTCGTTGAGCAGGGCGGGCTCCAGCCCTATCTTCCTGTTCCCGCCGGCGCGGCCCTGTCCGCAAACGAAGTTTTGGAAGCTGTCCGGAAAAAAATAAGACAGGACATGTTGCGTACAGAAGTAGGCATCACCGACGCCGAGGCCATCGCGGTGGAAACGGGGACTGTGTTTCTGGCGGAGGACGACGGAGATGCCCGGATCGCTTCCAACCTCCCTTACACCCACGTAGTGGTCGCCGGGGTGGAGAAGTTGACCGGCACCATCGCGGACGCCCTGGCGGTGCTGAGGGCGGTTTCCCTTTTCGGCTTTGGCCGGCCGCTGACCAGATACGTCACGGGTCTTTCGGGCCCCAGCCGGACGGCGGACATCGAATTCAAAATCACGCTGGGCATGCACGGCCCCAAGGAAGTTCACGTTGTCCTGGTGGACAACGGGCGAACGCAGGCCGTCCAAAAAGGTTTTGCCGAGGCGCTTTATTGTCTGCAGTGCGGAGCCTGCCTCGGCTCCGCAAAAGCGGCGGGTCTGCCGCCGGAAACTGCGGGCGGGTCGTCCTGGCCGTACCCGGGTGCTGCCGGCAAGCTGCTGGCCGCCTTGTTCGGAAATAACCGTCACCGCCCGGTTTTCAGGGAAAAGACTTTTTGCGGCTGCCCGCTGGAAATCGACGTGCCGGGGATGCTGGCCCGGGCAGGCGGGACGGGTTAAGAAGAACTTTCGCCAGTTTAACTCCCGGGATTTTTTCCTTGGGTTCAGAAAATTAATTTGACGGAAAAAGGTAGGTGCGTTTGTGGTCGGGGACTCTTTACCCTTGCTCCTGACTGAGCGGATTAGCATGTTGGCCACCGTTGCCTTTGTCCTGTCTTACACCGGGATCTACCAGCGGATTTTTCGCCGCGAGTTAGGGTGGGCGGAGCGCGCGCTGATGATTTTGTTATTTGGTTTGATCGGGGTGGCGGGCACTTATGCCGGCGCCCCCGTCCAGGGCGCCGTGGCGAACTTCCGGGCCGTGGGGGCGATGGTGGCCGGTTTTTTGGGCGGCCCCCTGGCAGGAGCCGGGGCCGGTTTCATCGCGGGGACGCACCGTTACCTCCTGGGCGGCTTCACCGCCTTCCCCTGCGGGTTGGCAACTTTTTTGGAGGGGCTGGCGGCCGGGATCATCCAGAAATACAGCCGCACCTGGCCGGTTCCCTGGCCGGCCGCCCTGGTGGCTGCCGCTATTGGCGAGGCTTTCCACATGGTGATCACCCTGCTCCTGGCGCGGCCCTTCAGCGCAGCCTGGGCGCTGGTGCAAATCGTCGGTCCCCCGATGATTATCATCAATTCCGCGGGAGTGGCCATTTTCCTGGCCATTGTTAAAGGGGCCCTGGAGCGGGAGCAGCAGACTGCCGCCCTCCAGGCCCAAAAAGCTCTGCAGATCGCCACCCGGACCCTTCCTTTCCTGCGTCAGGGATTAAGCCGGGATTCCGCCACCCGGGCGGCAGAGATCATTTACCGGATGGCCGGGATGGACGCGGTGGCCATCACCGACGCGCGGCACATCCTGGTGCACCTGGGGGAAGGGGCGGATCACCACATCCCCGGCAGCATACCGCTGACCCAAGCCACCAGGCAGGCGCTGGCCACGGGTCAAGTTCAAATTGCCAACCAGAAAGAGGAAATCGGCTGCGGCCACCCCGGCTGCAAATTGACCGCCGCCGTTGTGGTTCCGCTCAAGTCCGGGGAGACTACGTCAGGCACCTTGAAGCTGTACCGGAAGGGAAAGGGCGGCATCTCGGCGCTCGATCACCAGCTGGCGCTGGGCCTGGCCGACCTGTTTTCCACCCAGCTGGAACTGGCCCGGCTGGAACAGCAGGCCCGGCTGGCGGCCGGCGCCGAATTAAAAGCCCTGCAGGCGCAGGTAAACCCCCATTTCCTGTTTAACGCCCTGAATACCATTACCTCTTTGGTGCGCTCCCGGCCGGAAACGGCCCGGGAATTATTGATCGAATTGAGCAATTTCTTCCGCCATAACTTGCAAAAGGCAAACCAGTTCCTCGCCCTTGGCGAGGAACTGGCGCACGTGGAGTCTTACCTGGCCATTGAACAGGCCCGGTTCGGCGATAAACTCCGGGTGGTCACCCACGTTGAACCGGCGGCCAGATCCTGGCCGGTTCCTTCGTTTATTCTTCAGCCCCTGGTGGAAAACGCGGTAAAGCATGGCCTGCATCCGAAGGAAGAAGGGGGGCAGGTGGAGATAAAGGCGACAATTGCTTCGGGAGAACTGGTGATCGATATCCGCGATGACGGGGTGGGGATCGCTCCGGAAGAACAGCAATCCATCTTTATTTCCGGGTACGGCCGCGGGAGCGGCATCGGTTTGTCCAACGTAAACGAAAGGTTAAAAAACCTTTACGGCCCCGCGTACGCCCTTAATCTGGTCAGCCGGCAGGGCCGGGGCACCACGGTAATCATCCGGATTCCCCCGAAAGGAGGCGCGGGCGATGTCCGGGACCTGGTCGTTTAAGGCGTTGCTGGTCGATGACGAGGAACCTGCCCGGGACGAACTAAAGCACCTGCTCCGGGCTTACCCCGCCTGCACGGTTTGCGGCGAGGCCGACAGCGGCCGGGCCGCCCTGGAAATGGCTGTCAGCCGCCAGCCGGACGTGGTTTTTTTGGACATCCACATGCGGGGGCTCCCCGGGTGTGAAGTGGCCCGCCGGATGCTGGCGTTGCCCCGCCCGCCGCTGATCGTTTTTGTGACGGCCTACGACCGTTACGCGGTCGAGGCCTTTGAGCTGGGCGCGGTGGATTACCTGTTGAAGCCATTCGGAGCCGAACGGCTGGCGAAAACGGTGGCCCGGCTGCAATCTCTCGCCGGGGACCCCTTTTTATGGCAATCGGCCGTGCGGCAGGTGGCGAGCTTATTGGACTTCCTGCTGCCTCTGGACAGGCAGGCCGCCCGGCCGGGGAACTCCGCGGCAGGCAAAACTGTATATAAACTGCCCGTGGAAAAAGGCGGCCGGATCACGTTAATTGATTACCACGAAATTGTTTTTGTCCGGAGCAGCGGTGGTGCGGCCAGGGTCAGCACGCTGACCGAATGCTACGATTTTTCCGGAACTCTGTGCGAACTGGCCGAGCGTTTAAGAGAAGACGGTTCCTTCCTGCGCATCCATAAAAGCTACCTGGTTAACCTCCGGCACATCAAAGAAGTAATCCCCTGGTTTAAGGGAACCTACTGGGTAATTATGGCAGACCGGCAAAAAACTCAGATTCCGGTCAGCAAGTCCCAGGTTAAAACCCTGAAGAGACTCCTCGGGCTGGCTTGAGAATAAGCCGGGCCTTTCTTGGCCCTCCATTTCTGTTGATCCCCTGATTGTTTCTTTTCATCCCTTAATTTATTCCCCTGGCAGGTTTGTTGTTGGCGGAAAAAGGACCACCCGGTATAATTAAGCGGGGAATGACGGCCCGGCGTTATACCCATCGAATCCTGGTAATTATTATTAACCGGGCTTCCTTTAGGCAAGCAGAAGGGGGTGGGATCCGGCCGGCTGAAAATTTGTTATTTTTCTAATTCTTTGGGTTCTTTTTGGATCTATTCAGGAAATTAGTCTTGTGAGGAGGCGAAAGTTCGGCGATGAATTCTGTAGTCATTTTGTTCTTAGGAGTAATCTTGTTTTTCGTTGCCTATACCCTTTACGGAGGCTACCTGGCCAGGCAGTGGGGGATCGACCCACAGCGGAAAACCCCCAGTGAAGAGTTGTACGATGGTTACGACTATGTTCCGACTAACGCAAAGGTTTTGTTCGGTCACCACTTTTCGTCCATCGCCGGCGCCGGCCCAATCACGGGTCCAATTTTGGCGATCATGTTCGGTTGGCTGCCGGTATATCTGTGGATTGTCCTGGGAAGCGCCTTTGTTGGCGGCGTGCATGATTTTGCCGCCCTTTTCGCTTCTATCCGGCATAAAGGAAAATCCATCGGGGAAGTCATCGAAACCAATGTAGGAAGGACGGGAAAAACGCTTTTTTGTATTTTTGCGTGGCTGGCGCTGATCCTGGTAATCGCCGCTTTCACCAGCATCGCCGCGGACGCTTTTGCGAATTCACCCAGCGCGGGGACGGCTTCCATGTTGTTTATTCTGATTGCCATTCTGTTTGGTCGACTGGTCTACCGGCAAAATGTTAATCTTGCTGTTTCCACCGTGGTGGGCGTGATTTTAATCATAATCTCCATCTGGATTGGCTACAGTTACCCTTTTTTGAAATTTTCCGTGGTTGCGTGGCAATATATTCTTTTAATCTACGTTTTTATTGCGTCGGTGCTGCCGGTATGGCTGCTTTTACAACCCAGGGATTATTTAAGCTCTTTTCTGCTCATTGCCATGATCGTTGGCGGTGTCCTGGGGGTTTTGATTATGCATCCCAATATCCAGGCGCAAGCGGTTAAGGACTTTACGATCATTACCAAAGCCGGTCCCCAATATCTGTTTCCAATTTTGTTTGTAACTGTCGCCTGCGGCGCCATATCGGGATTTCACTCGCTGGTCAGCTCGGGGACGACCGCCAAACAAATTGCCAACGAAAGGGATGCCCGGTTTATTGGTTACGGCGGCATGTTGACGGAAGGGACACTGGCCATTCTCGCCCTGATTTCGGTAGCTTACGTGGCAACAGCCCAGGGATCTCCGGCGGTGGTTTTTGCCAGCGGAATTTCCGACTTCATGGCAAGTTTCGGCGTTCCGCGGGAAGTCGGGAAAGTTTTCGTCATTCTGGCTTTTACCGGTTTTGTCTTGACCAGCCTGGATACCGCCGCGAGGCTTGGCCGCTACGTCTTTGAAGAATTGTTTACAGTTAAAACCGGAGGGCAAAACTGGTTAAGCAACAGGTATGTTGCCACCCTGATTACCGTGGTTGCTTCATATGTGCTTTTAGCCTATGGTTATCAAAAAATATGGCCGATTTTCGGCGCGTCGAACCAGCTCCTGGGCGCCCTGGCGCTGTTGGCCGTTACCGTTTGGCTGGCCAGGTCCGGAAAGAAAACCTGGATGACCTTCCTGCCCATGGTTTTCATGTTTTGCGTAACGCTTACCGCAACGTTTTTACTGATTTTGAATTTCTTTAAGGCCGCGAATTACACCCTCTTTGTTATTTCCCTCGCCTTGTTTATCCTGGCCGTAATCCTTGTGGTTTTGACTTACAGCACCTTTAAAAATGAGAAAATGGGCAAAAGCGCCGTAGAGAGTAAATTGTAGTTTTTCTTTAAACCGCGTAATTTAGAAAAGGAGCTTGCCAGGAAGTACCGGTCAACCGGTACTTCTTTTTGAGCAAAGCAACGTGTATTCCGAATTTTTGTGGTGAATACGGCTTTTGGCTGGACAACGGCTCCAGTCAACTCCGGTTGGCGCGGGCAGTGAAAAAGGAACCCCCGGTTTTTTGGCGAATTGGAATATGTTGAGGAGGTGGAACAGAATCGGCTTGCTGGTTGGTTATGGATTCAAAAGATTATCTGCAGCTTTTAAACGATCGTTTGGCACCATTTTTTGACGTGGAAAGAGACAGATTCTTTTTTGGACAACAGATGGATCTCTTTGCAAAGTCTTACGTAAAACATGCCCGAACTTTTTTAACCCCCAAAGACGTTATCGACTCTTACGAAACCTTTGAGTATTTTTTGGTGAAAGTATTTGGGAGGAATTTAAG
The DNA here is from genome assembly GCA_040755215.1 of Bacillota bacterium. Classification (GTDB taxonomy): domain Bacteria; phylum Bacillota; class Desulfotomaculia; order Desulfotomaculales; family Nap2-2B; genus JAIMBK01. The sequence continues at coordinate 12,626 of JBFMBG010000017.1, read as the reverse complement.
TTTGGGGGATTTCCAGGACTTTGAAGCCTTTTTAAAACAATTTCAGTCGGCGGTTGTGACCCCCGGAAGAGAACATATGTGCAGTTTGATCAACGGGATAATGGTTTCTGAAGAAGGGGTAGCCAGTGAGGTGGCTAAAACAGTAAAAAGGTATGCACACGCAAAAAGTTATTTGTTCTCTTTAAAAGGGTGGAGCGAGATCCGGATTGCGGCCGTTGACCTGGCAAAGGGGGAGGTGGTGATCAGCCGCCGTGGTAAAAAGCTTCAAAAATTATGCAGCCTTCAAAAATAGGAGGAGGGGTTAGATGTTTTCGGAACAAGGCGGGCCCGTTGAATTGAAAACCCAGGTGCAGGACCGGAACATGTGCACCGCCTGCGGGGCCTGTGCGGGCCTGTGCCCCTACATTTACACAGTCAGGGAAAAGGTGGCGGTGATTTACCCCTGCGGCCGGACCGCCGGCAGCTGCTACCGGGTCTGTCCCCGCACCCCCACCGCCTTGGGGGAGTTGGACCGCCGGGTTTTTGGCGCGCCCCGCACAGACCACGTCCTGGGCGAACACTCCGCCATTTACTTCAGCCGGGCGCAGGATAAAGAAATAAACGCCCGCGCCCAGTACGGCGGGACGGTCACCGCCCTGCTCGCTTTTCTGCTGCAGCAGGGGCGCATCGACGCCGCCCTGCTGGCCCGGGGAAACGGCGCCGCCCCGCCCGAGCCGTTTGTAGCCGCTACCCGGGAGGATCTCTTGGCCGGCGCCGGCTCCAAATATTCCGCCTGCCCGACCCTAGCCGTGCTGCCGCAGGCCGTGCGGGAGGGGTACCGCCGCCTGGCGGTGGTCGGCCGGCCCTGCCAGGTCACCGCCTTAAGAAAAATGCAAGGGCTGGCGCGGGAAGGGCAGCTGCCCCACCTCCCGGCGGCCGGGCCGGACATCTTCGTCATCGGCCTCTTTTGCTTCTGGGCGCTGACCCCCGCATTCTATACTTTTCTTGCCCAAAAAGCCGGCTCCGCAGAAATCCGCAAGGTGGACATACCCGCAGAAGGGCTCAAGCTTACCCTCGCCGGCGGCCAGGAATTGCTCTTCCCCGTGGACGAGGTGCGGCCTTTGATCCGGCCCGCCTGCCCGGACTGTTTCGACCCCACCGCCGAACTGGCCGACGTCTCGGTGGGTTCCACGGAGTACGACCCGGCCTGGAACACCCTGCTTGTCCGCACCCCCGCGGGCAAGGCGCTGGTCGAAGAGGCCCGGGCGGCCGGAGTAATCGCGCTCAAGCCCTACCCGGAAGAGCGCCTGCCCCTTTTGCGCCGGGCCGCCCTCAACAAGAAAAGGCGCGTGCTCAGCGCCCAAAAAGGGGACGGCTACCTGCACCTGCCGGACGATTACCGGCAAAAACTCCAAGGAGGGATTGCCTGATGAGTATCACGGGCGTAAAGACAGACCGGCCCGGGCAGGCGGTCCTGCTCACCGGCAACGAAGCGGTTGCCCGCGGCGCCCTGGAAGCCGGCGTTGGCTTCGCTTCCTCCTACCCGGGCTCGCCCACTGCCGAAGTGTTGAGCATTTTGGGCCGGCTGGCCGCGGAGTTTAACCTTTACGCGGAATGGTCCATCAACGAAATCGTAGCCCTGGAAGGAGCCGCCGCCGCTTCCTTTGCCGGGGTGCGCGCCCTTTGCGTCATGAAGCCCGACGGCTTAAATGTAGCCATTGACTTTTTGACCACCCTCGCCATGTCCGGAACGAAAAGCGGCCTGGTTATTTTCGTCGGCGACGATCCCAACGCCCACTCCAGCATCAAAGAAGAGGACTCCCGCTACCTGGCCAAGCTGGCCCACGTCCCGGTTCTGGAGCCGGCCACCGTCGCCGAAGCGAAAGAGATGGTGAAGGTTGCCTTTGAACTCTCCGAAACCCTCCGGTACCCGGTAATCGTCCGGGGAGTTACCAGGATCTGCCACGCCAGCGGCAACGTCGTCCTGGGCGCGCTCCCCCCGCGGGAAAAAGCCCCCTGCATCCCGCCGGAAGAGCGCTTTCTCACCAACCCCGGCGCCGTTCCCGCGTACCACCAAAAGCAGGAGGAAAAGCTCCGGCGCGCGGCCGAACTGGAGCTTCCTTTCAACCGTTACGAAGGCCCCGCCGGCGCCGAAATCCTGGTGATCGGCTGCGGACCGGCCTTCCTGTATGCCCGCGAAGCCGTGGCCAGCCTCGGTTTAACGGACCGGGTCGGCCTTTTGAAACTGGGCTTAACCTGGCCCCTGCCGGAAAAACTGGTGTTGAACCGCCTGCGAAGCGCGAAGAAAGTCATCTTTGCCGAGGAAACCGACCCCATCCTGGAAGAAAGCGTCACCAGCCTGGCCGCCCGGCACTGGTCCGCGGTGGGCGAAATATCTTTTTTCGGCAAAAACAGCGCTCACGTGGCCGGTCCGTTCGGGCCGGGGGCGGGAGAGCTGAACGTGGATATCATGGTGAAAGCCCTGACCGCCGTGGCGGGGCTGCCCGTCCCGGAGCCGGCGGTTTCCCCGCCGCAGGACCCGCCCTTTGCCCCCGGTGTTCCGGTGATCGACCGCGAACTGGCTTTTTGCGCCGGCTGCCCCCACCGCGCTTCCTTCTGGGCCGTCCGGGCCGCCCTGGAGTTAGACGGCCGCAACGGCTTCGTTACCGGGGACATCGGCTGCTACACCCTGGGCCTGGGCCGCACCGGCTATTATCTTTTACGCACCGCCCACTGCATGGGGGCCAGCGTCGGCGTGGCCGCCGGCCTGAGCAAGCTCGCCCGCCTGGGCTTTGGCCAGCCCGTGGTCGCCGTGATCGGCGACTCCACCTTCTTCCACGCCGCCGTGCCGGCCCTGATCGACGCCCGTTACAACCAGGCCCGTTTCCTCTGCGTTGTCCTGGATAACGGCACCACCGCCATGACCGGCCACCAGCCCCACCCGGGCATGGGGATCAACGCCATGGGAGAAAAAGCGCCGGCGGTGGCCATTGAGGAAGTGGTGGCGGGGCTGGGGATCCCCTGTACCATTCAGGACCCCTACGACATCCGGACAACCGTCCGGGTGGTTTTTGACCTCCTGCAGCAGAACCAGCTCCACGTGCTTGTCTTACGCCGGGAATGCGCCCTGACGGCGGCGCGGCAAACCAAAAAGCCCCGGGTTTATGTCGACCAGGAGCGCTGCCTCGGCGACGCCTGCGGCTGCGTGCGCTTCTGCAGCCGGGTGTTTTCCTGCCCGGCCAACATCTGGGACGCCGCTGCCGGCAAGGCCCGCATCGATGAAGCCGTCTGCACCGGGTGCGGGGTCTGCGCGGCCAACTGCCCGCAGCAGGCCATCGTGGTGGAAGGGAGGGAATAGCTTGCTAATTAACCTGATCATTGCCGGCGTGGGCGGCCAGGGAAACGTGCTGGCCTCCCAGATCGTGGCCGGCGCGGCGGTAAAAGAGGGCCTCACCGCGGTGGTGGGAGAGACCTTCGGCGCTTCCCAGCGGGGCGGTTCGGTGATGAGCCACGTCCGGATCACCCGCGGCCGGGAAGTCGGTCCCCTGATCCCGCGCGGCCAGGCGGATCTGCTGGCGGCCTTAGAGCCGCTGGAGTGCCTGCGGGTGCTGCGGGTCTTCGGGAACAGAGAAACCCGGGTGATCATGAACGAGCGCCCCAATTATCCCATCAGCGTGCTGCAGGGCGAAGCCGCCTACCCTTCCCTGGATGATTTGAAAGCGGAAATCGGGAAGCTGGCCAGGCTGATCCTTTCCTTTTCCGCCACTGACGTTGCCCAACAGGCCGGCAGCCCGGTGGCGGCCAACGTGGTGCTGACCGGCGCCCTGGCCGGGACGGGGTTTCTCCCCATCGCCCTGGACAGCTACCGCCGGACCATTGCGGAACTTTTCACCGGTAATGCCCGGGAGCTTAACCTGAGGGCTTTTGAGCTGGGATTGGAAAGGACAGGGAGGCGAGTAGCGCAGTCGCCCAGGAGACTAGACTAATCGTTTAGCCGCCGACGGATTTAATCTCCTGCTCCTGGATAATGTTACGGAGGTTAATGAGATGAGGGACGAGGCGCAGATCAGCAGGACAACACGGCAAGACATAGCGAAGAAAAAAATGGATGCCTTGACGCTGGCCGCCCTGGGGGTGACTGTCTTTTTTTGGGCTTCGGCTTTTGCCGGCATCCGGGCCGGGCTTACCGCCTACACACCCGGCCACCTGGCCCTGTTCCGTTTTCTGGTGGCCTCGGCGGTGCTGGCCGGGTATGCGGCGCTGACCCGGATGCGCCTGCCTGCGAAGCAGGATCTCCCGGCCATCCTGCTCCTGGGTTTTTTAGGGATCACCGTTTACCACGCGGCGCTTTCTTACGGGGAGGTCACCGTGACCGCGGGGGCGGCCAGCCTCCTGATCGCCGCCGGCCCGGTTTTTACCGCGCTTCTGGCTGCCGCTTTCCTTGGTGAGCGATTGAAAATCTGGGGCTGGGTAGGGATCGTCGTAAGTTTTGCCGGCGCAGCTTTAATTGCCCTGGGGGAAGAGAAGGGGATGCACTTTAATCCGGAAGCCTTCATGATCCTCCTGGCGGCTCTGGCCACCAGCTTCTATTTCGTTTTCCAAAAGCCCTACCTGAAGAAATACACCCCCCTCGAGTTTACGGCCTACACCATCTGGGCGGGAACGCTCCTCATGCTGGTTTTCCTCCCCGGCCTGGCCAGGGATATCCAGCAAGCTCCACCTTCCGCTACCCTGGCCATAATCTACCTGGGAATTTTCCCCGCCGCGCTGGCCTACGTAACCTGGGCCTACGCGTTGGCGCGGGCACCGGCTTCAGTTGCGGCCAGTTTTCTTTACGTCTCGCCCGTGCTGGCCATTTTCATCGCTCTGGTCTGGCTGGGGGAGTTGCCCACCCTCCTTTCCCTGGCGGGAGGAGCAGTTACCCTTTCGGGGGTTTTGCTTGTCAATACGCGGGGAAGATAAGATCGTTCGGAGGATAAATTTTTGGCGAGTGTAAGGAAGGAAAAATCAAATTGATCACGAAAGGGAACAGTTGAGGAAGTCTTTTACCCTTATGCCTTGATTACTTCTTTTGGTTTTTGTGCTTGAACTTCCGCGCGGGAGGCCTGGCATGTTAGCCATCGTTAAAAGTACCGCTTTGCATGGTTTGGACGGGCAGGTTGTGCAGGTGGAGGTTGACGTCTCGAACGGCCTGCCCTGTTTTGATCTGGTAGGACTCCCCGACCCGGCGGTCAGGGAAGCGCGGGACCGCGTGCGGGCGGCCATTAAAAATTCCGGTTTTGCATATCCCCTGGGGCGGATTACGGTGAATCTTGCTCCCGCCGACATCCGCAAGGAAGGGCCGTTGTACGATTTGCCCATCGCCGCCGGAATTTTAGCGGCCACGGGCCAGATCGATGCGGACGCTTTAAAGCGTTACGTTTTAATCGGCGAGCTCTCGCTGAACGGAACTTTGCGCCGGGTCACCGGTGTTTTGCCCAATGTGCTGGCCGCCAAAGAACAGGGTTTTCCGGAAATAATCGTCCCTCTGGAAAATGCCCGGGAAGCGGCCCTGGTCCAGGGGGCGAAGATTTATCCGGTGGACAGCCTTGGACAACTGAAGAATTTCTTGCGGGGCGAAGAAAATATTGCTCCCTGCCAGGTGAATATTGATGACTTGATGAAAGCTGCTCCGGAAGAAGAACTGGATATGGCCGACGTAAAGGGTCAGGCGGCGGCCAAGCGTGCCCTGGAAGTAGCCGCGGCCGGGGGCCATAACGTGTTAATGCTGGGCACCCCCGGCTCCGGAAAAACCATGCTGGCCAGGAGGCTTCCCGGCATCCTCCCGGACCTTACCTTTGAAGAAGCCGTTGAAGTGACCAAAATCCACAGCCTGGCCGGCCTCTTGACGCCGGAGCAGCCCGTGGTGACCAGGCGGCCTTTCCGGGCGCCCCACCACAGCGCCTCCGCCGTCGCCCTGGTGGGCGGGGGGCGCTTTCCACGGCCGGGAGAAATCAGCCTGGCCCATCACGGCGTTTTATTTCTCGACGAATTGCCGGAGTTTCCCAAAGATGTTCTGGAATCTTTGCGCCAGCCCCTGGAAGATAAAATAATCACTATTTCCCGGGTGAACGCGGCGGTGACTTACCCCGCCAGTTTCATTCTGGTCGGCGCAATGAACCCATGTCCCTGCGGATTTTACGGCGACCCCGCCAGAAATTGTACCTGCACGCCCTACCAGGTGCAGCGTTATGTAAACCGCATCTCCGGTCCCCTGCTCGACCGGATCGATATTCACCTTGAAGTGCCGCGCCTGGATTACCGGGAATTAAGTGAGCTGGCCCCCGGCGAGCCATCTTCGGCGATCAAGCAAAGGGTGAATAAGGCCGGACTGATCCAAAGGGAAAGATTTGGCAGCGCCGCCTGCAATGCCCGGATGACCCCGGCGCAGGTGCGTAAACACTGCTCCCTGACCAGGGAAGCAAAAACGCTGTTTCAAGCCGCTTTTAGGCAGCTGAACTTCAGCAATCGCGCTCACGACCGCATCCTGAAGGTGGCCCGGACGATCGCCGACCTGGACGGCAGCAATGTAATCGGGAGCGCTCACCTGGCCGAGGCAATCCAGTACCGGAGTTTGGAGATTAAATAAGGGAAAGAGGGAAAAGGGAGAAGTTAAAAAAGATTTTTGATGGAAAAGGAAATTTTTCGTCCTGTAGAGTATTATTATTAAGAGGGCTTTATGCCTGATTGGGTTATTCAGGTTCTTTTTCTAAAGAGAGGTAGTGCAATGATTATTCTGGCAATCAACGGCAGCCCCCGGCCGGATGGGAATACGGCCCACCTGTTGCGGAGCGTCCGGCAAATTGTCGAAGACGCCGGGGCGGAGTTTATCTTTCTGCAGGTTTCGGAAATCCTGAAGGGGCAGAAGGTCCCCTACTGTGTCGCCTGTTCTTCCCCTTGCGCGGGAAAGTGCTTCCGGGGAACCAAACTGGAAGAAACGTTCAAAACCATGCGAAAGGCCGACGGTATAATCATCGGCAGTCCCGTTTACTTTAGTACGGTATCGGCGCCCCTTAAGGCTTTTTGGGACAAAACCAGGTCGTTGCGCAGGGAAAAGGCTTTGCTGAATGTTGTCGGAGGGGCGGTGACGGTCGGGAACGCCCGTTATGGAGGTCAGGAAACGGCCTTAAGGGCAATCCACGATATGATGTTATGCCAGGGCATGACCGTTGTCGGGGACGGGTTTTCCGAGGACGATGCCGGGCACCAGGGGGCGTGCGCGCAGGAGCCTGCCGGCGAGGATGCACAGGCGCTGAAAAGGGTTCAGGCGCTGGCGAAAAGGGTAGTCGAAGTAGCCAGGGCAACCCGGGGCCTGCGCACCCGAAGCAGCTAGAAGACCGAGCGATTTTCACCCCCGGCCCGGCAAGCGAGCGGCGCCGGGGATTTTTTTAAAAGTTTAGGCCGCTTCGTAGAAAAAACCTTTGTTAACGGGGGAACACTGATGGAGATCCGCTGTTATACGGAAGAGCTGGAAGAAAAGCTGCTTTCGCCTTACGCCTGCTGCAGCAAAAATACCAGGGGGAGGCGGCGCCCCGAAGAACCCTGCCGGGTGCGCACCGCCTTCCAGCGGGACCGGGACCGGATTATCCACTCCAAAAGTTTTCGCCGGCTAAAAGGAAAAACGCAGGTCTTCATCATTCCCGAGGGAGATCACTACCGGACCCGGCTGACGCATACCCTGGAGGTGGCCCAGATCGCGCGCACGGCGGCCAAGGCCCTGCGTTTAAACGAGGACCTTACCGAAGCCATTGCTTTAGGCCACGACCTGGGCCATACCCCTTTCGGCCACGTGGGAGAAGAAGCGCTGACGGAGGTATTTGCGGAAGGTTTCCGCCACAACGAGCAAAGCTTAAGGGTGGTGGATGAATTAGAAGGCGGGTCGGGGCTTAACCTTACCTGGGAAGTAAGGGACGGGATTCTCAACCACACGGGGCCAACCCTGCCGGCTACCCTGGAGGGCCAGGTGGTCAAAATTTGCGACCGGATCGCCTACATTAACCACGATATAGACGATGCCGTCCGGGGCGGAATTTTGACCCCGGCTGATTTGCCGGCGGACTGCCTGGAAGTATTGGGGCGCACCCATCGCGAGCGCATTAATACGATGGTGATGGACTTGATCATCAGCAGTTGGGAAAAACCCTTCATCAGGATGAGCCCCGCGGTTTGGGAGGCCACCGACGCCCTGCGCACCTTCCTTTTTGCTAATGTATATATCGGTTCGGAGGCCAAAAGAGAAGAATCGAAGGCCCGGCACGTGGTTCAGTACCTTTTTACTTACCTGGTGCGCCATCCCCGCCTGCTGCCGGATGAACACAGGCAGCGGATCGAATCCGTCGGGGTGGAGCGGGTTGTTTGTGATTACATAGCCGGCATGACAGACCAGTACGCCGTCTCCCAATTCAGCAGATTGTTCGTCCCGAAAGCCTTCCCCCTGCCGGAATAGCGCGTTGAATTAAATTGTCGAGACATTGAAGGAAAAATGGTAGGCAATAGCGAATAAGTCAAAATGGTGATCTTCAAGTGGGCGCTTTTATCTCCCGCGAAGTAATTGAAAACATCAGGGAACAGGCCGACATCGTGGAAGTGGTGGGCGAATATTTACGCCTTACCAAGAAAGGGAAGGACTTTGTGGCCCTGTGTCCTTTTCACCAGGAAAAAACCCCTTCCTTCACGGTGAGTAGGGAGAAGCAAATTTTTCATTGTTTTGGCTGCGGCGTCGGGGGGAACGTGTTTAATTTCTTGATGGCCGTGGAAAGCCTCACTTTCCCCGAGGCCGTGAGGCAGCTGGCGGCCAGAACGGGCGTAATTATTCCGGCGGCCTGGGGGGTAAGCGAACAAAAAAAGGCCGCCATCGAGAGCCGCCTTTGGGAGATCAATGCGCTGGCCCGGGATTTTTACAGGCAATATTTGCACAACCGGCCGGAGGGGACGGCAGCCCGGGAATACCTGGCCAGGCGGGGGATCAATAAAGAAACGGCCCTGCGCTTCGGCCTTGGTTACGCACCGGGCGGCTGGGATAGTTTGCTGAATTACCTTAAAGGGCATAATTACCCCGTGGAGGAAATATTAACGGCGGGCCTGGCGGTGACCGGCGAGCGCGGCCGGACTTTTGACCGGTTTCGCCACCGGCTGATCTTCCCCATTCACAACTCCCGGGGGAAAGTTGTGGGTTTTGGGGGGCGCACCCTGGGAGAGGAGGAGCCTAAATACCTGAACAGCCCGGAAACCGCCGTTTTTAATAAAAGGCACATTTTGTACGGTCTCGATCTCGCCCGCCCGGCTATTCGGGAGCAGGGTTTCGCCATCATTATGGAAGGGTACATGGACGTGCTCAGCGCTCACCAGGCCGGCGTGAGCAACGCCGTCGCCTCCCTGGGCACCAGTTTGACGGGCGAGCAGGGCCGGCTGCTGCTGCGCTACACAACGGAAGCAGTAATTGCCTACGATACCGACGCGGCCGGGGTGGCGGCCGCCCTGCGCGGCCTGGATATGCTGCAGGAATTGGGCTTTCACCTCCGGGTGGTCAGCATCCCCCAGGGCAAGGATCCCGATGAGTACATCCGCAGCCACGGCCGCCAGGCGTGGGATGCCCTGGTTGAAAACGCCCAACCTTTCCTGGAATACAAAATTGACCAGGCCCGCCGGACGACCGGCGATAAGAAAAAAATTTTGCAGCAGGTAATTGCCAACGTGGCCAGGATGACCAGCCCCGTTGAGCAGGAAGAGAGTATAAAGCTGCTTGCGGCCCGGCTCAGTTTGAGTTGGGATGCGATCAAAAGCGAATTGCGGCGTTTTCAGATTATGCAGAGACCAAGACAACCAATTTCGGATAAAATTGCTAATAAAACGCATAATATATTAACAGATGACAAAAAAGACGCCAAAAGAATTGCCGAGCAGGAAATAATCCGCCTGCTTTTGCAAAAACCGGGGTATTTGCCCGTGGTAAAAAAGGAATTGGGGGAACAATTTGGCGAAAAATTTATTGATCCTGTTTTAAAAAAGATTTTCCATTTGCTTCAAGATCAAAACGAGCAGCAAGGGCCGGCGGGCTGGCTGGATCAACTGGCTGACGGGGAGCGCAAAGTGGTCAGTCGCCTGCTGCTGGAGGAACCCCCGCTGGGGGATTCTCCGGAGGTGCTGAGGGACTTGATCAAAACCATTCAAGCCAACGACCGGGAGATTAAAAAAGACCGTCTTTTGCAGGCGTTGGCCCAGGCGGAAAAAAACCACGATCACGGGCAGGTAAGGCTTTTATTGAAAGAACTGGCGCAACTTTTCAGTTCGCCGCAAGGGGAAGCCGCCCCTGCCGGCAAAGGGGGTAAAGAGTTATCTTGATGAGAGAAGAAGCGAAGGTGGACAGCATTAAGGAACTGATTGAAAAAGGGAAAAAAAGGGGAACGCTTACCTATACCGAAATAATGGACGGTTTGCAGGGGATCGACTTGACGCCCGAACAGATTGACGATATCTATGAAAAGCTGTCCGGGATGGGGATTGAAGTAATTCCGGAGGCTTCCGATTTAGAGCCTATGGAGAGCCCGGCCCTGGAGGAAAACCCCGCCGAAGAGGTGGAAGTTGACTTAAGCATTCCGGAAGGGATCAGCATTGATGATCCCGTGCGGATGTACCTCAAAGAAATCGGAAGAGTTCCCCTGTTGACTCCGGAAGAAGAAATCGAGCTGGCCAAGCGCATTGAACAGGGGGACGAAGAGGCCAAAAGGCGGCTGGCGGAAGCCAACCTGCGCCTGGTGGTGAGCATTGCCAAGCGCTACGTGGGGCGCGGCATGCTTTTCCTGGACCTGATTCAGGAGGGCAATCTGGGCTTGATTAAAGCGGTAGAGAAATTTGACTACCGGAAGGGCTACAAGTTCAGCACTTACGCCACCTGGTGGATCCGCCAGGCAATTACCCGCGCCATTGCGGATCAGGCCAGGACGATCCGGATCCCCGTGCACATGGTGGAAACGATTAACAAATTAATCCGGGTTTCCCGCCAGCTCCTCCAGGAACTGGGGAGGGAGCCTACCCCGGAAGAAATCGCCAAAGAAATGAATATCTCCGAAGAGAAAGTGCGGGATATTTTGAAGATTGCCCAGGAGCCAGTGTCTTTGGAAACGCCGATCGGCGAGGAAGAAGATTCGCACCTGGGGGATTTCATCGAAGACCAGGAGGCCCGGGCGCCCGCCGAGGAAGCGTCTTTTACCATGCTGCGCGAACAGCTGGACGAGGTGCTTACTACGTTGAGCGACCGGGAGCAGAAAGTGCTCCGCCTGCGCTTCGGTTTGGACGACGGGAGGGCGCGCACATTAGAAGAGGTGGGCCAGCGCTTCGGCGTTACCAGGGAGCGGATCCGGCAGATTGAAGCCAAGACGCTGCGCAAGCTCCGCCACCCCAGCAGAAGTAAAAAATTAAAAGATTATCTGGATTGATTTGTTCCGGGTGAAGAACCTGGAGTTTTTTATTTATCCCCCCTTTGGCCGGGATAAAGTTTTTTTGCCCGCTGTTCGTTTGCCGTCGCTCCGATGCTGCGGGCCGACCCGGCACTCAGCCTTTCCGAAATGTTACTCCATATTTCCATGCCTGTTTTAGATTGGACACCACTGATTATAAACACGAGTTAGTCTAGGCTGAGTGCCGGGTCGCTCCTGGCAAATCGAACGGCAGGCAGGAAGTTTTCATCTGTTGGTATCGCTAAGAAGCGGCATGGGGGTCTACCCAGGTTTTTTTGGCAAGGCTTTTTGGGCTTGCCGATTTTTTTTTGATCAAGTAAAATAGGAGCAAATCTTGTTTGGTAGCTGGTAAAATTTTAAACCGGGTGAATACGCGTGAAAAAACCTTGGAGCGGCCGCTTTCAGAAGGAAACGGACCGACTGGTTGATGATTTTCACTCTTCCATTGGTTTTGACTCCCGGCTGTACCGCCAGGACATTCAGGGGAGCATCGCGCACGCCCGCATGCTCGGCCGGCAGGGTATCCTTACCCCGGAAGAGGCCCGGCTGATTGTTGCCGGGTTGCAGGCGATCCTTGCCGATATCGAGGCCGGCCGGGTGGAATTTGCGCAAGCCGCCGAAGACATCCACATGAATATCGAGCAGCTTTTGATCGCGAAAATCGGGGAGCCGGGGAAAAAGCTTCATACCGCCCGCAGCCGCAACGACCAGGTGGCCCTGGATGTGCGCATGTATTTAAAAGAAGAGATTGATGAGGTAATCCGCCTGCTGAAAGAACTGCAGGCAACCCTGCTGGACCTGGCCGAGAAGCACGTGCACACGGTTATGCCCGGTTACACCCACCTGCAGCGTGCCCAGCCGGTCACTTTCGCCCACCACCTGTTGGCCTACGTGCAGATGTTCGGCCGGGACGTGGATAGATTAACAGACTGCCGCCGCCGCACGGACGTTCTGCCCCTGGGCGCGGGCGCCCTGGCCGGCACCACTTTGCCCATCGATCCCCAATACGTGGCGCAGGAACTGGGGTTTGCGCACGTGGCCGAAAACAGCCTGGACGCCGTGAGCGACCGCGATTTTATCGTCGAATTTCTCGCCGCCGCCGCCTTGATCATGGTGCACTTGAGCCGTTTTGGCGAGGAAATTGTGCTCTGG
>JBFMBG010000016.1:0-48764 GCA_040755215.1 Bacillota bacterium | reverse complement strand
GGCTCCCCACAGGAGGGCGCCCACCGCCAGCCCCAGGTCAAAGGCCGAAAAGAAGGTGCCGTTGGCCGCGCCGCGGCGGTGAAAGGCCACGTTGCGCACCGTCAGCGCCTGCATGCTGGGCTGCACGCTGCCAAACCCGATCCCGTAAAGAACCCCGGCCAGCAAGAACATCCCCAGGGATTCCGCCCTGGAAAGCAGAAGCATGGCCGCCGCAATCGCTACCATCCCGGGGTACACCACCACGTCGTAGCCCTTGCGGTCCAGCAACATGCCGGAAACCGGACGGGTGAGGGCCAGCGTAACGGCGTAAACCGTAAAAAATACGCCGATGTTGGCAATTCCTTTTTCGGCCGCGTAAAGAGCGATAAAAGAAACCACGGAACCATAAGACATGGCGACAAAAAAGGTCACCAGGGAAGGCCGGAAGGCGCTCTTTTCAAACAAGGCGCCTTTCGTTTCCGCCCGCGCTGCCGGCATTTTGCGGTAATGAATCAAGGAGCCCAGCAAGAAAGCTAAGGCAGCCAGGCCGGTAGAAGCATAAAACAGCACCGGAAAGCTGAACTCATGAATCAAATACAAACCGGCAGCGGGTGCCACGGCCATGGCAATGGTGGCGGCCAGGCCGTAGTAGCCCATGCCCTCGCCCAGCCTTTGCTTCGGGATGATGTCGGCTGCGACTGTTCCGGCCGCCGTAGAAGAAGTTCCCCAGCCGAAACCATGCAAAAAACGGACCAGCAGCAAAAGCGGGATGGTATACGTCCAGTTATACGCCAAACACGAAAGCGTAAACACCAAAAGACCGAGCAAATATATACCCTTGCGCCCGTATGTGTCCACTCCCTTCCCGGCGAGCGGTCTGATGATTACCGCCGAGATGGTAAAAAAACCTATCACCAGACCGATCTCGCTTTCCTTTCCCCCTAAAAAATCCACGTACACGGGCAGCGTGGGCATCAACATCTGAAAACCCATAAAGGTGGCCAGGCTGGAAAGACAGATCAAAAGAAAGTTTCTCGTCCACAATTTTTCCTGGTCCGTAATTGACGATCGGCGTTCCATTAAACTTCCCCCGTATTTTAATCAATATATAATTAATGATATTAACTTTTAAGGAATAAAAGATCGAGTTTTTAGCCCGCCCGCTTAACCATTTTCTCCACAAAACCTTCCAGGTCAGTTAATTTATTGAGTAGATTGGCGTACTGATCCTCCGCCGCCCTGGTTTGCAAAACGTCTTCCAGCCGGGCGGACAAAGCCGCCAGGGCCTCCCGGACTTTTGCCTCGTCGATCACCTCGCCCGGCGTGAGCACGACGGTTTCCCCAAGAGCCGGCACAGAAACAGCGGCACCGTATTTTTGGGCCAGCAATTCCGCCAGCACGGCGGCCGATTGCGCCTCCCCGTGGACTAAAAAAATCCGCCGGGGCATTTTGCGCAGGCCGCCCACCCAATCCAAAAGCGCCTGCTGGTCGGCATGGGAAGAATACCCTTCGATGCTTCTGATCTCCGCCCGCACGGCAATTTCTTCGCCGTGAATGCAGATTTTCCTGGCCCCGTCCCGCAGGCGCTGCCCTTTCGTGCCCGGCGCCTGGAAGCCCACCAGCAGCACCGTGCACTCCGGGCGCCACAGGTTGTGCTTCAGGTGGTGCTTGATCCGTCCGGCCTCCGCCATGCCGCTGGCCGAAATGATGATCGCCCCGCCCGGAATTTTATTTAAAGCCATTGATTCTTCCGTCGTCCGGGTGAATTCCAGAAAGGGCATCCGCAGCGGATCGCTCCCCTGAGCAATGAGCTTTTGAGTTTCTTCGTTAAAAGTTTTCCAGTGCCGGCGAAATATTTCGGTGGCGGCGGTGGCCAGGGGGCTGTCGATGTATACCTTCATGGGCGGAAAGTCGCCATTTATAGCCAGCAGGTTCAGGTCGAAAAGTAAGTCCTGCGTGCGCTCCACGGCAAAAGCCGGGATAATTAAATTGCCGCCCTTGCGGTAAGTGCTCCAGACTATTTCCCGCAGCAGCTCAAGACGGTCTTCCGGACGGCTGTCCTGTTCAGCGTGCAGCCTGTCGCCGTAAGTGGACTCCATGACCAGGTAATCCGCCTCGGTCAAGGGAACGGGATCGTTCAGGTAAGGTTTATTCTCATTCCCCAGGTCGCCGCTAAAGGCAAGTTTGGTTTCTGCTTCCCCCTCGCGGACAGACACCGCGACCACCGCCGAACCGAGGATGTGCCCCGCGTCCAGAAAACGGGCGGAAATCCGGGCGGTCAGGGGAATCGTTTCGCCGTAGTTCACCGGCTGAAATAACGGCAGGCAATTCCGGGCGTCCTCGGACGTATAGATGGGCTCCACCTCGGGCCGGCCCGCCCGCCTGTTTTTTCTGTTCAGGCGTTCTACCTCCATTTCCTGGATGTAGCCGCTGTCCGGCAACATCACCGAACAGAGATCAACAGTTGCGGCGGTGGCGAAGATTTTCCCGCGAAAACCCTGTTTAACCAGCTTGGGAATAAGCCCGCTGTGGTCGATGTGCGCGTGGGTCAGCAAAAGATAATCGATGCTTTGCGGCTGTATGGAAAAGGGCCGGTAATTATTCTCCCGGATGCAGCGGGGACCCTGAAACATTCCGCAGTCAACCACTATCCGGGCCGCCCCCGCCTCCAAAACGAAGCACGAACCCGTCACCATTTGGGCCGCCCCTAAAAAACGAATGCGCATATAATTTCCTCCTGTCCTGGATTATTGACGTTTTACATCTTAAATTCCCTGCTTTTCGCGATTATTCCTGCCTCTTTCCCGAAAAAATAAAACCCCGCAATAAAGGGGTTTGCAGTTAAAAAGGTAACGGGATTAGAAAAGGGCTTAACCTTTGCTAATTAACCTTCTGAACGGCTGACTATTTCCCTTACCTGTTTTAAAAATTTCGGCCTGGGGAGCAGAACCACCCGGCCGCATTTTAAACATTTAAGGCGAAAATCCACCCCCGTGCGCATGATTTCCCACTGATCACCGCCGCAGGGGTGCTGTTTGCGCATTTTTACGACGTCCCCGACGCAATACTTAACCAGCATGAGGGATCTCTCCCCAGAAGATGTCAGGCACAAAGACACAAAGGAAAGCAAGCCCATGATGAATAGAGAAGCGGCTTTTTTTCCGTGGCGGCGGGAAACCCGATTTTATTCCCGCCGTGCCTCTGTTCCCCCGTGCCTCTACGTTTTTGTGCCTTTGTCCCTTTGTCCCCTTATCTCTGTGCCTTTGTGCCTCTGTGCCTTTATCTCTTTGTGCCTTTTTCCCATCTTTTAATCAACATCCCTGAAAAATGCCCGAAATCCCTTATACGCCATGTAGATATCCAGCTTGCTGGCCACCTCAAAGGGCGAGTGCATCCCCAGGAGCGGCACACCGCAGTCCAGCACGTCCATCCCGTGCTGGGCCATCAGGTAGGCAATCGTTCCGCCGCCGCCCTGGTCTACTTTTCCCAACTCTCCCGTCTGCCAGATGACCCCTTCGCGGTCAAACAACCCCCGGACAAAGGCGACAAATTCAGGATGGGCATCGCTGGCGCCGCTTTTTCCCCGGGCGCCCGTGTACTTGGTGAGCACTACCCCGTGCCCCAAAAGCGGCGCGTTGTGCTTATCCATCACGTCCTGGTAGCTGGGGTTTAAGCCCGCGGTGACGTCGGCCGAGATGGCCCGGGAGTTGTTTAAAATGCGCCGCAAGACCAGGTCGCTGTACTCCGGCAGGCAGCGGGCGGCAATCTCGGCTACAAAATTAACCATAAACACCGACTGCATACCCGTATTCCCCGCACTGCCGATTTCCTCCTTGTCCGCAAACAAAGCCACCGCCGTCCGGCGCACATCCTCCTGCTCGCGGATCGCCTCCAGCGCGGTGAAAACGCTCGACCGGTCGTCCTGGCCGTAGCCCCCAATCATGCTGCGGTCAAAGCCGATGTCCCTGGCCGGCCAGGCAGGCACCGCTTCCAGTTCGGCGCTGACGAAATCTTCTTCGCCAATGCCGTAATTCTGGGCTAAATGCTCCAAAACCGCTTTTTTCACGCGCTCCTTGCCTTCGCGCCCGATCACCGGATAGCCCCCCACAAGGATGTTTAAGGCTTCCCCGGTCACCGCTTCGCTCATTTTCTTTTCCATCTGGTCCCTGGCCAGATGCGGCAACAGGTCGGCAATCGTAAAGACCGGCTCGTGTTCCTTTTCGCCGATTACCAGGGAAATAACCCGCCCGTCTCCCTTCACCACCACGCCGTGCAGGGCCAGGGGAATGGCCACCCACTGGTACTTTTTGATTCCTCCGTAATAGTGCGTTTTCAAAAGGGCCAAACCAGCCTCCTCATAAAGGGGTTTCGGCTTTAGATCCAGGCGGGGGGCGTCAACGTGGGCCCCGATAATGTTCAGCCCCTTTTCCAAAGGTTCGCTGCCGATGACGGCCATGGCCATAATTTTCCCGCGCCCGGTCAGAAAAACCCGGTCGCCCGCCTGCAGCCTCCCGAAGTTTTGCAAAGGAGCAAAGCCGCTGCCGCGGGCGTGCTCCACCAAAAAATTCACCGTCTCCCTTTCTGTCTTGGCCACGCTTAAAAATTCTCTGTACCGCTCGTTAAAAGCCAGCGCCGCCCGGCGCTCCTCTTCGTCCAGCCGTTCCCAAACGTGTTCGGTCTCCTGATGCTTATCTTTCTCCTTTTCCATACGCAACCTTCCTTTTTCAATCTCCTTCCCGGATAAATCATCTTTTTTAAATTATAACGGGATATTTGGTTTTGATACAGATTATTTTATCTTCAAACATCTACGCCGCTTTTTAACGGCAGGCCCGGAAAGATCATGGGCAGCTTCACTAAAAACGGCCAGAAGAAGGAGGCCAGGACGGATTGCTCAAGGGCGCGGGAAAACCAGCCCCAGCTTCCCTGGTGCCCGCCGGGAAACGAGAAAGCCGAGGTATGCAAAGGCGCCAGCAGGGCCAGGAAAACGAGGACGATCACCACGCCGCGCAAAATCCCCAAAGCCAGCCCGCCCAGGCGGTCGACCGGCCCCAAAAACACCGCCCGGCCGGCCGCGGCAACCATTGAACCCACCCGGTAAGTCAACTGCGCAACCACTAAAAAAATCAGCAAAAAGGCAACTATCTCGATCAGTCCGGGAGCGAAAAACTGCGGCAGTTTCCCCAGGCCCGGAAAACCTTCCCGGCCGGGCGGCACGGGCCACCAGCCCGTGATTTTATCTTGCAAATGCCACTGCTTATCGGCGTATTGAGCCAAAGGAACCGCGTAGTTAAACGCCATCACCAGCCCCAAAAACAAACCCGCCAGCCTGGCCAGGCCGGCAATTAACCCGGCGGCAAACCCCCGCCAGGCAGACCACGCAATAATGATCAAGAAAACAATGTCGAGCCAGTTCACTTGCTTGCAACTCCGCGCGGTGAATAATCAGGACAGGCAACCCGCTGGTAATTACTACATAATCATAGCACACAAAAAAAGCAAAAACAAGGTTTTCGCCAGGGCTGAAAAGGGTTTAACATTTGCTTAATACAAAATTAATATTGACTTTAGAGTCAAAAGTTTTTTCAAACCTATGCAGCATCTTTGATGTGTAACTGCAAGTGCCGACGTTGCTTCGCTGTAATTATCTGATATATCAACGTATCCTTGAAATCGCGGAAATTGTAGTAGAAGCATTTCAAGATTACCAAACGGACCACCTCTTCAGAAGGGATCTCCGATCTTATGGTTCTAAGCCAGCCGGTATACTTGCTCCAAATGGTCTGGGGATAATTTAGCGCCAGGATTTGGAGAATCCCGTAAGCGATGCAACCGAAATTAACAAAACCTTCAATAGCGTCAACTGTTTTTGCTATCAGACGCTGCTGGGCTTCCTCAAGACCGTTTAAATCTACCGCTTCTTTTTTACTCAACCTGGGCATCGCCGAGGTCCAAAAGCGGTAACAAAAGGACCCCAGGAGGTGTTTTAAACCTTTGAAACTGACCTCGATCTTGAAGCGGTAGCTGTAAGCCAAAATGATCTCCTGGGGAGACCAGCTTAAATTAGAGCACATCAGGATAAATTTTTCTGTACCATCCTGGACCAAAACGAAGCGTACTTTCTCTTTGATCGGCTTCCAGAGCAAATCCAGACAAAGGTAGGATAAGGTAACCTGTTTGCCGTAAAGGGAAAGAGTCAGTGTTTGAAAATCTTTGGAGCGTGAGGTAAACTGCTTCCATAATTTTACCTCTTGGCCCCAAAAAGGTGAGCGTCCCCTCTTTCCTTGCTGCTTTGTTGGAGGAGGGCCTGTATATCCTACCGCGTTGTCTTTGGCTTTAGTAATTACGTGGAGCAGGCGTCGCCCGTGGTCATCAACGCACTCTCTGGCCATTACAAAGGTCGGTCCCACCGCAAAGTAAGCATCTAAGATCAACATGCAGGGTCTGGTCAAACGACGGGCCAGACTGGCGGCGAGGGAAAGCATCAGGGTAACAATGGTGACCTTTTCCTCGCCCTCCACAACAGGGGGCTGCTTATTTTGAAAAGCGCGCAACTTTTCTGCTCCTTCGTGGATTTCGGCAAGTGCAGGCACGCAAAAGACATTTTTGGCAGTCCCGGCCAAAAGGCCCACCACGCCAAAGTGGTGCCCGAAGATGAAGGGGGGTTTGCCCGAGTTTTCCGATTCTTGATGGAGCATTTTGACCCCGGGCATATGTTTCGCTTCCTTGGAAACCTTAATCCCATCTCCTACCATGAGCAGGTGTCTGTTGATGGTGAGAAGAGGACACCACTTTTGAATAATGTTTGCCCAGCACCGCTGGAGCTCCGCTAACCGCCAACTGGACGCCTTGAAAAAATGCAGGAGCGTTTCGTATTGGTCCGGTTCCAGCGCCAACCAGCGGATTAAGGAGGTGACCCCGCGAAAATCCAGACGGACAATTAACCCGAAAACGATCACAACAAACCAGCAAAACGCGGCATCCCGGCTAAAGCACGGGAAGAAAGCCAGCAAGATGGCGCTTAGTTCATTGAGCATGGCCATCCCCCTATCGGTGGGTCCGCTCCCGAAGGGAGTGGAAACGCTCTATAGCAACCGGCGCCACGCTATTTAACCCTTGGGAGGCAAGCCACCCGGTCACGGCCTGGCAAAGGGAAGCCATGTCTACCGCCTGCAACACCCGGCGTAAGGTCGCTTCGTTGGGGGGTACAAAACGCCTTTGCTTAGGGCTGCGCTGGGTACCTAAACGCCTTAAGGTACTCTGGGGCAGCCCGGCCGCCCAGCGGCCCAAATCCATGTAACTTTCTGCGCCTGATAAAACAGCGCAAACGATTACGGTGAGCACAGCTGCAGATCGGTGCCGGATGCCCCGGGACATCCGGGGAACGGCCACCACTTCCAGGTGCCTTAAAAGCTCCTCGACGGACAGCCGGTTAAGGTCCACCAGAGGATTTTTCCCCATCAAAAGAGCCGGGCTTAAAAAGGGAGCCGTCAGCCACTGCCGCACATCCTGGTGCAAAGGACGGACCAAAATGGTCTTGGCGTTTCCGTGAGCATAGTAGTATCCGGCGTTGCGCCGAAAGCCGCGGGTCTGCCCCAGGGGGAGAAAGCCAGCCGCCCGGTAGCAGGTGCCGGCAAAGCGAGTGTGGTCGATAAAGGTTTCGGTCAGCCAGACCGGGTGGCCGTATACCTTTACCCAATCCCCTGGCAAACGCCTTAAATTGGCGGCCAGGATTTGGGAGGCCAGGTTTTTGACCCGGACCTCGGGGAGAATCAGAAACCGCGAGTTATTGGCCAAAAACTTCAAGCGCTTATGGCGGGTGTCTTCATCCCAGCCTATCCACCGGTCCCGGGGGCCGCTTTTGTAGGCGGCGCTGGTCCACCCCAGCAAAGCTACCCATTGCCCGTTTAACAGCGCTACGTAACGAATGGATTCCCCCACCAGGTGTTTTAAGCCCAGGTAGTGGTGGGTCGCCATGAGCTGGTCCCAGGTCTCGCGTTCTTCGCCCCGGATCGGGCGGACAATCAGTTCTTTTTCCATCAGGCTGTTCCTCCCGGATCAATTTGATCCGATTTTAGAACAACCTGTTTCAAAAAGCCAGGTAGAAACTGGTAATTAACAAAATTATTAGCGTAGTTCACTATGCCGGGTCTTAAACGGGCATTCCTTTCTGGGAATATTCTTATGTCAAGGAACATGCGTTTGGAAAACTTTTAACTCTCAAGATATTGACTTAACACGACAAAAAAGAATATGATAAAATGGCTGGTGAATTACGTCACAATTTGTTCCCTAACGTTCATAACAAGGCGGGCGAAGGTACATGAATACGTCCTGGCTGGCCATCCTTTTCGGCCTGCTCGGCGGGATCGGAATTTTGCTTTACGGCATTCAGGTAATGGGCGATGGCCTGCAAAAGATCCTTGGCCGCCAGCTGCGCCACCTTCTGGAATCGGTGACGAAAAACCCCCTTTCCGGTGTGCTGGCCGGTATTGCCATCACCGTCCTCTTCCAAAGCAGCACGGCCACCTCCGTCATCCTGGTCGGTCTCGCCGGGGCGGCAGTAATCACCTTAAGGCAGTGCATGCCGGTGATCCTGGGCGCCGACATCGGTACAACGGTCACCGCCCAGCTTATTGCCCTTAAGTTTACCGAGTTATCCTTATTCATCGTTGGGATAGGCGCACCGATAGTTTTTTTTGCCAAACAGGACCGCCACAAACGTTTCGGTCAGGCCATCACCGGCTTCGGTCTGCTCTTTCTGGGCCTTAAAATTATCGGCGAAAGCGTTCAGCCCCTGCGGGACATGCCCGCCGTTACCCAGGCCCTGCTCACCGTCAGCCAAAACCCGTTTCTGGCGGTGACCGCGGCCGCCCTGGTGACTTTTCTGGTGCACAGCAGCGCCGCCGTTTTAGGCATTATTATGATGCTGGCCACCCAGCACGTAATCAATCTCCCGGCAGCCATTTATCTCCTCCTGGGCGCAAACGTCGGCACCTCTTTTACAGCCCTTTTGGCCAGCATAACTTCCCGGCGCGAAGCGCAGCGGGTGGCCCTGGCCCACTTTGCGGCCAAGCTGGGGGGAAGCGCGCTTCTTTTTCCTTTCGTGCCCTGGTATAGTTCCTTTTTGGCTTCCCTTACCCCCTCCGTATCTTTTCAGGTGGCCAACGCCCACACCATCTTCAACGTCGGCCTGGCGGCCGTTTTTTTGCCCTTTTACAAAACCGGCTGCAGTTTGCTGGAATGGGTTCTCCCGGATAAAAAAATTCCGGAACTGGAACCAAAATACCTCCAGGAAGAAGTCATCACCGCCCCCTCGGTGGCGCTCGGCCTGGCCCACCGCGAGGTTACGCGCCTCTCCGCGGAAACGCTGCGGATGATTGTTGACGTTGAACGGGCCTTGCGCGGCGGCAACGCGGATATTTTAAGCCGCATTTCGCACCGGGAAAAGGTGATGGACGTATTGTACCGGGCGGCGGTGGATTACCTCACCCGCGTTCTGCGCCAGCCCTTGAGCCGGGAAGAATTCGAGTATGCCATGGGCTTGATCCACGTTCTTGACGATCTGGAAAATATTACTGACCTACTGGACAGGAATGTCAAGTATCTTATCGAGGCCAAGCTCGACCGGGGCGTGGAATTCTCTCCCCAGGGAAGAGAAGAGCTGGCCGTCCTCCGGAGCTCGGTAATCGACCTGTTGCGGATAACCCACAAAGCGCTGGTGCAAATTGATTTCTGCCTGGCGGAACAAACCGTCACCAGCCAGCCGAAAATCACCGCCCTTTTCCGGGAGCTGCGGCAAAAGCACGTCCACCGCCTGATGGAAGGCATTAAAGAATCGGAAGCCACCAGCAACCTGCACCTGGAGTTGCTGAACAGCTATCATCAGATCAGCGAGCTGATCCGGGACGTCGCTTTTACCATAATTGAACAACTAGCCAAAGGGAAAATTTGCCTTCCGCAATACCGGGGAGCCGGGGCGCAAAAAAAAGGGACGGAAAAACCCGCAGCGGAAAGTGGTGCGGAGGAGTTCGACGGGGGCCCCAGGTCAGTTAGTTCGCCAGGATCAGGCGCTCAATAAAGCAGGTGGAGATCTCTTTTATTTTATCCATCTCCGCCGCCCGAAAAACACCGTCTCAGCCGGCGCTGCAGGCCGGTGTACCTTTCCTGCGGACGGGCATTTCTTACCGCCATAGCCAGGGCCTTTTTGTCACCGACAATGACCAGCAGCTTTTTCGCCCGGGTGATGGCGGTGTAGAGCAGGTTCCTTTGCAGCATCACAAAATGCTGCTTGAGCAAAGGGAGGACGACCACCGGGTACTCGCTCCCCTGGGACTTGTGCACGGAAACGGCGTAGGCCAGGGTGAGCTCGTCTAAGTCGCTGTAATCATAACTGACCCGCCGGTCTTCAAACTGCACCTGGATTTCCTGCTCTTCTAAATCAATGCGGGCGATCCGGCCGATATCGCCATTAAACACCTCTTTTTCGTAATTATTCTTGATCTGCATCACCTTGTCGCCGAGCCGGAAGAGGCGCCCCCCGCGGGCTACTTCCAGGCCCCGGGGATTAAGCAACGCCTGCAGCTCCGTGTTCAGCCTCTCCACCCCGGCCGAACCCTTGCGCAGCGGGCTCAGCACCTGGATGTCGTTTACCGGATGGAAACCGAACCCTTTCGGGATTCTGCGCGCGCAAAGTTCTTTTACCGTTTGGAGGGCTTCTTCCGGATCCTCCTTTTCGATAAAATAAAAATCCAGGCCCCGAACATTTTTGAGAAGCGGAAATTCGCCCCTGTTTACCCGGTGGGCGTTGACCACGATCATGCTCTGCCGCGCCTGCCGGAAAATTTCGGTCAGGGTAATCACCGCCACCTTGCCGGAATTGATCACGTCCTTTAACACGTTCCCCGCTCCCACGGAAGGAAGCTGGTCCACGTCCCCCACCAGAACCAGGGTGGCCTGCGGGGGGACGGCTTTCAAAAGATGGTTCAGCAGCAGAACGTCCACCATGGAAGTTTCGTCCACAATCACCAGGTCGGCCGCCAGCGGGTTTTCCTCGTTCCGGGCGAATTCTCCTTCCCTCGGTTTGTATTCCAGGAGACGGTGGATGGTTTTGGCCTCCCGGCCGGTTACCTCGGAAAGCCTTTTGGCCGCCCTGCCCGTGGGCGAGGCCAGGACGATCCTTTGCCCCTTCATTTCCATTATTTGCAGGATACTTTTCACCAGAGTGGTTTTTCCCGTCCCCGGTCCCCCGGTAATGACCAGAACTTTCTGCTCCACCACTTTGCGGATGGCTTCCTTTTGCTTTTCCGCCAGCGCGATGCCGCCGGTGCTCTGCACCCAGGCAATAGCCTTCTCCGTATCAATGGCCAGCGGCGGCTTGGGGGCCCGGAAAAGCCGGTGCAGCCGCCGGGCAATCATTTCTTCGGCCGTCCAGAGCGGTTTTAAATAAACCTCGCCGCTCCCCCGCCTCCCCCGTTCTTCTTCCCCTCCCTCCTCCTCCAAAACCACTTTTTCTTCCTTCGCCAGGACGGCCAGGGCGTCCTCCAGGTAGCTTTTCCCGATCTGCAGGGTTTCGCCGGCCCTTTCGACCAGTTCCGCCCGGGGCAAAAAGACGTGCCCTTCTTCCGTGGCCTCCCAGAGCAGGTAAAGAATCCCTGCCTGGGCGCGTAAGGGGGAGTCCGGCGGAACGCCCAGGTTCTGCGCGATGCGGTCGGCCGTTTTAAAGCCGATGCCGGTAATTTCCATGGCCAGCCGGTAGGGGTTCTCCCTCAGCAAGGCGATGGCGTTGTTGCCGTAGGCCTTATAAATTTTTACCGCGTAGGCCGTACTCACCCCGTGACTCTGCAGGAAGAGGATCACTTCCTTGATTTCTTTCTGCTCCGCCCAGGCCTTTTTAATCCATTCCACCCGGACAGGGCCGATGCCCTCCACTTCGTTCAGCCGATCCGGGTTGTTTTCGATAATTTCCAGGGTTTGCAGGCCGAATTTTTTCGTCAGGCGCCTGGCCATCACCGGGCCGATACCCTTGATCAGACCCGAGCCCAGATATTTTTCGATCCCGGTCAGGGTAGCGGGGAGCACCGGCAGGCAGCTAACCGCCCGGAACTGCCGGCCGAACTTCGGGTTGTTGACCCACTTTCCCTGCAGTTTCAAGGTCTCTCCCGGGTGCACGGCAAGCAAATTACCCACGACGGTGACCAGTTCCTTTTCGCCCTTCACCCGCAGTTTCGCCACCGTGTAATTATCTTCTTCGCTGAAGTAAACGATCCTTTCCAGGATCCCCTCCAGGGCCGCTTCCTGGTCCACCTTCGGCAAGCACACCCCTCACCGCAAATTTACGGGGAAAATCCGGACGAAACCCGGGGGGGAACTTCCTTCTCTTCTCCGCGAAAAGTCCGGTTTCCTAATATCTATCTTTATTCCCGATCGTCAGCCAAAATCCTGCAACAATTTTCCAAAGCAAAAATAAGCAGGGCGGAGGTGCTGACCCAAACCGGGCAACAACTTCCCCCGCCTTCACCAGCAAGACTTTAGAAAAAAGTTTCCAGGGTGGACCGGTTCGCCGGAAGTCCCTGGCGAGACTAAGGAGACAACCCGCCCATCGCCGGCTTTCCCGCCGCTCCAGCCCCCCGCCCACCCGAGCGCTCCGGCGCGAAATCAGCTCCCTCTTCCGCAAATTCCGGCCCAAAAGGCTACTCCGGCAGCATTACTTCCGCCTCGCCGTCCAGCACTGTTTTCCCTTCCGCGTTGCTGCACCAGGTCTTCAACTTCAACCGGCGCCGGGCGTCGTCTTTGGCGCTCACTTCCACCGCCGCCGTGACCAACTCCCCCGGATAAACAGGCGCCTTAAATTTGAGCTCCTGGCGCAGGTAAATGGTGCCCGGCCCCGGCAGCACATTGCCCAGTAAATTCGAAATCAGGCCCGCCGTCAGCATCCCGTGGGCGATCCGCCGGCCGAAAAAGCTGCCTTTCGCGTACTCCTCGTCGAGGTGCACGGGGTTTTTGTCCCCCGTCACCGCGGCAAACTTTTCAATGTCTTCCCCGGTAATCCGCCTCTGCAAAACGGCCCGGTCGCCCACTTTAATTTCTTCGTACCTGCTCAACTATCTCCCTCCGTTAAGTCCTGGCCGATCCATAAAATATCGACTTCATTAATCCCCTTTATTTCCGGGTCCCCAGTCATTAATAAACTGTTTTTGCCTTTAGCAGTTGCTACAGCAAAGGCATCGGCATAGGAAACAGGATATTTCATTTTAATTGCCGCCGCTTTAAGGACAAGATCATCCGGTATGGAAACAATCTCGATGGAGGTCATTTTGATCTTGCGAATAGTTTCCCAGGCTGTTTTTTCCCCTTTTCTCCGCCCCAGAAGATAAAAAACCTCCCCCAGATTTATTATGCTCAAAAAAAGCCTCGGCGGGATTAATACCCCTTGCAGAAGGGATATCACACTTTCCCCCGCCTCCGGTTTTCCGTCGCACCAATCAATTAAGTCCCTGACGAAAACTCCGGCGGGTTCACCCTGGAGCCAGGCCATAACCGCCCATGAATCGAAAGTAATACCAGTTATTGGGGGTTTAGCGCTCACGATCGGTCTCCTTTTTTAATTCCTTAGCCCGGTTTTTAGACAGGTCTCCAAGAAGATCCAGATCTTTAAATTTCCCGAAAAGTTCGTCTGCTACATATTCTTTAACGGGTTTCAAGATAATCTTGCCGTTGGCTAATTCTATCCTGAACCTGGCCCCGGATTGCACACCCAAAGTATCTCTTATTTTTTTTGGAATCACAATTTGACCTTTCGTTGAAAGATTGACTATATGCATTTTTATCCCTCCTTCTTACCTAATGGTAAGAGAAAAGAGGATTTTTGTCAAGCTAAAACGACTTGCTTATTTCACCGCTTGCAAAGCCCTCATTACCTTGCTCATATTCTCCACAAACCGCTTGATGTGGCTCAGCCCCTCCTCGTCCTTCGCCGCGTCCCGGGCGCCGCCGCTGCCGGCCACGGCCATGGTCCAGTAGCTGGAGCCGGGCACGACGATGTCGTTGATGAAATACCACAGCAAAAGCTGGGCAAAGGCCATGTTGTGGCCGGCCCGCCGCGCTACCGTGATCGGCCCGCCCACTTTTCCGGCGAAGCGCTCCCCGGACCACAGGCGGATAAAACCGGCCCTGTCCAGTAGCGCCATCAGCTGGGGATGGGCGGAACTGAAGTAGACGGGGGAGCCGATAATTAAACCGTCCGCCTCCACCATTTTCTGGTAGACGAAATTAAAATCGTCCCCTTCCTGCGCGCATTTTCCCGGCTTGTTTTTACACCCGTAGCACCCCCGGCAGGGCTTGATTTCCAGATTGCGCAAAGAAACCAGTTCCGTGTGAAATAAAGCGGGGTCGAAGAGCGCTAAAGCATAGCGGACAAGGTACTCCGTGTTGCCGTCTTCTCTTAAGCTCCCGGAAATCCCGAGCACTTTGAACATGGCCGAATCCTCCTTAGTTTTTATTTGGTCAATATTTCGGCGAATAATTCGGTATTCTCCTTTCTTTTTCCTGTCTCCTGCCTCCTTTTGAATTAACGGTAAACGAACGGCGGGGAAGTTATTTAGAGATAGGCACCCAAAAGAAAAAAGCGGGAGCCGGTCCCCCTCGGCGAAGCCCGGGGAACCGGCGTAAAAGAAGCTTTGCCTGCTCCGGGGCCCGGTTGGCAAGCCTTATCTTTTATCCCAGGAAGGGACAGGGAAAACGGCCTTGGCTGTGGCCTTTTCCCGGGGCGCCACTACTTCCATCTTCCCGTTCTGCCACTGCATCAAAACCTGGTAATCGAATCCGGCGTGCGGGGAGATTTTGCTCTTGTGGAACTTTAAAGTGCCCAGCGGGGTTTCCCATTCCCCTTTTTCCAAAGCGGCGATTACCGCTTCCTTCTTTGTGCTCCCGGCTTTATCGACGGCGTCGGCCACCGTCAGCAGGTTGACGTAGGCCATGGCCGCCCAGTAAGTTTGGGGTTTCTCGCCGACCGCTTCCGTATACGCGCGGACAAATTCCTGCGATTTGGGTGCGGGGATATCCGGACTCCACATCCCGAGGGCCGCCATATAATTCCCTTGCGGCAGGCTGCCAAACCCCTGCGGCCAACCGGGAGTATAGCCGACGGTGAGCCTGGGGCTGTAATTCAGTTCTTTCATCTGGGTGGCAATGGTGTTGGCATCCGCCGGATAGCCAATCCAGATGAAATAGTCGTGCGGCGTTTGCCTGGCCAGGGTGAGCACGGAACTTAAGTCCGGCGAACCGCTCTTGAAAGTGAGGGTTTTGACCAGTTCAAACCCCATCGGCACCATTATTTCCTTGATCATGTTAATATTCGTGGTTCCGAAGATCCCGTCCTCGTGGGCGATGACCAGTTTCCCCGGACCCCCCACCGCTTTTAAACATTCTCCCAGGGAGCGCACGTTGTCGTATTCCCAGGGATGGAAATGGAAAAACCAGGGGGCGTCGCCGAAGGCTTTTTCTACCGACGTGGAGGCTCCTCCCGTGCAGGCAAAAATCGGCTGGTACTTTTTCATCGGTTCGGCCAGGGCCACGTCGACGGTACTGGAGATGGTCCCCAGGATAATTTCCACCTTATCCTTCGTCACCAGCTTCTCCATTGCCGCCACGGAGGTGGCCGGGTCGCCCTTGCCGTCTTCGATGATCAGTTCGATTTTTCGCCCGTTTAAAATCCAGCCCTTTTTCTCCAGTTCCTTCAGCGCAGTGCGGTACCCGTTACGCATTTGCTGCCCGGAGTCGGCGGCCGGTCCGGAAAGGGGCAAAATGGCGCCGATTTTGATTACGTCGGCTTGACCCTGCTCAGTTGGGGCCTGACCGGCGGGCGCCTGTTGTTTGGTCTGCCCGCAGCCCGCGAGGACGGCCGCAACCAGGAGAATCGCCAGCATTACCAGTCCTGATTTCTTAATCCAACCCATCGAAGAAACCCTCCCTTATTTAATTTTTTAAACATAAAAAGAAACAACCATCATCATCCGCCGGTTTTTCTTTCCAAAACAAAAACTTATAACGCCAGATACGCTTTCCTTACCCGCTCGTCCGCCAGCAGCTCCGCCCCGGTGCCTTCGCCCACGATGCGCCCGTTTTCCAGCACGTAACCGCGGTGCGCCAGCACCAGGCTTCTTTGCACGTCCTGCTCCACCAAAAGAATGGCTACTCCCTGTTTATTCACCTCCCGCAAGGATTTAAACACCGCCGCCACCACCGCCGGCGCCAGACCCAGCGAAGGTTCGTCCACCAGCAAAAGCTGCGGTTTGGCCATCAAAGCCCGGGCAATGGCCAGCATTTGCTGCTCACCCCCGGAAAGGGTGCCCGCCAGTTGCTGCTCCCTTTCCCGCAGACGGGGGAAAAGGCCGTATAGATAATCCCGGGTCAGGTTTCTTTCCCGCCAGGCCGCCGGGAAATAGCTGGCCCCCAGTTCCAGGTTTTCTTTCACCGTCATGCGGGGGAAAAGCTTTCTTCCCTCGGGTACGTGGGAAATCCCCAGCCGGGCGATCTCCGCCGCCGAACAACCGGCAAGCGGCCGGCCCCGAAAGGCGACTGTTCCCTTAAACGGCCGCTGCAGGCCGGAAATAAGGCGCAGCGTGGTGGTTTTCCCGGCACCGTTGGCTCCGATGAGACTGACCACCTCCCCTTCTTCCACGCGCAAATTCAAATCCCACAGAACCTGCAGCGGGCCGTAGCCTCCCGCCAGATTCTCCACCGTCAGCAAGCTAGCCGGCATTTTCCGTCCCCTCCCCCTGGCCCAGGTAGGCGGTAATTACCCGGGGATCAGCGGCGATCTCGGCGTAAGTTCCCTCGGCAATCTTTTGGCCGTAATCCATCACAATCACCCTTTCCGCCAGTTCCCGGACAACTTTCATCACGTGCTCCACCAGAATGACCGTCACCCCTTCCTCCCGGATTTCCCGGACCAGATTCATAACCCGGATACATTCTTGTGGCAGAAGGCCGGCCATCACTTCGTCCAGAAGCAAAAGGCGGGGGCCCGTGGCCAGCGCCCGGGCCAGCTCCAGCATTTTCAGGTCCGGGGCGGTCAGCTGGGCTGGAAACAGGTTCAGTTTGGCGGCGAGCCCCACCCGGGCCAGCACTTCGGCGGCGCCCTCCCTCGCCCGGACCAGGGACGGACGGGGGTGCCGCCCGAAAAGATAGGCGGTAGCGACATTTTCGAGGACACTTAATTCCTGAAACGGCTGACAAACCTGGAAAGTCCGCCCGATCCCCAGCAGGCAGCGCTCGTGCGGCTTCGCGCCGGCGATCTCCCGCCCGGCGAAGCGGATCTCCCCCGCATCAGGAGGGAAAAGTCCGGAAAGAAGGTTAAAAGTGGTCGACTTGCCGGCGCCGTTAGGCCCGATGATCGCCAGGATTTCCCCTTTTTGCACCGTGAAATGCAGATCCGCCACCGCCACGACGCCGTCAAAAGTTTTCTTTAAGCCCCTTACTTCCAGAAATTCCACCGGCGCATCACCCCCAAAATCCCCTGGGGCATAAATAAAATAACCACAATTAAAATCAAGCCGTAAACCACCATGTACCCATAAGAAATAGCGGTCCTTAAGAATTCCTCCTCGCCGTACAGCACTACCGCGCCCAACAGCGGCCCCGCCGTACTGTAGAGCCCGCCGAAAACCGGCATGACCAGACTCGCCACCCCGATGTGCAGGCTGAACGCCTCGTACGGTATGGTGGTGGAAGTATAATGGACGTAAAAAGCGCCGGCCAGGGCGGCAAAAATTGCGCTGACCAGAAAAACCAGCAGGCGGTAGCGCACCACGTTCACGCCCAGCACGGCAGCCACCCGCTCGCTGGTCCGCATGGCGGTAAAGGCCAGCCGGAAAGGGGAACGTTCGAGGTAGAGGGAAATGCCGGTTAAAACCAGGAGAAGAGCGAAAATAAGAAAATAGCTGAACAGTCTTGCGCCGCCGAAAAGGCTGGGGACGGTAATCCCCATCGCTCCCCCGGTCAGGCCGGGCAGCCGCAAAGCAACCACCTGCAGCGTCTGGGTGAAGGCCAGAGTGGCAATGGCAAAATGGATCCCGGTCAGGGGCAGCGTGAGGTACCCCAGGACCAGCGCCGCCCCGGCGGCAACCAGCACAGCCGCCAGAAAACAGAGCGGCAGCGGCAAACCCAGCTTTAGAAAACTGAGCGCGGAGACGTAGGCCCCCAGCCCGAAAAAGCCCGCGTGGGCAAAGGAAACAAGCTCCGCCCGGGCCGCCATGTCCCAGCTGAGGGCCAGAACTGCAAACATCAGCGCCTGGATCGCCACGTGCAGATAATATTCGCCGCTAAGAAAAGGGAAAAATACAGCCGCCAGAAGAACGAAAAGCAAGGCGGATTTGACCAGGATACCCTTCGGCTTTGCCTTCACGCCTCCCTCACCCCCCGCGGCTTAAAAATCAAGGCAAAGAAGATGAGCAGGAAAAAGATCGCCTCCGCCCAGCCGGTTCCCTCCGGCACAAAGGTGCTGACCAGCGACTCCGCCACCCCTAAAAGCAGGCTGGCCCAAAAAACTCCGTAAATGTTTCCCAGGCCGGCCACCACTACCACCGCCAGGCTTTTCATGGTAAACCCCAGCCCGATCAGCGGTTCCGCGTAGAGAATTACGCTCAGCATCATCCCGCCCACGGCGGCAAATCCGGTGGCCAGGCCAAACGCGTAAAGATTGATTTTTTCCGGCGCGATCCCGATCAGGGCGGCCCCTTCCGGATCCTGGCTGACCGCCCGGATCGCCCGGCCGAAGCGGGTCCGCTGGAGAACCAGGTAAAGGGCCAGCAGCAGGACGACGGCCAGCAGAAAGGTAAGCAGCCGGCCGGCCCCGAAGCTGAGTCCCCCCAGGGAAATGGTGATGGTCTTGTAGGAGACAAAGATGGTTTTTACGTTGCCGCCGAAGAAAATGAGCGCCAGATTTTGAATCAAAACGGAAAGGCCGAAGGTAAGTAAAAGCTGGTTGAGCTCCCCGGCCCGCAGGACAGGTTTGATTGTCCCGCGGTATAAAACCGCCCCCAGGGCAAAAAAGAGGAGAAAAGCAACCGGAATGGCCGCCAAGGGATCACAGCCGAAACGGGAAAATAAAAAGATGGCAAAGTAGGCGGCCAGCATTAAAAAATCGCCGTGGGCCAGGTTTAAGATCCGGACCACGCCGAAGGCGAGAGCCATCCCCGTCGCCGCCAGGGCGTATAGCCCCGATTTTAAAATGCCGTTGAGCAGCGCCTGTCCAAATAATAACCACTCGCTCACTGCCCCCAGCCACCCTTCGCCCCGGCGCGGGTTCCGGCGGTACCGGCTGTTTTCGCGGTCCCGGCAATTTCCGCAATTTCCGCGGTATTGGCGGTATTGGCTGTTCCGGTGGTTTCCGCAGTATTGGCGTTTTCGGCCGCCCCCGCACCCCAGCGCAGGCAGGTCGCTGACCAGGTGTAGCCCGTCCCGGCGCCGGCCAGGACGACCAGGTCCCCATCCTTCAGCAGTCCCCTTTGCTCGGCCTCGGCTAGGGCGATCAACTGGTCCCCGGACTGAATGTGCCCGTGGTTTTTCAGGTAGACGGAACTCTCCGGGGGCAGGCCCAGCGCGCTTAAGATCGCCTGGTGAATGGAGGGCTTCATGTGCGTGATCCCCAAAAAGGCAATCTGGGCCGGGGTATACCCGCTGCGCGCGCAGGCGCGGGTGATCACGTCGAGAAAATTGGGGAGGGAAACGGGATCCAGGTTGATTTTCATCTTCTCCGGATCGCGCACGTCTAAAAAATGCATCCGCTTCCGGATGGTTTCCTCCGTCGGCCGGATTTTCGAACCGCCGGCGGGCACGTAAACGTCCAGGCTGAAGCGGCCGTCGGTGAGGATGGCCGAACCCAGGACCTGGTTCCGTTGGTGCCCCCGCCGGAGGACGCAGGCGGCGGCCCCGTCGCCGAAGTTAAACATGAACCGGGACCGCTGGTTTTTAAAATCGATCAGGTCCCCTTCCTTCGTCCCCATCACCAGCAGGACGGTTTGCAGTTCGGGGTCGGCCAGGAGCATGTCCTTGGCCACTTTTACGGCCACGGCAAAGCTGGCGCAAAGGGACATGATTTCAAAGGAGAAGGCCCGGTGCGCCCCCAGGCGCTCCTGGATGTGGGCGGCGATGGACCAGACGGAATAATCCTTGTATTCGCTGCCGAAATAGATCAGCACGTCGATTTCCTCCGGGCTTAGGCCGCCCAGGGCCCTGCGGGCCGCCTGGACGGCCATGTCCGAAATATGCTCGTCCGGACCGGCCCGGTGCTTTTTGGCGATCCCCATCTTCCCGGCCACAATCTCCGGGGGGATGCCTGCCCTTTCTCCGATTTCTTCCGCCGTTAAATAATTGTCCGGCAGGTAAATGCCGTAGCTGACCAGTCCGACCGGTTCGCGGGCCGGAGTAACGTTCACGATTGACCGCCTCCCCGGGCAAGCTCTTTCAGCTCTACCTTGACTACCTTCCCGACCGAGCTTTTCGGCAGACTGTCCAGGATTTCCACGTATTTAGGCACCTTGTACCCGGCCAGTTGCGTCCGGCAATACCGGATAATTTCCTCCGGCCGCAGGCCCGGCGCTTGCAAAACCACAAAAGCCTTGCCCACTTCCCCCCACTTCGGATCGGGAACCCCCACCACGGCCGCTTCCCGGATCTGGGGATGGGTGACCAGCACCGCCTCGATTTCAGCAGGGTAGACGTTTTCGCCGCCGGAAATAAACATGTCTTTCTTGCGGTCGACGATGTAGACAAACCCGTCTTCGTCGACCCGGCCCAGATCGCCGGTGTGCACCCAACCGTCGATCAAGGTTTCCGCGGTGGCCTTTTCGTTTCGCCAGTAGCCGGTAAAAATCTGCGGACCGGCAAAACAGATCTCCCCGACCTCGCCGGCGGGTACGTCCTCCCCCCGGTCGTCCAGCAGGCGCATCGGCGTATAAAGAAAGGGCACGCCCACTGACGCCCACTTTTTCCTGACCATGTCCATCTGTTCCCAGAGCATGGAAACGTTGTTCGGGCCGGCTTCGGTCAGACCGTAGCCCTTGACGAAGGGCACACCCCTGTCCCAGTAGAGTTCCATGATCTCCTTCGGGCAAGGGGCGGCTCCCGCCATGGCCATGCGCAGGGAGGAAAGGTCCGTCTTTGAAAAAGCGGAGCTTTCGGCGAACATCAAAAACATGGTCGCCGCCCCGAAGAGCAGGGTGGTCCGCTCCCGCGCCACGGTAGCCAGCACCCATTCCGGATCGAAAAGCCGGTCGATGAAAATCCGGCCGCCCGCAGCCAGGATGGGCAGCGTCAAGAGGTGCCACCCGCCGGTATGGAAAAGGGGCAGGATAATAACGGCGGAATCTTGATTAGTGATATTCCAGCTTAGCACTTCATTGACGATATTCACAAAAACCATCCGGTGGGGGATCATGGCGGCCTTGGGCAGGCCGGTGGTTCCCCCGGTAGACAGCAGCAGGTGGGTCTCCTCCCAGGAAAAGGGCTCCGCCTGCGGCGGCCGCTCACTGGCCGGGGCCAGAACCGCGGGATAATCCGGCGCCTCCAGCAAAGCCGGCGCGGCCGGTTTTGCCCCGTCCAGCCGGATTTTCGCCGGAAAGGGAAAGCGCAAAGAAGCCGCTTTTTCTTCCAGTTCCGCTTCAAAGAAAAGAGCTTTTGGTTCGATCCGGGCCAGCATCTCGTCCATTTCCGCCGCCGACAGGCGGATGTTCAGGGGGAAATCGATCACGTTCAACTTTTGGGTGGCAAAGAACAGGTCAAAACACTCGATCCGGTTGCGGGCCAAAACCGCCACCCGGTCGCCCGGGGCCAGGTTTAAGCCGTCCTTTAAATAGTTGGCCAGTCTGTTCGCCCGCCGGTTTAATTCCCCGTAAGTATACCACCGGTCCGCCACCCGGTCGTAAACGGCCTGTTTCTCCGGCGTTAAAGCGGCGCGGCGGGCGGCCAGGTCACTGATCCAGGACCACGTTAAGCCCATGGGCATCCCTCCCTAATATGTAACATGATTCAGTTGTCATATTTATTCTCTAAAGAATTCCAAAATCCTTCTTGAAAAAAAATTTTTTATAAAAAATTTCTCCCGGCAATTATCACAAAATTAAAAAACCCCTTTTAAAAAAGGATCTGGCGGGAAGAGGGAGAAAATATAAAGAAGAGGTGAATCGGGTGTCAGTTATAAACGGCAATGAACTGGAAGGGGTGAACAGACCCAAAACTTCCCGCGGGGAAGCCACTTTCCGCAAGCTTTTAGAAGCGGCGGAAGAGGTTTTCGGGGAAAAGGGATATTACGAAACTTCGGTTGTGGATATCATCACCCGGGCCGGAGTGGCCCAGGGCACTTTTTATCTTTACTTCAAAACCAAAAAAGACATTTTCCGGCATCTCGTCGTCCACCTGCACCACGAGATTCGAAAACACGTCCAGCTGGCCGTCGCCCCCTTAAACGGCCGGCTGGCCAAAGAAAAACGCGGCTTGCTGGCCTTTCACGAATTCATCTTGCAGCACCGGAATTTATACCGCCTGTTGAGGGACCTGGAGCTGGTGGACGAAGAGCTGTTTAAATGGTACTACGGCAGCTTTGCCAAAAACTACGCCCGGCGGCTGGGCAAAGCCATGGAAAAAGGGGAAATCCGGCGGTCCGATCCCGAGGCGCTGGCCTATTGCCTGATGGGGCTCAACGTTTTCACCGGCATGCGCTGGCCCCTCTGGGAGAACAAACCGGCGCCCGCCGGCGCCGTGGAAACGATTTTCACCTTTTTAGAAAAGGGGTTGGGCAACCCCGGGGACGGCCCTGCCGGACCGCCGCCAAAAGAACAGGAAGGGAAAGGGACGGCCGGAAAAAGGGGCACCGGGGATAGTTAACCCGCTTTTTGCGCGATCATTTTTTATCTTCAGCCGCCTTTAAAGCGGCCTTCCGCCCGTCGTTCACCTTCGTCGCTTCGTTTTGGATGGGCGGTAAATCTGATCGGTAAGTTTTTATCACCGTTGGGACCGCAAAAAGCAGCAGGGGGATTTATTCCAGCGGCGCAAAGATTTCTTTTGCTTCCACTGCCAGCCCCTCCAAAACGAGGGATTTAACCCGGCCCTCCCCCTCCACCCGCTGGTTGAGGACAAATTTTCCCTCCTGGCCAACGTGCACTTCGATGCTCTGATCTTCCGGATCGACGACCCAGTATTCTTTTACTCCGTGCCGGGCGTACGTCCGGGCCTTTTTCTTTAAGTCGTAATAGCCTGTGGAGGGAGATAAAATTTCCACGACCAGATCGGGAGCGCCGTTTATTCTGACCTTTTCAATAATCTGTAACCTGTTTTTGGCAATGAAAATGATGTCCGGCTGGTAAGTTTCTTTTTCTTCAAAATATACGTCAATGGGAGCATCAAGAATTATCCCTAAATCTTTTTCCGTAACAAAATTAACAAACTTTGCTTCCAGGCGCATGGAAATAATTTGGTGAAAGGTATTCGGTGCGGGAGTCATCACCAGCTTCCCTCCAATCAATTGGTAGGGCGCACCCTCCGGCAGCAGGGCATAATCCGCATAAGTATAAACTTCCTTTTGAGGAATCACGAGTTCTTTGGCCGGCATAAAGCATCTTCACCTCCTGCTTGCTTGCTGATATTTTATCACGTTCAGGCGCAACAAGGCAATAATCGGCAAAAACAAACGCCTATTTAAATTTTTTTCGGGCGCCCCGGAGAAATCTTTTGGAGACACCGAATAAACCATTTTTTCCCCGGCGCCGCCAGCAGGGCAAACAGCAAAACCAGCCCGGCGTAACCAAACAGTGGGTACAATACCTTCACCAGCCGGCTGAAGTCCAGCCCGGCGAAGGGGACGGCGGCCAGCGTAACCGCCACGCCGATCAGTTTGTACCGCCGGCCTCCCTCCGGCGCCAGGCGGCTGGCCAGGCCGTGGGCGTCGGCGATGGCCGTGGTCAGGATGGCCACCCAGATGAGCAGCCCCAAAAACGATTGCAGGGGAAAGCCCAGGTGGCGGGCGATAAACAAAAGAGGGATCTCGTAATTGCCGATCTCCGGGTAAAAAGCCAGTCCCGCCAGGGTAATCAGCCCGGCGGTCGCCCCCAGCACCAGGCCCCCCAACGCTCCCCCCGCGATGCCCACGGAGGCCGGTACGACCCTGCCCAGCGAAGAAAGGACGGCTACGGGGACAATGATATTGTATGACACGTAAAGAATAGCCGACCATTCCCAGGTACCGGCCGCCTTTTGCCCGGGCAAAGGGGCCGGGAATTCCCGGGCAAGCCCGCCTTCATGAAAGAATCCGGATAAACACACCAGCGCCAGCGCGCAAATTTTCACCGGCACAAGAATCAAGTTGACCGTCAGCACCCCCGGGAGCCCGCCCAGGATCACCAGACAGGTAACGGCGGCCGCCAAAACCGTCCCCAGCAAGTGGGGCAGCCCGAGCTGCTGCGCAAAGACCGCCCCGCTCCCGGCCAGCATCACCACCAGGCCGCCCGGCAACATGAGCAAATTTAAAAAATCCATCACTTTCCCCAATTTTTTCCCGAGCAGGTAGTCCAACATTGCGTCGTAACTGGCCATGCCCAAACCGGTGGCCAGGGCCATAATCACCACGCCCAGGTAAACGAACAAACCGGTAGCCAGCAGCACACCCCAAAGGCCGGCCTGCCCGAAAGCAATAAAAAACTGCATGATTTCCTGGCCGGAGGCAAAGCCGGCCCCGATGATCGTCCCGGCGTACAGGGTAACCACTTTGAACAACAGACCAGGGTTTGCTCTCGGCAAGGACATCCCCCCTCTCCTAAATATTTATGCAACTCCCGGTTGGAATAATTGGGGGGCGGTCTGGAAATAAATATATAATAGTTGCGGGACGAAGGAGGAAAGACATGCACAAAACGGAATTGAAGGAAGTTAACGCGGGAACCCGGCGCACCAAAATCAATATCGAGGACCCGCTGGCGGCGGTAAAATTCGGCTGGGATCTGGCCAGCCGTTTAAATAAAAACGGCTTTGCCCCTGATTGCCCGAAAATACTGCTTTGTATCGGCACCGATCGCTCCACCGGCGACTGCCTGGGGCCCCTGGTGGGCAGCAAACTTTCCGCCCTGGGCCAGGACTTCTTCCACGTCTACGGTACGCTGGAGCATCCTGTGCACGCCAGCAACCTGAAACAAAAACTGGAAGAAAT
Source organism: Bacillota bacterium (assembly GCA_040755215.1). Taxonomy (GTDB): domain Bacteria; phylum Bacillota; class Desulfotomaculia; order Desulfotomaculales; family Nap2-2B; genus JAIMBK01. The sequence goes on along the minus strand of JBFMBG010000016.1, from coordinate 23,587 downwards.
TTATCGCTGCTACGAAAACCCGCTGATTATCGCGGTGGACGCCTGCCTGGGCAGCCTGGAAAACGTCGGCTGCGTCAACATCGGCGACGGCTCTCTCCAGCCGGGCGCGGGGGTAAATAAAAACCTGCCTCCCGTAGGCCAGATCCACATCACCGGCATAGTAAACGTGGGCGGGTTTATGGAATACCTGGTCCTGCAAAACACCCGGCTAAACCTGGTTATGCGGATGGCCGATCTGATCGTGGAGGGTCTGCTGAACGCCATCGGGTACTGCACCCAGGAAGAGATTCCCGAAAAGGTAGCGATTAAATAGTCCTTAAAAAAGGCCATAAAGTTTTCCCTTTATGGCCTTGCGTTTTTATTTTCTATTTACGTTCCCCGGGCTAACCTTTCTACCTGTATTGACGCAGGCCGGCCAGGATTTCTTCCGGCGTTTTCCCGGCAGCGTCAATTACCGGCACCTTTGTACTGATCTCCTGCATATTCAGCACGTTATTATCGAGCCCGGTGACTACAACGGCGTCGGCGTCCCTCTGCCGGGACAGGCTGACCACTGCATAACCGTTCTTTTCTAAAAGGTCGCGAACACCAGTTAAATTATCTTCCACGGCGATTGTTCTCATGGTTGCTTCACCTCCCCGGGGATCCTTAAACGTATTATTAGTATTCGGCGTGCAGGCCTTTTTTATGCCCGGCGAAAGGAGAAAGCAACCCTGGATTTTTTCCTTAGCTGCCAACCGCACCGGAGAGTTCCCGGAGCAGTTCAATCACCTCTTCGTCGGTAGTCTGCGCGAAATCTACGTAAAACTGTCCCACGGCATAAAAATTTTCCGGGGTATAGAGACAGATCACCCGGTCAACCTCGGCCGCCAGCATCGCCAGTGTATCGGAAGGAGCCACCGGAATGGCTAAAATTATTTCTTTGGGGGAAAACATGTTTTTAAGGGAACGAATGGCTGCTAAAACGGTATAGCCCGTCGCCACGCCGTCATCCACGAGAATAATCCTTTTTCCCCCGTAGGGTGGATAATCTTCCCTACCCCGGTATTTTTTCATCCGCCGGCGGATTTCCTTTACCTGCTGGTCGACTTTTTCCTGCAAATCTTTTTCCCTTAACCCCAAAATCTCCAGAAGATGCCGGTCAAAGAAGGTCGTCCCGTCCTGGGCCACCGCCCCGATCGCCGCTTCCGGGTTATGAGGGGCGCCAATCTTACGGGGAATAATCAAATCCAGGGGCAACCCCAGTTCCCTGGCTACCTGCGCCCCCACCACCACGCCGCCCCGGGGAACGGCCAGGACAACGCCGTCCCGGTAGGATTCGGGCTTTTTCTTAAGCGCTTCGGCCAGCCGCTTACCGGCATCCACGCGATCCCGGAAAAACACTTTGCCCACCCCCAAATTCCTCTCTCAAGACCCGGCACCGGCTACCAGCGAGGCAATCAGCCGGGCAGTATCGCGGGCCGCCAGGGGCTTCCCCAGCCGCCTGGCCTTATCCGCCATCTTTTGCAAGCGCTCCGGTCCGCGCAAGCAATCTTCGATTTTCTGGACCAGTTCGCGCACGTTATTTACCTGCACGGCCGCTCCCTGACCCGTTAAAAACTCGGCGTTGCGAACCTCCTGCCCCGGCAGGGGATCAACGATAAAAATAGGCAAACCCCTGGCCAGGGCCTCGGCGCAGGTTAACCCCCCCGCCTTGCCGACCATAAAATCGGAAGCGGCCATCAACTCGTGGATATTATCCACAAAACCCAGAACTTTTATGGGGTTCCGCAAACTGGCAAGCATCCGCTCCAGCTTTGCCTTTAAAGAATTATTATTCCCGGTGACGACAATCATTTGCAGGCTTAAGGGGCTGTTTCCCAAAGCTTTTACGATATCGGCCAGCGGTCCCATGCCCAGGCCGCCGCCGATAATCAGGGCGGTGGGCAGGTCCGGATCTAAGCCCAGCCGGTTCTGCACGGCGCGCCGCTCCACTGGACGGGCGAAACAGGAATTGATGGGTATGCCGACGGCGTGCACCCGGCCCGGGTCAATTCCGTATCCCCGAAAAGAGCTTTGCAGTTCCGGCGCGGCCACCGTAAACAAGTCCACCCTGGAAAAAACCCAAAAAGGATGCACGGTAAAATCGGTAAGCGTTGCCGCCACGGGAGAGAAAAAGTGTCCCCGCTGCTTTAAGTTGTCCAGAATCCCCACCGGAAAAGGATGGGTGCATACAACGGCCTGCGGCCGGAAGTCACCCAAAAGGCGAATCAGTTTCGGCGCCGCCAGCCTGTTTAAAAGCCGGTTAAATTCTTCCTTTCCCGCTTCGGAAAGGGGTTGCCCTTTTTCGGCGAGATGGTATAAATACCCATATACAATGGGTGTTATCTTGAGCATCTCGATATAGGTGCCGAAAAGAACTTTATCCAGAAAAGGATTGATATAACGGAAAGTATCCAGGATCGCTACCTCTGCATCCGGCTTCATTTCATGCAAGGCTTTTTTAATCGCCAGCGCAGCCTGGAGGTGACCCATCCCGGCCGATACGGACAAAATCAGGACTCTTTGCAATTCTGTCATAACGACCCTCTTTACCTTCTGACGCCTCTTGCAATAATTAAACCTCGCCAATAATTTTCTTTACATAAGCTACTATATTATCCACCGGCACAAAAGTTGTTTCGCCGGTGGCGCGCCGGCGCACCTCCACCTCGCCGCTTTGAACGGCTTTATTGCCGACGGTTATGCGCAGGGGGTAGCCGATCAGGTCGGCGTCTTTAAACTTTACCCCCGGCCGCTCCGGACGGTCGTCCAGAACAACTTCGACGCCCGCCCCCGCCAGCAGCTCATAAACCTGGTTGGCCATCGTCATTTGCTTTTCGTCCCGGTCGCTCACCGGCACCACCACCACGTGGAAGGGGGCAATCGCCAAAGGCCAGACAATGCCGTTTTCATCGTGGTTTTGCTCAACGGCGGCGGCCATTGTCCGGGTGATCCCGATTCCGTAGCAACCCATAATCATCGGCCGGGGCTGCCCGTTTTCGTCCAGGAAAGTGGCTCCCAGGGCCTTGCTGTATTTATCCCCCAGCTTAAAAATCTGCCCCACTTCGATCCCCTGCGTTCCGGACAGGGGGCGGGCGCACACGGGACAGGGATCCCCCGCTCTTACCAGGCGCAAATCAGCTACCAGGTCGGGTTTAAAATCACGCCCCGGGTTGACGTTCAGAAAATGTGTATCGTCCTTGTTTGCGCCGGTTACGGCATTAACCATCTGCATCACTTCCAGGTCGGCGGCGATCTTTACTCCCGGCAAACCAACCGGGCCGGCATACCCCGGCGCGGCGCCGCTGATCCTTGCGACCGCCGGCAGGTCCGCCAGCTCGCACCGGAGCACGGCAAGCTCCTTTTGGAGCTTAACTTCGTTGATATCCCGGTCCCCGCGCACCAAAGCCGCCACGAAGCCCTGCTCCGTTTCAAAAAGAAGGGTCTTGATCAGGCGTTTGGCATCCATTCCCAAAAAGGAGGTTACTTCGGCGACGGTGCGCCGGCCCGGAGTAGCCACTTCCCGCAGGGGGGCCGGCTCCTCGTTCGTCACTACCTGCCCGGGAGGAGAGGAGGCTCTCTCCACATTCGCCGCGTAATCGCAGTGGGGGCAAAAAACTACCGTTGATTCGCCCGCCGCGGCGAAAACGATAAATTCGTGCGTGTCCCTCCCCCCGATCGCCCCGGAATCGGCCTCCACCGGCCGAAAACGCAGGCCGCAGCGCTCAAAAACCCTGGTGTAGGCCGTGAACATCTTTTGGTAGCTGATCTCCAGCCCCTCGTGATCCCGGTCAAAGGAGTACAAATCTTTCATGATAAATTCCCGCCCGCGCAGCAAGCCGAAACGGGGCCGGCGCTCGTCCCGGTACTTGTTCTGGATCTGGTAGAGCAATAAGGGCAGTTGCCGGTACGATTTTACTTCGTTGCGCACCAGGTCGGTGATAATTTCCTCGTGGGTGGGGCCCAGGCAAAAGTCCCGCCCGTGGCGGTCTTTTAAACGAAACAGCTCCGGGCCGTATACATCCCACCGGCCGGATTCCTGCCACAATTCCGCCGGCTGGATGATCGGCATCACCAGTTCCTGACCGCCCTGCCTGTCCATCTCTTCGCGGACGATCGTTTCGATCTTTTTGACGACCCGGAAAGCCAGGGGCAATAAATTATATACTCCCGCCGCCGCTTTGCGGATGAAGCCCGCCCGCACCAGGAGCTGGTGGCTGACCACCTCCGCATCGGCGGGAACTTCCCGGAGCGTGGGAATAAGCAATTGGGACGCACGCATTACACCGGTTCCTCCTTCGAAAATTAACTCGCCGGGCCGTTATCTTTAACGCTTTCGGCCATCTTTCTAACCTCCCGGACCAGCTCCTCCACCAGCTTTTCCTCCGGCACCCGGCGGATGATTTCGCCGCGGCGAAAAAGCAGCCCCACTCCTTTGCCGCCGGCGATGCCCACGTCGGCGTGCCGGGCCTCGCCCGGTCCGTTTACCACGCACCCCATAACGGCCACTTTCAGCGGTGCGGCCACGTCCTGCAGTTCCTCTTCTACTTCGCCGGCGATCCTGATCAGGTCAATTTCGGTCCGCCCGCAGGTGGGGCAGGAAATTAACTCGATCCCGCGCTTGCGCAAACCCAGGGCCTTTAATATTTCGTACCCTACCCGCACCTCTTCCAACGGGTTCCCCGTCAAAGACACCCTGATGGTATCCCCGATTCCCTCGGCCAGCAAAGCGCCGATGCCGACGGCCGACTTTACCACTCCCGAACGCAGGGTGCCCGCTTCCGTAACCCCCACGTGGAAGGGGTAGACGACTTTTTCCGCCAGCAGCCGGTACGCCGCGATCATCAGCCCGACGTCGGAAGCCTTCACGGAAACTTTTATTTCAAAAAAACCCAACTCTTCCAGGAGGCGGATGTGCTTAAGGGCGCTTTCCACCAGCGCCGGCGCGTTCGGCGAGCCGTATTTTTGGAGCAGTTCCTTTTCCAGGGAACCGGCGTTTACGCCGATGCGGATAGGCACTTTTTTCTTTTTCGCCGCTTCCACAACGGCCGCCACCCTTTCCGGCCCGCCGATATTGCCCGGATTAATCCGCAAGCCGTCGACACCCGCCGCCAGGGCGCGCAGGGCAAGGCGGTAGTCAAAATGAATATCGGCAACCAGGGGGATGTTGATTTGCTGCTTAATTAAAGGCAGGGCGTCCGCCGCCCGGCGATCGGGAACGGCCACGCGCACGATCTCGCAGCCGGCGGCGGCCAGCTCGTTAATCTGGGCCACCGTCGCCGCTACGTTGCGGGTATCGGTATTGGTCATGGACTGCACGGAAACGGGGGCTTCCCCGCCCACCTGCACCGGTCCGACCCAGATCGGCCGGGTTTTTCTGCGCTTCACCAAAAGCCAGCCCCTATTTGTAAATATTCGAAGCATCGGAGTGAGCTTAGGACAACCCCCAGGCCACAGCGGGTTTGCTGAATATTTACCCCTATTTTTTTGCTTGTGTCCTGTCCTTGTGCTCTAATTGTCCTCTAACCTTGCTCTATCTTTGGAGCAGTTGCAACAGATCGTTATAGGTAATGACCACAATCAACAAGATTAATAACCCGAAACCGATCATGTGAATAAAATTTTCTTTAACCGGGTCCACGGGCCGGCCCCGGACCCATTCCACCGTCAGAAACATCAAACGGCTGCCGTCTAAGGCCGGGACGGGAAACAGGTTAAATAAACCCAGGTTTATGCTCAGGAAGGCAGCCAGCTGAAGCAAATTGAACATACCGAATTCGGCCGCCCGGTTAATCTCCCAAACGATCCGCACCGGCCCGCCCAAATCGGCCGGGGCCCTGCCGGAAATCATCTGGCCGATAAAATTAATGATCACCGCGGTTACCCGGACGGTGTATTCCGTACCGGCGGCCAGGGCGCTGAATAAGCTCAGGCGCCGCAACTCTGGAGCCGGGTAAACGCCGATTTTCCCCTTGCCCTGTTCATCGCGCCGGGGGGTTACCAGGATCTCTTTAACCTCCCCGGCGCGCCGGACGGTGAGGGTAAGATTCTGGTCGGGACGGGCGCCGATAATTTCCGTCATTTGCTCCCAGCTGGTGATCTCCCGGCCATCAATGGCGACTATTTTATCCTTCGGCAACAATCCGGCTTTTTCTGCCGGCCCCCCGGGCACCAGTTGCTCCACAACGGTGGTCACTTTGGGCAGCCCCTCGGGAGTCAGCGCGGGAACGCCCTGAATCATAAAAATCAAGGCCAGGATTAAAATCGCCAGCACAAAGTTCATCACCGAACCGGCCCCGATGACCAGCATCCTTTGCCAGACAGGTTTTTTGTTAAAACTCCTGGCTTCGTCCGTAATCTTTTCTTCCGGGTCCATACCCGCCATGCGGACAAAGCCGCCCAGGGGGAAAAGCCTTAAGTTGTAGGCCGTTTCCCCGCGCGGAATACTGAACAACCTGGGACCGAAGCCGATGCTGAACTCGTGGATCTGGATTCCCACGGCCCTGGCCAGGATAAAATGGCCCAATTCGTGAAAGATGATCAGCAGGCCGAAAACAAATACCGCGGCCCAAAAAGTCTGCATTTTCTGTTCACACCTTACTTTTCACCAGCTTTTGCGCCAGGTCTTTCGCCCAGCGGTCGGCGGTCAGCACATCTTCGAGGTCTCTGCACTCCGAAACACTATGGGCGGCCATCACCCGTTCGACGATCTCCGGAACTGCCCCAAAAGAAATTGCCCCGGCCAAAAAGGCCGCCACCGCCACTTCGTTGGCCGCGTTTAAAACCACCGGCATGGTGCCCCCTTCCCGCCCGGCGGCAAGGGCCAGGGCAAGGCAGCGAAAACGCTTCAAATCGGGCGGCTCAAAGGTCAGTTGCACCATTTCAGCCCAGTTTATCCTGGGCAGCTGGTTGGACCGGCGGTCGGGGTAGGTCAGCGCAAACTGAATGGGCACGCGCATATCCGGAACCCCCAGCTGGGCCAGCGTGGAGCCGTCGACAAACTCCACCAGTGAATGGATGATACTTTGCGGGTGCACCACCACCTGGATCTGATCATAGTTTAACCCAAACAGCCACCTTGCTTCAATAACCTCCAGGCCCTTATTCATCAAAGTCGCCGAATCAATGGTCACCTTGCGGCCCATTTGCCAGTTCGGGTGCGCTAAAGCCATCTCCACGGTGACCTTGTCCAGATCGGCGGGCCCTCTTAAAAAAGGACCCCCGGAGGCGGTGAGGATAATTTTCGCCACCTGCCGGCGCGGGGTATCCCCGAGACACTGCCAGATCGCGGAGTGCTCACTGTCCACGGGCAAAATCCGCGCTTTTTGCGCCGCGGCCAGTTTCATCACCAGCTCCCCGGCGGTGACCAGGGTCTCTTTATTGGCCAGGGCGATATTTTTTCCCGCCCGGATGGCCGCCACCGTGGGAAGCAGGCCCAGAATACCCGGAACGGCCGTTAACACCAGGTCGGCGCCGGGAAAGGAGGCCACTTCCTGCAGCCCGGCCTCCCCGTAAAAAATCGCCGGCCGCCCGGCAAAGGACAGCGCGGCGGACAACGCTTGCGCTTCCTTTCGGCCGGCCACAGCTACAACAGCCGGCCGAAATTCCTTTATTTGCCCGGCCAAAAGCCGCCAGTTCCTGCCGGCCGCCAGACCCGCCACAACAAAATCCTCCGGGAACTGGCGGATCACCTCCAGCGCCTGCCGGCCGATGGAACCGGTGCTGCCCAAAATAACGATTCTTTTAGCCATCAACCCAACCCTCGACTTACCTGAAAAGGCTGCCGAAAAATCTCCGCATCGTCCATGGCGGCGGTTATCCCTGCTTTTTCGCAATCATACCGGCCTTGAGCGCGGCCAGCACAGTGATTAACAAAATCGGCCCCAAAACCAGCCCGGTCACCCCGATGGTTTTTAAACCCACGTACATGGCAATTAACACGGCCAGCGGGTGCAGGCCCAAATTGGCCGCCACCACCCTGGCTTCCAGGATTTGCCGCACCGCCCAGACCAGCGCGTACAGGATGAGCAACTTAATCCCAAAACCTACGTTGCCGCTCAATAAAGCCCAGGCGGCCCAGGGCAGGTACACGGTTGCCGGACCCAGCACGGGAATCAAATCGAAAAAGCCGATGAGCAAACCCACCGTTAAAGCGTATTTTGCCCCGATGATCTGCAATCCCACAATGCTTTGCAAGGTGGTGAGCGAAATCAAAATAAGCTGGGCGCGCAGGTAAGCCAAAAAGGCCCCCACCACTTCCCGGCCCACGCCGGCGGTCCTCTCCCCCCACGGAGAAGGGACGTATTTCAACCAAAACTGGAGAATCTCCTTTCTATCCCGGCTGATAAAATAGGTGGCCAGCAAAGTCACAATCAGAATCATCACCGCGCCGGGCACGGCGGAAGCCAGGTGAAGCAAGGCATTTGCCGCCTGACCGGCCAGGCCCGACAGCCACTTTGTAACCACGCCTATGTTCTCCTGGATCCGGTCGGTAATTAACGGCGGCAATTGAAAATAAAAAACCCTTCCGCGCTCGACAAGCTGGCTGATATATTCCTGAACAGGCCAGATATATTTAGGAAGCTTGATCGATAAATCGGTTAATTCCGCAACCAGTCGAAAAATCAGCAGGCTCAAAAGGGACCCCAGGCCGCCGATGAGGATAACCATTGCCGCCGCTACCGCCAAAGGTCTCGTCAGCCTGGCGCGCTGATTGAAAAACTTGACCAGGGGTTCGATAAACACGGCCAGAATAACCGCCAGGATAAACGGGATCGTTATAACGAAAAGATATTTAATGACCACCAGCACTTCCGGCACGATAAACTTCCAGGCCAGATACAACAGCAAAAGCGTTATCGTGATGGCTGCAATTTGAAGGTAACGGGGCACCTTAAAAAAACACCTCGGCTTAAATAATTAACTTCTGAACGTAGTAATAAACCAGGGGAGCGGTAAACAACATACTGTCAAAGCGATCCAGCATACCCCCGTGCCCGGGAATAAGATCCCCGGCGTCTTTAACCCCGACCTGCCGCTTAAAGGCCGATTCCACCAGATCCCCGGCCTGCGCGGCAACCCCCAGCAAAAGACCCAGCGCCAAAACGGGCGCCGGCGGCAAAAAAGGGTAGATGTAAAGAAAAGCGGCGGCCGCCAGAAAACTTCCCGCCGCCCCGCCAATCGCCCCCTCGATGGTTTTGCCGGGGCTTAAAACGCGGGCCAGGCTGTGTTTACCAAAATATTTGCCGATAAAAAAAGCGGTTGTATCGCTCAACCAGGTCCCGACCAACATAAAAACCACCCAGATCCAGCCGTCGGGCAAGGTGCGCAGGAGATAAACGTAGACAAAAAGGCCCACGTAAGAAGTGGCCAGCAAAGCCATGGCCATGTCGATTAAATTAAATTTCGGGTAAAAAAAGATAAACCATAGTAAAAATATAAAAAATATAATGGCGATTGCTCCCGCCAGGCCCGCGTCTTTATATAAATAAACGCTCCCCAAAAGCAAGGCCGCGCCTAAAATCATCAGCCCAAAAGGGATGTTTAAAGCCAGGCGGCGGAACATGCGCTGGATTTCCCGCAAAGACAGCAGCATGACCAGCGCGCTTAAGCCAAGCAGCGCAAAACCGCCCCACCAGACGGCCAGGATAATTAAGGGAACCCCCACTAAAGCGCTCAATACCCTGGGTACTAACAAACATTTCACCAGCCTTAAACCAGCCCGCCGAAACGCCGCTCCCGGCTTTGAAAATCAACAATCGCCTGCAACAAATGGACCCGGCGAAAATCGGGCCAGAGGACCGGAGTTAACCAAAATTCCGTATACGCCAGCTGCCAGAGCAAAAAATTGCTCACCCGGTAGTCGCCGGAAGGCCTGATTAAAAGATCGGGATCCGGCTGCCCGGCGGTATATAAATGGTCGGCAATGATCTTTTCGTCGATCTCCCCCGGGGCCAATTGCCCCTGCCGCACTTTTTCGGCGAGGGCGCGCACAGCGTCCACCAATTCACTCCGGCTGCCGTAATTTAACGCCACATTCAAGGTCAATCCCTTGTTTCCGCGGGTCCGCTCGCTGGCCACGCGCACCGCCTGCCGGGCGGAGGGGGGCAAATCTTCCAGCTTCCCGATAGGGTTAATCCGGATGTCCCGCGCGGCCAATTCCTCAATTTCCTTTTGAAGATATTCTATTAGCAGATTCATTAAAGTATTTACTTCTTCCCGGGGCCTTTTCCAGTTTTCTGTAGAGAACGCATAAACGGTCAAATATTTAATCCCCAGCTCAACGCAAAGCTTAACAATCTCCCGCAGGGATTCCACCCCCGCCCGGTGTCCGAAAGTGCGGGGCAACCCCCGGCGCTGCGCCCAGCGGCCGTTTCCATCCATGATGATGGCAATATGCAACGGTAAACGGGACCGGTCCACCCGGGCAAGCAACTTTTTTTCTTCGGTCATTTTCTTGTCGCCTTCTAAATTTCTGAACACTACTCCCGGCCCCCTTACCAGAATCAGACGTCGGACGTCCGAAAAATTATAAACAACCCCCTCGGTAGAAGAGGTCGGTAGCCGAAGGGCCAGACGCCAGATTTATCCGTTTGCGATCGCAACGCATGCTCTTTCCCGACATAATTCTGACGTCTGACGACTGACGACTGACGACTATTTTGAGGGGGTCAGGCCCAAAGTTATTGAGAAGGTACTAAACCTGCATTATTTCTTGTTCTTTATTGGCCACCAGCTGATCGATCTCTTTAATATATTTATCGGTCAATTTCTGCACTTCTTCCTGCAGACGGCGCAATTCGTCTTCCGAAAGTTCACCCTTTTTTTGCTGCTGCTTGAAAAGATCGTTGGTGTCGCGGCGGATATTCCGGATGGCCACCCGCCCCTCTTCGGCTTTCTTTCTTACAACCTTAACCAGTTCGGCCCGCCTTTCCTGGGTCAACTGCGGGATCACCAGGCGGATTACGTTTCCGTCACTGGCGGGCGTAATGCCCAGGTCGGACTTTAAGATCGCCTTTTCGATTTCGGGCAGAACCGCTTTATCCCACGGTTGAATCAGCAAAAGCCTGGCCTCCGGGGCGGAGATATTGGCCAGCTGGTTTACCGGCATTAAATTGCCGTAATAAGAAACCATCACCTTATCCAGCAGTGCCGGCGTCGCCCTGCCTGCGCGCAAACCGGCAAATTCCTTCTTGAGCACTTCCAGGCTTTTCTTCATATTTGTTTCCGCTTCACTGATCCGGGGATTAACCAACTGCTACACCTCCCACATAGGTGCCGATGCTTTCTCCCAATACGGCCCTTCTGATGTTTCCAACCTCGTTTACGTTAAACACCACTACCGGGATGCGGTTGTCCATGCACAGGGAAGTAGCCGTGGAATCCATCACGGCCAGTCCTTTATTGAGCAAATCGATGTAAGTCAGCGAGGTAAACCTCTTCGCGTTGGGGTTTTTCAGCGGGTCGTCATCGTAAACCCCGCCCACCCTCTTGGCCATTAAAATTACTTCGGCCTCAATTTCCGCCGCTCTTAAAGCGGCGGTGGTATCGGTGGAGAAATAGGGATTGCCCGTGCCGCCCGCAAAAATAACCACCCGGCCTTTTTCCAGGTGCCGGATCGCCCGGCGCCGGATATAAGGCTCCGCTACCGCCCTCATTTCGATGGCCGTCTGGACGCGGCTGATAATCCCTTCCTTTTCCAGAGCATCCTGCAGCGCCAGCGCGTTAATCACCGTTGCCAGCATTCCCATATAATCCGCCGTTGCCCGGTCCATCCCTTTGGCGCTGCCGGCCAGGCCCCGCCAGATATTGCCTCCCCCCACCACAATGGCCATCTGCACTCCTAACTGCACAACCTCTTCAATCTGGCGGGCGATGGACTTGACCACGTCGGGATCGATGCCGAAACCCTGGCCCCCGGCCAACGCCTCGCCGCTTAATTTTAAGACCACGCGCCTATACTTGGGGGTTTCCGACGTAACCACCGGGGCAGAAAACCTCCTTAAGGCCTGAAACTCTATTCGCCGGCCGGAAAATAAAATCCTGCTTTTTAGGATCCAGCCAGGCCTTCGCCAAGCTCAAAACGCGCAAAGCGCCGGACGGAAATGTTTTCGCCCAGCCGGGCAATGTGTTCATTTAACAACTGCCCAACGGTCACGTCCTGGTTCTTAATAAAAGGTTGCTCCAAAAGACAGGCCTCTTTATAAAATTTTTCCAGCCGGCCCTCCACGATTTTCTGCAGCACTTTTTCCGGTTTGCCCTCACCGGCCGCCTGGGCAGCCAGGATCTCCTTTTCCCGCCGGATTACGTCTTCAGGCACATCTTCCCGGCGTACGTACTCGGGTTTGGCCGCCGCCACCTGCATGGCCAGGTCGTGCACCAGGGCGCGGAAATCATCCGTTCTGGCCACAAAATCCGTTTCGCAGTTGACTTCCAGCAGGACGCCCACCTTGCCGCCGGGATGAATGTAGGCATCGACGATCCCTTCGGTGGTTACCCGCCCGGCCTTTTTCGCGGCCGCGGCCAGCCCCTTTTCGCGGAGGTAGGCAACGGCTTTTTCCATATCCCCGCCGGTTTCGGTGAGGGCTTTCTTGCAGTCCATCATCCCGGCCCCGGTCCGCTCGCGTAACTCTTTAACCATCGCCGCAGTTATTTCACTCAAATTAATCCCACCCCTGTTTATTATTACCATTTAGCCTTTTCCGGATACCGGCCCCTTCCAGCTAAAAAGGCGCCGGCACAGAAAAACGCAGGAGTTTCCTCCTGCTAAGCAAATCTTTTGCTTATTACATTGCTTCGGCCAGCTGTTCTCCCTGCCTGCCTTCCAAAACAGCATCGGCCATTTTGCTGGTCAGCAATCTTACGGCCCGGATGGCGTCGTCATTGCCCGGGATGACGTAGTCTATCTCTTCCGGATCGCAATTTGTATCTACAATGGCAACGATCGGGATGCCCAATTTTCTCGCCTCGGCAACGGCAATCCGCTCTTTGCGCGGGTCAATTACAAAAAGAGCGTCCGGCAGCTTTTTCATCCCTTTAATTCCGCCGACGGACTTTTCCAGTTTCTCTTTTTCCCGCGTAAGTCCGGCTATTTCTTTTTTCGGCAAAACCGCGAGCGTGCCCTCGGCCGCCATTTTTTCCAGTTCGAGAAGGCGCTCGATCCGGTGGCGGATGGTCTGAAAGTTGGTGAGCATGCCGCCCAGCCAGCGCTGGTTGACGTAAAACATGCCGCACCTTTCGGCCTCTTCCCTGACCGCTTCCTGGGCCTGCTTTTTGGTCCCTACAAAAAGAATGGTCCCGCCGGCGGCGCTCAACTCCTTGACGAAATTATATGCTTCTTCGATTTTCCTGACCGTTTTCTGGAGGTCGATGATATAAATTCCGTTGCGGTCGGTAAAAATATAAGGAGCCATTTTCGGGTTCCACCGCCGGGTCTGGTGCCCGAAATGAACCCCCGCCTCCAAAAGCTGCTTCATTGAGATAATCGCCACTTTTACACCTCCTTCCGCCCTGGTTTTTTCCTCCGCCGCCTTCATCCTTTTGCGCAAACCCGCCTGGGCAACCGGCAAAAATCAGGCCGGCGTGCGTATTTTTTACCGGATGTATTCTAACACAAACTTGCCGGGCGCGCAAGGGAGGATCGCAAAAGAGCCGTCCTTTACCGCCCGTTGATTTCATGTTAATAATGAGGGGGGAAGAAATAGGGAGGCGATGGCAGGGATGCTGCCGGGATTTGCTCTGGATTTAAATGATATTTTCTAACCTTTTCAACTAAAACACCTGATTACCAGAACCCCCGTTAAGAACAGGATGGTGCTCAAGCCCAGGGTATCGACCACCAGGGAAACAGTCTCTACCCACTCAGGGGTTTGCTCCTCGGGATAATAACGTTTCGCCATTCCCGACACCTCACTTTCTTAAAAGAAGAGGGAGAGGGGGAGAGGGGGTCTTCTTCGGGGAATGACGCCCTCTCCACAGGGGAAGGGTCGTTTGTTGACCGGCGCCTCTCCAAAAAGCATGAAAAGGGAGCAGGTTAAAAAAGCTTCGTAACTTTGGCAAGCGCCCAAAACAAAAGGCCGGCTGCCTTGAACCAAGGCTAACCGGCCTATCGTTGTTCGATTTGGCCTGTCGTTTTCGTTTTATTATCTGCGCTTGTTATAATTATAACAATCTATTTTTCCGCCGTCAACCCTTCTTCAAGAAATTTTTTGCTTGACTTTTTCGCCCCACACCTCTTTTAGCGTGGTCTTCCCTTTGTACCTCCGGAATTTTCTGCAGCCTTCGTAATTCGTATCATTACACCTTTGTGCCTTTGTGCCTCTGTGCCTTTGTGCCTCTGTGCCTTTGTGCCTCTGTGCCTTCGTTAACTTCTTTCCACGCCTTATGCCTCCGCCTTTTTCGCCGGCTTGCTGGCCGTTATCCCCAGTCCCTCAAAGATCAACATGATGGCGAAGCCGTACCAGATGGTGTAAACAACGTAAAAAACGAGGGAACCAATCGAAACTCCCGCCACTTCCCGGAACCGGGCCGGCGGAATGCCGTCATAATTGTACGCCGGCTCCAAGGCCTTCTTGCTTACGTTTTCAACAAACACCACCTCCGCCGTTTTGTTTTCCTGCAGGTAGTGACCTTTTAACTGCTTGAAGGCCGCCCACCAGTAATAAACGGCTTCCTTGCCGGAAAAACCGTATTGATTTTGGGCGGGCGTTTCCCCGCTCTGAAACAAAGCTTCGGCATCGGCCAGCGCGCGCCGGGCCACCAGCCCCAGGTCGCCCGTGACCCGCAGGCTTTCCCCGCTGGCCGTCGTTTGTGCGCCGGCGGCAAGAAAGAGAGTTTTCATTTTTTCCAGCTCTTCGGCACTTTTCACCCGGAAAGTAACTTCCATTTTAGTCCCGGTAAATTGATCTGCTTTCCCGGCCAGGTCCGGAATAAAGTAGGACGATCCCTTGGACAAAGAGTTAAAGATGCCGTCGACCAGGTGCAACCCGGTAACACCTTGAAAAACCGGGCTGAGGATTACGGCCAGAGTCGCTCCGAAGCAAATCAGCAGCACCAGGCCGGTGATAAACGCCCTCCGGTTAATGATTACGGGCATTTGCACGCACCTCCTTAAAAACAGGGATTAGGGATTGGGAATTAGGGATTGGGGATAGATACTTTTGCTGGATATGACCATTTTCATCCTTTACGGACCCGGAGGCAACAAGCGCAACCATATGCAATTTCCTTATCTTTAATGGGTAGATTCCAGGGCCTGCTCCGTCCGCCCGGACGCTGCCGGCACGCCGGCCAGCGCAGCGTGTTCCGCCCTGATTTTTCCCACGCTGCGCAGGAAAGAGGCCAGGACCCAGAAAGCAAACCCGCTGACCAGGGCAAAAAAGATGACCGTTCCGATGGTGCTCAGCAGTTTTCCGGCGGCCGGGGCCAGGCTGAGGTAACCGGCGCTGGAAAGCTTTTCCGGCAGAGCGCAGGCCCGGTTGACAAAGCCGGCAAAAATGGCCAGGGCGTAAAAACCGCGGATGACCGCTCCCTTAACCACCTTCGTCACCATAGCGCCGATTTGCACGCCGACCAGGGAGCCCAGCAAGAGGCCCATGGTCAGGGAGTAAAAGACGAACCCGCTGATGGCGTATTGAATGGACGCGTACCCGGCCGTAAAGATGATCTGCAAAATGTCGGTGCCGACGGTCGTAAATGTGGATACACCAAGCCCGTAGACAAACATCGGGAAGGTCAGAAAACCTCCGCCGACGCCCATAATGGCGGCGATAAAACCGACGATAAACCCGCACAAAATAACCGGATAAACAGGCAGTTGCCGGCCGCCCGGGACAACGTCCTGGTCGAATTTAACGTAGGGAGGAATCTTCAAAGACTGTAAGGTCCGGGCAACCCTGGTCGTGGTTTGCACCTGCGCTTTTTGGGAAGCCTCGGCCCGGCGTAAGCTAAGATAATCGTAAAGGGCATAGGCCCCCAGAATGCCGAGCATGAAAACATAGACGGCACTGATAAAGGCGTCGCTGAGCGCGGGGCTCTTTTCGTAAATAGACTTGTTCAAGCCCGTTCCCAGCGTCACCCCAAGGGTTGAGCCAACAACAAACCAGACCGCCAGCCAGACGTTCACGTTCCCCAGCTTCCGGTGCAGGGCGGTACCCATAATCGCCTTGGCAAAAATATGAAACTGATCGGTTCCCACCGTCATTATACCCCTCACTCCGATGCTCATGAGCGCCGGGGTAATCACAAAACCGCCGCCGGCCCCGATGCATCCGGTAATTAAACCCGCGATCAGACCGACAAAGAGCGACCCGATGAACATCTCCGTGGTAATGAAGGACGGCGCGTAGGCTTTGCCGCCGCCGATTAATTCCGTTGCTAACGCTGCTTCCACGCCCATGAAAAGGATGACCGGCAAAAGCATGGCCAGCAAGACTTTCCAGCACCGGGTGAGGATAAACGTGCTGTTTTCCAGCTCCCATTTTGCGTAGGCGCTTTGGAAGCTCTGCAGCGTATCGTGGAATTGCCTGCTTTTCCGGCTGATTTTCCGCCACCATTGCATCGGTTTCTCCCCCTTTCTTTATTTTAGAACCGGTAAAAGTGGAACTCTTTTTTTAATTAACCTGCTCCCTTTTCATGTTTTTTGAAGTCGCCGACAACCTCCTTCTCCTGCCGGAAACCAACGAAAGTAAGGACCACGATTGAATAAGCAGCACCCCCCTCTGTGATATTCTTTGCTTTTCCCAGGTAATGTGAACTTATTCACTACGCTTTTCAAACAACCCCCTCCTGTCCGGCAATAACTCCTGTTTAACCCAGGACTTTTTTCCGGAACCCTTCCCCGGACTGAAAAGGCCCTTTCCTTTCTACCCCCTGCAGTCAGGGGCCAGGAACATTACTTGTGATATAAATTACTATCTTTTTTCCAACGTTACGTTTTTGTCACTACGTCTGTCAAACCGGAATATTTCGAGCAACCGGCATAATTGAATAAGGATTGTTATTTCCTCCTTCTAGCTTTTCCTTGTTCATCCTGCATCAATTTTTCAGGCTTTTTTAAATCCCCACTCTTCACCCTGCAGCAAGCGGACTGCCACCAATCCTTAAATCCCGAATTCCCTGATTCCTTATGAAAAAATTTTAGCAACGGGATTGACAGAATGAAAGCTTTGGGATTATAATTGTGATTAGAATCACATATCTGACCTGAAAAAGCGTTTTTTGACTGCCTGCAAAGGAGGGGGAGAATGACCGGAAATCCGACCAGAGCCAGGGAATGCGGGGGAATGAAAGAGAAAGAAGCGGCGGAAAACTGGATGCGCAAACATAAAATAAAAAGATGTTATAAACATAATCGTGAAAACTATCACGGAAGTAGAATTTAGCGAGAATATTGTGATTAATAGCACATATATCAATTCGTTAACTTTCTGGATCGGCCCCTATCCTGTCCCGAAAGTAAAAGGGGACAATCAAAAAGCAGAAAGGAGTGAAAACCGGCCGCCGGGGGTCGCCCGGCCCCTTTGCCGGACCGGGCCAATGGCCGGATGAAAAATGAAGAAAGTAAGAGAATTCATGGAGCCGGTAAGCGATGGCGATCCCGTCCTGGAAAAGGAAAAACGGTTCGTTCTGAACAGGGAGCGTGTTTTTTATCCCGGGTTCTATTCCTACGTCCAGGAAGTGGTTCGTTTTAACCTGCTCGCCGTAAATGCCGATGATCCCGTGGAAAAAGCCCTGCAGCTCATGCTCAGAGAAAGGGTAAGGGTTTTACCGGTGCTCCAGGAGGGAAAAGCCGTCGGCGTGATCAGGTCCCGCAAGTTATTTGAACTGTTGGCGAAAATGTGCGCAGACAATCAGGTGAGTTATGCATTTTAAAAATCTTACCAGGAAAAATCCTCTCCCATCTCCCAAAGAACGCTCATTTCGAAACGGTAGCTCCCTTCAAATGAGCGTCTTTTTTTGCCGGCGGATAAAAGAGCAAAGGATATTTTTGGCCAGGGGTTGAAGTTATGCCTCCTT
The DNA here is from genome assembly GCA_040755215.1 of Bacillota bacterium. Taxonomy (GTDB): domain Bacteria; phylum Bacillota; class Desulfotomaculia; order Desulfotomaculales; family Nap2-2B; genus JAIMBK01. Next base: position 5,551 of record JBFMBG010000016.1, on the reverse strand, counting down.
TTCCACAAATGCCGGGCTTCAAGCGCCAGCTTTTGCTGATCGTGATCATCCTTTTAATCGTCCCGGTGCTGGTCATGCTTTACGACGTTTATTTCGCCTCCAAAACTGACGACATCCTCATCGTCAACCTGGAGAAAAAACTGACCGGCATCGCAGGCGGGCTGGGCGCCCAAATTGAAGAGCAGCTTTTCCGGGAACCCGCTGAAAAGCGGATGGAAGCGCTGGCCGCAATCTTCGACCAGGCGGCCGGCCCGGTGGCGCAGGCCAATTCCGGAGTACGGCTGGGTTTATATATTCCCGATAACGATCAGATCATCATCCACGGCTATCTCCACGAATTCGGCAAGCGCCTGCCGGAAGAAAAAAAGGAACGGGAGCAGCGCATCTATCAAGAGGCACTGAAAGGGATTGCAGCGGTGATGAAAAGCGGTGAACCGATCACCCGCCTGGGCCGGACCTGGGACGACCAGTTCCTGGAGCACCTGGTCCCGGTCCGGTCCGATTCCCGGATTATCGCCGTGCTTTGGGCCGAAGAAAGAATGCACCCGCTCTTTGCCCGGAGCACCAAGATCCGCCTTTTCATCCGTTACATTACCTTAACTGTTTTCAGTTTCGGCGTGCTTGCCTCCCTGCTGACGATTACCTCCCTGGTCAGGCAGGTCCGGACCATTAAAAACGGGCTTTTGGAGCTGGAGCACAACTTTGCCTACCGGCTCCCGGAGATGTCCGGCGAAATGGGCCAGATTACCGGCGCGATCAACACCCTGGCGGCCGGCCTGGCGGAAAGGGAGCAAACCATCGAACAGTTGCGGCGCTCGGAGAACCTGATCGCCCTGGGGAAACTGGTCACGCACATCGCCCACGAACTGCGCAACCCGGTCAGCATTATCCAGGCCGTCAGCGAAGTGCTGGCGTCCCGGCTGAAGAATTCTCCGGAATTAAAAGGGTATGCGGAATATGTAACAAAAATTCAGGAGCAAATCGAAAGACACAACCGGCTGGTGGGAGAATTGCTGGATTTCGGCCGGCCCGACCCCGGCCTCATCGCGCCCCTGAGCTTAAATGAACTGATTTCCGCAATTCTAGGGGACTGCGCTTTGCTGCTCCAGCAAAAAAAGATCGCCCTCGAATTCGCTCCCTGCCCGGAACCTCTGATCATCCAGGGCAACCAGGAAAAACTCAAGCAGGTGCTGATCAACCTCCTGCTTAACGCCGTCCAGGCCATGCCGAAGGGGGGAAAGCTGACCGTGCGGACAGAAGCGGTCAACCACACGGCCCGGGTGCTGGTCCGCGACACCGGGGTAGGCATCTCCAAAGAAGACCTGCCGCAAATCTTCACCCCTTTCTATACTAAAAAAGCCGGCGGCAGCGGCCTGGGCCTGGCGATCAGCCAGCGCATCGTCCAGATTCACGGGGGGTCGATCAGCGTGGAGAGCGAACCCGGCGCGGGCACCACCTTCATCCTCAGTTTTCCGCGCAGTCAGCCGGAAGAAGAAAATAAAACGTTATCCTCAGATGCGTAGCCTCAGCACGCGCGGATCGATCAGGACTTCTTCCTTCTCAAAATCCAGCTTGAAACGCCATTTCTGCATGGTTGCCGCCCCCATTTGTCACCAGGAATTAAAAGACGGAAAATAAATTTTATCGCCGGTATTGACATCATTAATTAGTTAATGTTATCCTATAATTGTGATTACTATCACAAGTAACTGATTGGGGAGGGAAAATCATGGCCAGGGTGCTTGTTATTGACGATGAAGAGGGAATGTGCTGGGCGCTGGAAAAAGCCCTGGAGGAAGAGGGCCACCAGGTGTTTACCGCCACCTGCGGGCTGGCCGGGCTGGCCGTTTTCAAGGCGCAAGAAATCGACCTGGTCCTTTGCGACATCAAAATGCCCGACATCAGCGGGCTGGAGGTTTTGGAGCAAATCCGCAAGAAAAACCCCTGCGTTCCGGTTGTGATTATGACCGGTTACAGTTCTTTACCCATCGCTTTGGAAGCCATCAAAAAAGGAGCCAATAGTTACCTCACCAAACCTTTCCACATCAGCCATTTAAAGGAACTGGTGCAGAAAACGATTAATCAGCAGCCTTGCCCATCAGTCCATTAAATTTGCCGCCGAAAAAATACCAGCCCCCGTTTTGGTTGGAAAAGGCTTCCGGAAAAGACCCGGCTTCCAGGAGCAAATTTCTATTAAATTAAATAAATCCATTCGTGAATTCTAGAACAATTTTTGATTGACGCCTTCCTTTCCATATGCTAGAATGAAAATAATCCTGGTTATCTTAGCCAGGAAAATGGCCCCTACCTCGTCCCCAGCGCCACGGGGGCAAAAATCAGGAAAGGAGTGAGGAGCGGCCGAAAGGGGTCGCCCGGCTGGCAGGAAAAGCCGGGTCAACGGCCGGCGAAAAATGAAGCTGGTCAGGGACATTATGACGCCACTTGGTGATTACGTGACCGTCCACGAAAGAGACCCGCTGATCAAGGCCATTGAGTTGCTCAAAAAATCTTTTTGCCGGGACGAAAAAGGCGTAGTTTTAGGCCACCGCTCGCTTCTGGTGCTGAACGATCACCAGGAATTGGTGGGAATCCTCACCATCCGCACCATCCTATCGGCTGTCGAATCCGTCCCCATCGGTTTTTCCTGGGCAGATTTCTTTGCCGAACCCGACCCGACGGGTCTGCAAATGCCTGTCCGGGAAGTCATGCGCTATGTGATGACTCCGCACGTTAATGCCGACGACCGCCTGGACGAAGCTATCCATACTTTATTACGAGGGAAAGTCAACATCCTGCCGGTACTGGAGAAAGGAAAGGCAGTGGGAATTATCAGGGCGATTGATTTATTTGCAGCATTTGCGGAAATTGTGACAAAGAACGGGAGTTGACAACCACCCGCCCATAAAAACGATTTTCCTAAACTCAAAACGTCCCTTCCGGACGTTCCGGTCAAGTGGGCGTTTTTTAGTCCACAGAAGCAAAACTTCCTTCTGACAATGATTGCGGAACCAGAAGGATTATCAAAACTTCACGGGGACCATCTTTTTAAGACGCAAGCATTCTTCTCTGGTAAAATCTTTTACGGTAAAATCGGACCGACCACCCTGGCTAAAAAGATCACCCACAAAATTGAGATGGCAAAGATACCCACCAGATGAACGATCTGATTCAGCACATTACCCAATTCCAACTCTTCCCCAAAATATTCCCAGTCTTCCCAATCTTTTCGGTAGTCCCCCAGATGCCTCCACATACCCTGCTCCCCTTTCTCTTTCTTTAAACTGATTTTAGCAAAAATTTAAATTCAAGTCAATTACACGATTAATATCACTATGTACTCTCCGGTGATCAAAAAATAAAAGAGACCCTGACCACCCTTTTCGAGTTGGGGATGTTAAAGAGTGGCCCGGGTCTTTTTTGGTAAGCAGGCAACTAAATGCCGGGGGGCTTTGGGCGCCAGATGAGATCCGGTCTATCAGGATTCCAGTAAGCGTCGCAATCCAGGCAGCAGTACTTCCCCAGCGACGGCATGACCGCCATAATCATTCCCGTGACGAGCAAGAAAGGAATCATCACTCTGCCGAGAGGATAGAAAAAGCCCAACACGTAGCAAATAATCGAAAGGATGATGCCGACGCCAAAACCGGCCGCCAGTCTTAATCTTCGGGCGGTAATCGTATTCGTCGAACCGCAACTGGGACACGGCGGATATTTTGGACGGGCAAAAATGCCCTGGCGGAAATTCTTCACCATCAAAACCCCCTCCCTCCTTGGCGTTAAACCGCCCCGGTCGGCCAGGACCGGGGCGGTCTTGCGGACGGATCACACTTTTACTTCCTTTGCCTTGGCTTCCATCAACCGGCTTTGGCGCTCACGGGCCATCCCGCGGAAGCACAGGTACATCAGGAAACAGGCCAAGCCTATCGCCGAACCAAGCATGATGAACTGGCTGATCTGGGTCAGAATGTAATTAGTGCTGTAGGCGGCATATAAATCAGGCCGGTTCATCACTTCCACGATATAATGATAAGCTTTATCTTTGGATTGCAAAAGGTTTGTTATTTCTTGGGATTTCATCCCGGCCTGCTTTAAGAAAGCGCTCACTGTGGTGGAATACGTTCTTTCGTAAAACCAGCCGATTTGCTTAATCGCTACCGATGTGCCGGACAGGAAGACGGTAATAGCCAGCATGAGGCGGATGAAGAACCCATAGACGTACTTGGTGGTCAACGTGCCAATCTGCGCGCCAATTGCCGCGCCGCAGAGCATCAGGGTGGCGCCCATAATTTCAACAGCGCCCTTCATCCCGTAGGACAGACCGCCGTACGCACCACTCATCACGATCTCAAACAGATCGGTGCCGACGGCGATTTTGGTAGGCATTCCCAGCACGTATACCATGCAGGGCACCCGGAAGAAACCGCCCCCTACCCCCAGAACGCCAGCAACCAGGCCGGTAAGGCAGGCGATGAAGACAACCGCCCAGGCCGAGACCCGTATTTTAGCAATTCCGCAATAAACCATGGGGGGAACGTTCAGCTTGTTTTGCACCCAGTCGGATAAGGCGGTGCCCACCTTATCCGTCAGCTCTTTGCCGGTTTTTTTGGCCCGCGCCAGACTGCTGAAGTAATCGTAAAACATCCAGGCCGCCAGACCGAAAAGCAAGACGATATAAATCCACCGTACGACAGGACCGGCAATCCCTTTCTTGGTCAGCCACATGATAATCTGGGCGCCCACTTCCACGCCCGCAAAAGTGCCGATGATAAACGTAAAAGCGATTACGTAGCTGACGTGGCCAAACCGCCAGTGCCGGAACGTGGCGACGATCGATTTTCCGGCCAGGTGCGCCTGGTCGGTACCCACGGCGTAAGCCATCGGAAACCCGAAAATGTTCAGCGACGGGGTCACCATAAACGCGCCCCCGATTCCAAAATAACCACCAATAACTCCAACGCAAAAGCCAATCAACACCAGCGGCCACCAGGCCATTTCAACTCCCGATACGGGCATATGTACCATAAGAGTTCACCTCCTAAAATTTTTTCTAGCTCTTTCTGGAGAGTTCATCCTCAAACTCTTTCTTGTAATACCCCAGGTGGATTCCGAACAGCCGGAAAATGCCGTCCACCGCCAGCGCAATGGCTACTCCCAGCCCGGCCATGGTCAACATCACAGTCACTCCGTAAGCCACGGGATTGTTTTTGGCGAGGTACGCCGACCAGTTAAAGAAATCCATAATCATAAAGCTCACCTCTCTTTCCTTTACCTTACTTTTTGGTATTTACGCGTCTTTGTGTACCCTCTTTTTTCCTAAAACCTAACCGACCTTTCCTACCACATTGCCACTAAAGATACAGTACAGCCAGAACCCGATGAAGCCCAAGCAGACAGCTACCATAATTACTTTGGCCACCAGGTCACCCAGTTTCATAAAGAATCACCTCCTTAACCAAACAACAAACAACCTTTTTCAGACCAGCTACCTTCCTCGAAAAAAGTACATCCCTGAAAATAAAACTTTGCTCACCCCTTTCTTTTTCGTCGCCTC
>JBFMBG010000015.1:0-49126 GCA_040755215.1 Bacillota bacterium | reverse complement strand
CACATGAGCGACTCCTTCGAAAATAACAGGCACAAAGACCCAAAACCCTTCCTCCCCGCTCCCTAATCCCTAATCCCTGTTTTCAAGTGCGGGCCGCCTGTTTTGTTCCGAAGCTCCGCGCTGCGTAAGAAATATTGGCCATAGCTCTGCAAATAGTTCTCCCGCAAGGCTTTAATTTCCTCCGCTGCCAGGGGAACGGGTTCACCGACCAGGCTGGCCCAGACGTACACGTTGGCTGATTTTTCGACGATCTGGCAAACAATGAGCGCTTCTTCCAGGGTTCTCCCCACGCCCACCACTCCGTGGTTGGCCAGCAGCACCGCCCCCAGCGAGCCCAAGGTTTCGGCGGCTACCTTCGCCAGTTCCGGTGTGCCCGCCCGGGCGTAAGGGGTTACCGGTACCCCCCCGCCCACCATCTGCACCAGGTCTTCCAGGATCGGAGGGATGGGCTTCCGGGCTACGGCCAGAGCACTGGCGTAAATACTGTGCGTATGCATGACTGCGTTCACGTCCGGCCTGGTCTGATAAATGACCCGGTGCAGCATATACTCGGTGGAAGGAGGATGTTCTCCCTCCACTACTTCCCCCTCCAAATTTAAAACGACCGTGTCTTTGCCGGCAAGCTCGTTATACGGCAAACCGGTGGGGGTGATGACAAACAATTCTTCCCTGGGCACGCGTGCGGAAATATTGCCCCAGGTGCCGGCCACCAGGCCGCAGGAAGCCATTCGTAAGCCATACCTGGCCACCTGCTCCCTTACTTTTTCTGCAGCAATGGACATTTTTCCCTTCCCCTGCCTTTTACCAGGTTTGGTTCAACCTGCCGATAAAATATATTCTTCCTGGGCGGGACTCAAACGATCCAGCTCAATTCCCAGGGAGGTCAGCTTCAGTTCGGCCACCCGCCGGTCAATTTCCGGCGGCACCTGGTAAACGCGCCTTTCCAACCGGCCTTTGTTTTGGCAGATATACCGGGCGCAAAGAGCCTGCAAGGCAAACGACATATCCATGATTTCCGCCGGGTGGCCGTCGCCGGCGGCCAGGTTGACCAACCGGCCTTCAGCCAGCAGATAGAGGCGGCGGCCGTCGGGCATGGCATATTCTTCGATGTTTTGCCGGACCACCCGGCGCGCCGCCGCCAGTTTGTTTAGATCAGGCTTATTGATTTCCACGTCAAAATGACCTGCGTTGGCCAAAATGGCGCCGTCCTTCATCAGGCGGTAATGACGCTCGTTAAGAACGTCCCGGCAACCGGTAACCGTGATAAACAGATCGCCCAACCGGGCCGCCTGTTCGCCGGTCATTACCTGGTAGCCGTCCATGTGCGCTTCAATGGCCTTGACCGGGTCCACCTCGCACACTATTACCCTGGCCCCCAGCCCGTCCGCGCGCCTGGCCACCCCCTTACCGCACCAGCCGTAGCCAAAAATCACCACAGTTTTGCCGGCCACAACCAGATTGGTTGTCCGCATGATGCCGGACCAGACCGATTCCCCCGTTCCGTACCGGTTGTCAAACAGGTACTTCATAACGGCGTTGTTTACCGCCAGCATAGGAAACAACAAGTTGCCGGCCCGTTCCCGGGCCTGCAGGCGCAAAACACCCGTGGTCGTTTCTTCGCATCCTCCCCAGACATTATCGGCCAGTCCCCTGCGTTCTGTATGCAAAAGCTGGACCAGGTCCCCGCCGTCGTCAATAATAATGTGGGGACCGGTATCCAGAACACGCAGCAAATGCTCCCGGTATTCCTCTTCCGTGGCCTTATACCAGGCGTAAACAGCAATTCCTTCTTGGACTAGGGCGGCGGCCACGTCGTCTTGAGTGGACAACGGGTTAGAGCCGCTGATTGCCACCTGCGCCCCGCCGGCCTGCAAAACCTTCGCCAGATAGGCCGTCTTGGCTTCAAGGTGAATGCTCAAGGCAATCTTAACGCCGGTGAAGGGTTGTTCGCGTTCAAATTCGCCGCGAATTGCGTTGAGCACGGGCATGTGCGCCCGCACCCAGTCGATTTTGAGCAATCCCTGCGGCGCCAGGTTGATGTCCCGGACAATATATTTTTCCACGAAAAAATTCCTCCCCAAGATAGAATAAGCTTAGCCACAGAAGAAACAGAGAATGACAGTTACAAGGCACAGAGGCAACAGGCACAAAGGCACAAAGGGGCAGGAAGTCACAGGGACAGGGGTATTGACAATAACCTCAAGCTGCCTTGGACCAAAATCCAAACTGATCTGTCTATCTGGTTCCCTTTTTGCCTGAAGACCTTCTATGCCTAATTTTCGTAATTAATGGTGAAGACGAACGTTCCCACGGGAAACTTTTCAAAATATAGCTCCCGATTACCATGATCAGGCAGGATGATTTCCGACGTCCGACGGCTGACGGCTGACGACCGGTCTCAGGCGGGCCAGAGATTCCCGGTACGGAGGACGCGCCACGCCCCGCTCGGTAATTATGGCCGTCACCAGCCCGGCCGGGGTGACATCGAAGGCCGGGTTCCAGACCCGTATACCGGGCGCGGCCACCGGTTGGCCCGCCAGGTGGGTGACTTCGGCAGGATCTCTTTCTTCGATAGGAATATCTTTACCTTCCGCAAGGGAGAAATCCACCGTTGAAAGGGGAGCGGCCACATAAAAAGGCAAGCCATGTTCTTTCGCCAGCACCGCCAGGCCGTACGTTCCGATTTTATTGGCCACATCCCCGTTGGCCGCAATGCGGTCCGCACCCACAATAACCAGGTCCACCCCGCTCCTGGCCATCAGGCTGGCCGCCATGTTATCGGTGATCAAAGTAACCGGGATGTTTTCCTGAAGTAACTCCCAGGCTGTCAACCGGGCGCCCTGCAAAAGCGGCCTGGTTTCGCCGGCGTATACACTGACCTTTTTCCCGGCGGCAACTGCCGCCCTAACCACCCCCAGGGCGGTTCCGTAACCTGCCGTGGCCAGCGCGCCGGCATTGCAATGCGTAAGGATACGCCCCTCCTGGGGAATCAACTCCTGGCCCCAACATCCAATCGCCCTATTTGTTTGCACGTCTTCACGGTAGATCGCGTGGGCTTCTTCCAACAATATCCTGCGCATTTCGGCAGGTTCCTCTCCGGGAGCATTTTCCAGCCGGGCGAGCATGCGCTGCAAAGCCCAGCTAAGGTTAACGGCCGTGGGCCGGGTGAGAAGCAAAGCTTCGGCTATTTCCTTTGCCCTGTCAATAAATTCCCGGCGGGAAGAAAATTCTCCCGCCGGTAACCCCAGCACCAGTCCGTAAGCGGCGGCCACGCCAATGGCCGGCGCCCCCCGCACGCTTAGGGACCGAATGGCCTCGGCCACCCTTTGGTGATCCCGGCAGTAGATATACTCAACTTTTGTGGGCAGTTTGGTTTGATCTAAAAGCACCAACGTGTCGTTTTCCCAGCGCATGGTTTCCATATTTTAGAATCCCTTTCTGAATTTAACTTTAGCGCCCGAAAGACACGGTTTATCCATTCGCTGGCTGTACCCTGGTAACTCGCAAAATAATTTGTCGAGGCATGTTCAAAGCTCCTTTGCTTCAGTCTGCTCAACAACGGCGGGATCGAAGAGCATTTCCTGGCATAAGCAAGTACGTTCCGGGTTTAGGCGGGCAATGGCGTTTAAAATCAGCCGGCGGATGTTATCCAGATTCTCGCTCATGACATCCACAACCTCCTGGTGAGACAACCGCCGCACAGAAATTCCAGCGGCGAAATTGGTCACCATGGCAATGGTAGCGTAGCAGATCCCGGCTTCGCGGGCAAGCACAACCTCCGGAACGCTGGTCATGCCCACCACGTCGCCACCGCAATGCCTGAACAGGCGAATCTCCGCCGGCGTCTCGAAGCGCGGCCCCTCGCTGCACACGTACGTACCGCCAAAATGATGGTCCAAACCCATACCCCGGGCAGTTTCCGCCAGCAGTTTGCGTAATTCCGGACAATAGGGCTCGGTCATGTCCAGGTGAACCACACCTTTTTCAACGAAGGTTTGCACACGGGACCTGGTAAAGTCTAAAAATTGATCGACAAAGACAAATTCCCTGGGTTTCATCCCGGCGTTTAAGGAGCCCACCGCTGCTGTGGCCAGGATGTTTTTTACTCCGAGGCGCTTCAAACCCCAAATATTGGCCCGGTAATTTACCAGATGGGGGGGAATGGCATGCTCCTCACCGTGTCTGGCCATAAAAGCTACTTCTTTACCTTGATACTTGCCGACTTTGACCGTAATTACACCGAAGGGTGTACTTACCGCCTCGCTCCGAACGTCTTCCAGCAGGTGGGGATCATAGATCCCCGTCCCGCCAATAATCGCAATCCGGATACTCATGAATCTTAAAAACCTCCCCTCTCTCTCCAACCCCTATATTCTTCCTCTGCTTTCGAATTTCCTTCCCTGCCGGTAATTTTACCTGCTTTTTTAAAATCTATAACGCTGAAATTTAATTTGCCATCCGGCAACTTAAGTGATATAATAAGTTGCAAGCAGAAAAAACTGGTTCATCTTTTGGGCAAATACGGAAGGGGTGAACGTGAAGTGCTCAATAACTCTGCCCGGAAGCAAAAAATTTTAAAGGGAGCCGGCGACCTGTTCGTCCACCAGGAAAACGGGTTCACTGTCCACGTCCGCCTGGACAGAGGCAACGAGTTGCTTTGGGTCGTGGATTACGAAATATCGGCAAGCAAAAACTTTTGCAATTACCTGTGGGAACTGGCTCGCCATCTTAACGTGGGGAAAATTATTTTTCCGGTCCGGCCCTACGACCTGTACCTTTTGAAAAATGAATGGTTCGTTATGGAAGGTTATCTCGATGGGTTCTTTGCCGGTGTTCCGGGGTGTTTTTTAGCCGGCTTTCGCAATCCCGGCCGCGCGCTGAGCTCTTCTCTTGCAGAAGAACAAAGAGCTTTGAACAGGATTTTAACCTCCCGCAGAACAAAGCAGACCTTTTTACCCCCCGGAATAAAAATAACCCAGGCTACCGAAAACGATGCCGCAACCCTGAATTTAATCCTTAAAGCCAATCCCGCCGGGATTGTCTCTGCGCTGAGGAAGGGAGACGTTTACCTGGTTGCCCGGCAAGCGGAAAAAATAGCCGGGGTAATCGCCACCGAGCGTGATTTGAAATATAAGCGGGCAGAAATAACTCGCTACGTCATCCTCCCTGAATACCAGAGCAGCCACCTGAGCAACGTTCTTTTCCAGGCGCTGGGCGAAAAATGCCGTTCATTGGGAATCCACTGCCTTTACAGCCTGGTCAAAGCTTCTGCCTACGAGCTGAACCTCGCCCTGCATAATTCCGGTTTTCTTTTCCGGGGAACGCTGATCAACAACTGTTCGGTTGCGGAACGGTTTGAAAATCTGCACATCTGGGTGCTCCCCTGAATCTTTACTAAATGAACAGGGCCTGGACAAACTCCCGGGCACTGAAGGGTTGCAAATCTTCCACGCGTTCGCCGATGCCGATAAATTTCACCGGTAAAGCCAGTACGTCTTTGATCCCGATGATCACTCCCCCTTTTGCCGTACCGTCCAGCTTGGTCAAAATAATACCCGTTACGCCGACGGCTTCTTTAAATATTTTCGCCTGCGCGAGAGCGTTTTGGCCGGTGGTGGCATCCAGCACCAAAAGCGTTTCGTGAGGCGCACCCGGCAGTTCCCGCCCGAGGACGCGCCCAATTTTTTTTAATTCCGCCAGCAGGTTGCCCTTTGTGTGCAGGCGACCCGCCGTGTCCACAATCAACACGTCCGCCTTGCGGGCGCGGGCGGCCTGCAAGGCATCATAAGCCACCGCCGCGGGATCGGCTCCTTCCCGGTGTTTAATTACGTCTGCTCCTGCGCGGTTGCCCCAAATTTCCAGCTGGTCAATGGCCGCCGCCCGAAAGGTATCGGCCGCGGCGAGCACAACTTTTTGCCCGTCCTGGCGAAGACGGAAGGCCAGCTTGCCAATGGTGGTCGTTTTCCCGGTGCCGTTTACCCCGACGACAACGATCACCGCCGGCGGGCCCCCTGTATGCAAAGGAGTTGCCCCTGCTTCCAGGATTTCCTGGATAATCTCCTGCAAAATACCTTTCAATTGCTCAGGCTCTTTCAGCCGGCGATCTCTTGCCCGGGTACGCAACTCCGCAATTAGCTTGAGCGCGGTGTCTACGCCCACATCGGCCTGGATAAGAATCTCTTCCAGTTCTTCGTAAAGGGCTTCGTCAATTGTTTTCCGCCGCGCTAACAGGCCCTCAATTTTACCGACCAGATTCCCCTTCGTCTTGGTTAAGCTCTGCTTTAAGCGCTGAAAGAACGACATAAACTTCCTCCCGGGTTATCTGTGCAAACCTAAATTTTGCAGAGCCAGACGGGCGGCTTCCTGTTCGGCCTCTTTTTTGGAGCGGCCTACACCTCGGCCGATTTCTCTGCCCAGGTAAACCGCCGCCGCGGTAAACGTTTTATCGTGGTCCGGTCCTTTTTCACTGACAATAACATAATTGATCGGATCGGGAGCCTTTTGCTGGAGAATTTCCTGCAACTCCGTCTTGTAATCCCGGGTAAGCCGGCCGGCCAGTACATCATTGAGTACCAGCTCAAGGTAGGGAAGGATGAATTTTGCAGCGCGCTCCAGGCCTTGATCCAGGTAAATGGCACCTAGCAACGCTTCCACTGCATCAGCCAGGATCGAAGGGCGTTCCCGGCCGCCCGAACGCTCCTCGCCTCTTCCCATCAGCAGGCAATTCCCCAGATTCAGTGCTCTGGCTACCTTTACCAGGGACGGCTCGCAAACAAGTGCAGCCCGCAACCGGGTTAAATCCCCTTCCGAATGTTTTGGAAATGTACCGTATAGATAAGTGCTCACAATTAATTCCAAAACGGCGTCGCCTAAAAATTCCAGGCGCTGGTTGTCTTCGATTTCCGGTAACCTGTTCTCGTACGTAAAGGACCCGTGGGTCAGCGCCAACCGCAAAAGGCCCTCGTCATGCCAGCAAAAGGCCAATTTTTCTTTCAGGAGAAGAATATTTTGTTCAGGATTCATATTTCCCACCGGCGGTATTTTCTAGTGATATTTTTCCTTTTTTGCCCTGCTAAATTTAGCTGCCTGCACCGGTACGGTACTTTTTAAATAACAAAGAAACATTATGTCCGCCGAAACCCAAAGAGTTGCTTAAAGCCACTTCAACAGGCAGGGAACGGGCCTGGTTGGGAACGTAATCCAGGTCGCACTCCGGGTCCGGGTGTTCATAGTTAATAGTAGGAGGTACGATGCCATTTTCAATGGCCAGGATGCAGGCGACCGCCTCCAGGCCGCCGGCGGCCCCCAATAAATGCCCGGTCATGGATTTGGTGGAACTCACCGCCAGCCGGCCAATAGAATTGCTAAAAACCTGTTTAATCGCCAGCGTTTCCAATTTGTCGCCCAGCGGGGTGGCTGTTCCGTGGGCATTAATGTAATCAACTTCCCCGCTGTCAATGTTTGCTTCCTGCAAAGCCAGTTCCATGGCCAAAGCGGCGCCCTTTCCCTCCGGGTCGGGGGCGGATACGTGATATGCGTCGCAGGAGCAGCCGTAACCGGCAACCTCCGCATAAATACGCGCCCCTCTTTTTAAAGCGTGCTCCAAAGTCTCCAAAATCAAAATACCCGCCCCTTCGCCGATTACAAATCCGTCGCGCCTGGCGTCGAAAGGCCGGCTGGCCTTTGCGGGCTCCCCGTTATTCGTGGACATTGCCCGCATGGAGCAAAAACCGGCAATCGCCAGGGGCGTGATCGGCGCTTCCGCACCGCCCGTAATAATAACGTCCGCCAACCCCTGTTTTAAAAGGCGGAAGGCGTCTCCGATGGCGTTGCTGCTGGAGGCGCAGGCACTGATCGTAGTAACATTATGCCCCCTCAAGCCGTAGTTAATCGCGATTTGACCGGCAGCCATATTGGCAATCATCATAGGAATGAAAAATGGGCTGATCCTTTCGGGACCGCGGCTTAATAAAATTTTGTGCTGCTCTTCAAGCGTTTCGATGCCGCCTATCCCGGTGCCCAGGATCACGCCGATGCGGTCCCGGTTAATGTTTTCAAATTCCAAGCCGGCGTCAGCCAGGGCTTCTTTTACAGCCACCAGGGCAAACTGGGTAAATCTGTCCAGGCGTCTTGCTTCTTTCTTCTCAAAAAAACGCGTTGGTTCGAAATCTTTCACTTCGGCCGCAATCTGGGTCGTATAACCCTCCGGATTAAAACGGGTGATGCGGGCAACACCGGAAACCCCCGCCGTAAGGTTTGACCAGAAGGTCCGCATACCTATCCCGAGGGGGGAAACAACTCCCAGACCGGTAACCACCACACGTTTCGGCAACCCTCAAAAACCTCCCCGTTCTTTTAAAAAGTCCCGCCAGGGGGGCGGGACTTTCGCGTTGCTTTTACAGGTGATCCTGAATGTATTTTACTGCCTGACCCACTGTCCGGATTTTTTCAGCATCCTCGTCAGGTATGACCATGTCAAACTCTTCTTCCAGGGCCATAACCAGCTCCACAATATCCAAGGAGTCGGCTCCGAGGTCTTCGATAAAGGAAGCGTCCATGGTTACCTCGTCCTCGTCAACTCCCAATTGCTCCACGATAATCGCCTTTACTTTCTCAAAAACGGACAAACCCTTCACCTCCTTCCGGATTAAACACCTACATGGTCATGCCACCGTCCACGACAATTACCTGGCCGGTAATGTAACTGGCGGCCTCGCTGGCCAGAAAAACCACCACCCGGGCCACCTCCTCCGGTTGCCCGAAGCGCCCCAGGGCAATCTGCGCCAACATCTTTTCTTTCTGCGCTTCCGGTAAACCTGCAGTCATCTCGGTGGCAATAAAGCCCGGAGCCACTGCATTGACGGTGATGTTCCGGGAACCCAGTTCCCGCGCCACCGACTTAGTAAAAGCAATTAGTCCACCCTTGCTGGCGGCGTAATTGGTCTGACCGGCGTTGCCCATGATCCCCGCCACTGAACTGATGTTGATGATCCGCCCCCACCTGGCTTTCAGCATAACCCGGACCGCCGCCCTGACACAGTTAAAAGCCCCTTTTAAATTGACGGCCAGAACATTATCCCAGTCCTCGTCACGCAACAGCATCACCAGGTTGTCGCGCGTGATCCCGGCGTTGTTGACCAGGATATCGACCCCGCCCAATTGTTTTTGGGCAAACTGAACCATGGCCGTTGCCTCGGCGGGATCGGCAACGTTAGCCCGGTAGGAAAAAGCCTGCCGGCCCATGCTTTTAATCCCTTCGGCCACTTCTTCGGCTGCCCGGGATTCTTTTGTATAATTTACCACCACATGCGCGCCGGCACCGGCCAGGGCCAGGGCAACGGCCCGGCCGATGCCCCGGGATGCCCCGGTAACCAGGGCTCTTTTGCCGTTAAGTACCATTTTAACTAACCTCCCCACAATGCGCAAGGGCTTTTTCTAAAGACTCCGGGTCTTCTACATTTCCTGCCGTCACCTGCCGGTTTATTTTCCTGAGCAGGCCGGTCAGCACGTTGCCGGGCCCCACTTCCAGAAAAATGTTCACGCTGTCTTTGAGCAGGCGATACATGCTTTGCTCCCACCGGACCGGGCTGAAGATCTGCTCGACCAGCAATTTCCGGATTTCTTCGCCATTTCTAACATAGTCGGCAGTCACGTTGGCCACCACCGGTACTTTCGGATCGATGAGAACCGTACCGGCCAGGTCGGCGGCCAGCTTTTCGGCGGCCGGGCGCATCAAGCGGGAATGAAAAGGTGCGCTTACGGCAAGCGGCACGCATCTTTTTGCGCCCGCCGCTTTGGCGAGCTTGCTTGCCTCGGCCAGCGCTTTCATTTCGCCGGCAATGACTACCTGGCCCGGGCAGTTAAAGTTGGCCACTTCGCATAAATAACCTTTTTCGGCCACTTCCTGGCAGATCCCGGATACTGCCTCCCCATCGAGACCCAAGACGGCCACCATTCCGCCTTCTCCCACGGGAACCGCTTCTTGCATGTACTGTCCCCGCTTGCGCACCAGCAGAAGCGCATCCCGAAAAGCAAGCGCGCCGGCGGCCACCAAAGCGCTGTATTCCCCCAGACTGTGCCCGGCAACGGCGGCGGGACGCACCCCCTTTTCCTGCAACACCCGCAGGCAGGCCACGCTTACAGTAAGAATGGCCGGTTGCGCGTTAATCGTTTTTTGTAATTCTTCCGCCGGCCCCTCAAAACACAAATGGGAAAGGGGGAAGCCCAGAACTTCGTCCGCCTGCCGGAATATTTCCCGGGCCGCGGGGTATTGCGCGGACATTTTCTGCCCCATGCCGGCATATTGCGAGCCCTGCCCGGGAAAAATAAAGGCTATTTTCATCGGGCAACCACCCGGCGGCCGGCGGCGCTTAAAATTTCCGCGGCGCCCTGCACCACTTCCATGATGATTTCCCTGGCCGGCTGGACCTTGCTCACCATGGCGGATACCTGCCCGGCCATCACGGAACCGTACTCTGTGTCGCCGTCCTGCATGGCCGCCCGCAGGCGTCCGACGCCCAGTTTCTCCAATTCCTCCGGCGGGGCGCAGCGCGCTTCCAGTTCCTCGAACTGCCTGGCCAGTTTGTTGCGCAGCACCCGCACCGGGTGGCCCGTCGGACGGCCGGTAATCACAGTGTCCCGGTCTTTGGCTTTGATGATCATTTCTTTGATCCGGGGGTGAATAGTACACTCACTTGCACACATAAAGCGGGTGCCCATCTGCACCCCGCTGGCGCCAAGGCACAAGGCCGCCGCCAGCCCCCGGCCGTCACAAATCCCGCCGGCGGCAATAACCGGGATACTCACTGCTTCAACCACCTGCGGAACCAGAACCATGGTGGTCAGGTCACCGACGTGCCCGCCGCTCTCCAGACCTTCGGCGATCAGCGCGTCCACCCCCGTCCGCGCCAGCCTTCTGGCCAGCGCAACGGAAGAAACCACCGGAATTACCTTTGTACCGGCTTCTTTTAAGGCGGGTACGTACTTGCCGGGATTCCCCGCACCGGTGGTGAGCACCGGAACCTTCTCGCTAATAATGACCCGCATAACTTCTTCAACATGCGGCGATAGGAGCATTACATTTAATCCGAAGGGCTTACTGGTGAGTTGCCTGACCAGTTTAACCTGTTCCAAAACCCAGTCAGCCGTCGCGGTGCCGGTGCCAATAATTCCCAGACCACCCGCTTCACTGACGGCGGCCGCCAGGTTGGCTTCCGATACCCAGGCCATACCCCCCTGCAGAACAGGGTATTCAATACCCAAAAGACTACATAACTCAGTCTTTATGATAATCATCCAACTCCCTTCTCTTTTCGGTAATCATACCACCGCACGGCTACCGCCCCCCAGGTGAGGCCGGCGCCAAACCCGGCCATGACCAGGTTATCTCCATCTTGAATGTTTCCTCCGGCCAAAGCCTCGTATAAAGCCAAAGGAATCGTTGCCGCGGAGGTATTCCCGTAACGGTCGATATTCATGACTACCTTTTCCATCGGCAAATGCAAGCGCTTGGCCGCCGCTTCGATAATCCTGGCGTTGGCCTGGTGGGGGATCAGGTAATCCAGATCCTCCCGGGCGAGGTTAGCCTCCGCAAGCACCTTTAAACAACCTTCTTCCAGAACCTTGACGGCAAATTTAAATACCTCCCGCCCGTTCATGTGGACGTAGTGCAGGCCCTTCGCCACCGTTTCGGGAGAAGAGGGCAGGCGCGACATGCCTGCAGGCATCGTGATTAAAGGGCCTCCGGAACCTTCTGAACGCAGGTGGTAGGACAGGATCCCGTAACCGGCGGGAACCTCCCCGACCACCACGGCACCGGCGCCGTCGCCAAACAAAACGCAGGTGTTTCGATCCCGCCAGTTAATTATCCTGGACATACACTCGGCGCCAATAACCAGGACGTATTTGTAAAATCCCGTCGCGATAAAGTTGTTGGCGATCGTCAGCGCATATAAAAAAGACGTGCATCCGGCCTGCAGATCAAAAGCCCCCGCTTTGCGCGCCCCCAACCTGTCCTGAACCAGGCAGGCGGTGGCCGGGAAAAACATATCCGGTGTGTTGGTGGCCACAATAATTAAATCCAGTTCCTCACTGCCTACCCCGGCGTCGGTCAACGCCGCATCGGCAGCGAAACAGGCCAGGTCGGAAGTGGCCATCTCATCGGCAACAATGCGCCGTTCCCGGATCCCCGTCCGGTTGACAATCCATTCATCACTTGTTTCCACCATTTTTTCGAGGTCCTGGTTTGTCAGGACTCGCTCGGGCAAGTATACACCAATCCCCCGGATGCCGCCCTGTTTAACCTCGCGGCTCAAATTTGACCCACCTTCTGAGTTAGATTTTGCTGGATGCATTTCTTAATGGCCAGGACAAGGTTATTTTGCACAGCTTCCCGCCCTACCCGAATAGCGTTGCGAATGGCCCGCGCCTGGGATCTTCCGTGACAGATAATCACTATTCCATTCAGCCCCAAAAGCGGCGCCCCGCCGTATTCAGCATAGTCCAGCTTCCGCCAGAAACTGCGCAGGGCGGGCATGAGCATGGCCATCCCGACTTTGGCGCAGAAGCTCCGGCGGATTTCGTCCCTGGCCATGTCCAGCAGCGCTGTAACCATTCCTTCGCCGGCTTTTAAAACTATATTCCCGGTAAAACCGTCGCAGACAACCACGTCGGCTGTACCCTCATAGATGTCGCGGCCCTCCACGTTTCCGATAAAATTAATACCGGCCCGCTGCAAAAGCTGGTAAGTTGCCAGGGTAAGTTCGTTACCCTTGGTTTCCTCTTCACCGATGCTGAGCAAACCCACTTTTGGCCGGCCTGCACCAAGGATTTCTTTCATGTAAAGATAGCCCATGATGCCGAATTGCAGGAGATGAAAGGGCTTGCAATCCACGTTGGCGCCGGCGTCCAACAGCAAAGTTTCCCCCTTTTTATTAGGAATCACGGTCGCGATTGCCGGACGGTCAATTCCCGGGATGGCGCCGAGCATCAAGACCCCGGCCGCCATCACCGCGCCGGTGTTGCCGGCGGAAACGACGGCGTCCGCCGCCCCTTCCTTAACCAGCTGGACTGCTCTGACGATGGAGGAATTTTTTTTCCGCCGGACGGCTACGACGGGGGACTCCCGCATGGAAATTACCTCGGGGGCGTGGACAACGCTCACCAATTTACTTTTGGAGCCGCCTATCTCCTGCCGGAGAAGATCCTCATCTCCAACCAGAATTACCTCCTGGTTAAACTGCTGGACAGCTTCCAGAGCGCCCTTCACGATCTCTTTGGGCGCGTTATCACCACCCATGGCATCGACAGCGATTTTCAAAGCAACTGGTTCCCCCTCATGCAATGGCAAATACCAAAAACTTTCCCTGGAAGATCGTCTCGTCGCGCACTTTCGAAGTCACGCGCACAATATATTTATTGCCCTTTTTTCTGCTGACGTAAGCCCTGGCCACAATTCTTTCCCCCTGGTAGACAGGGCGTTTAAAACTTATTTTGGCCGTTCCGGTAAGGGCAACCTGGGTATCAATCAGGGCTACGGCCAGGCAATTGGCCTGGGCAAAAATATAGTGGCCGCGGGCGACCGTGCTGTTTTTGGAGGTCATTTCCCCGGAAACTGTCAGCACCGAAATCCCCTGCCGCCCGAGCTCCAGATCTACCAGTTCCCCCACCCAGTCATCCCTTTGCAGAGTTCTTACCTGGCCGTAAACGCCTCTGGCCACGTCCTTGATTCTTTCCCGCAACTCCGGTATGCGCAACTCCCAGCGATCGAGACGAACGGTCTGAATGCTTACTCCGAGAATCTGGGCCAGGTCTTCGTCCGTCAAAAACGGGTTGCCCGCCAGGTACCTGGACAATAATTTTTGGCGTTCCACTTTTCCCGCACTCCACCTGGACATAACCTTCACCTGTGGGAATATTTTCTTTAGTACCAGGTACTAAAACTAAGTATAAATGGTATTCCAGAAAAATGCAACCGGTTGCAAAAAAATTTTTCCCTTGTAAATGCGCCACTTTTCCAAAAACAAAAAAGCCCGCCGGAACTCGGGGGGAGATAAAGAAAGCAACCGGCCAAAAGCGGGGCGGCAACGCCCTATAAACCTTTGGCAAGTTTTTCCGATCTGCCTGCTAAAACACCGCTTATGCTTTGGTGGCTTTTTCTACCTCTCTCTCCTTATAATAACCACACGCGGGGCATACCCGGTGAGGCATGAATAATTGCCGGCAGTGTGGGCAGCGGACCAGAGTAGGGGCAGCGACTTTTAAATTGGCCCGGCGCTGACGCTTGCGTTGTTTGGAAACCCTCCTTTTTGGGACGCCCACTTATTCCACCCCCTTTATTAAGGTTAATTTCAACCTGGGTCATTAAATAAAAGACTGCGGGTTTATTTTAAAAGATCCCCCAGTACAGCCAGCCGCGGGTCCACATTTTTTTGCCGGCACTGGCAATCCGCCACGTTCAAATTCTTCCCGCAGTACGGACAAAATCCGCGGCAGTCTTCGCGACAAACAGCTTTCATAGGAACTTCCAGGATAAGTGTTTTGATTATCTCGGGCTCGCAATTGATGACCGGGCCGGTAAAAAAAATCCAGTCTTCTTGCCCGTTTCCGGCGAAATAATAAACTTCCTCGAAAGGAGCGGCCAACTGAAAATGAAAAGGCTCCAGGCAGCGTGCGCAGTTAAGCCGCACGGTTGCTTCCACCGTTCCCCTGGCTAAAATGGTGGCCTCGGTACTGTTTAATTCCAAAGCCACCTTTACCGGGCCGGTGAATTCTATTTTTTCAGCGCCTTCCCCGATTGGGGGAAGAGAGCCGGCAAGTTGCAGGTTCATAACCTCACCCGGGTTTTCTTTCAAAAAACTGACGTCCACCTGGAACACAAGAGACACCCCACAATCGTCGAACACCTATTTAACGACACCCATTATATAGAAGCCGCTTGCGCTTGTCAAGTTAAACCCCCTTCCCCGAAACTTTTTGGGTTTCATCCCCAATGAATAAAATGCATAAAATTTAGTTAAAATAGAGTTAAAAACTAAGCACAGGAGGATGGAAAGAGTGTCTCGGTATGGTTGGATCGGTATTATTCTAGGCATCTGGTTAATCATTGCACCCTTTGTTTTGAGGTACCAAAATGTTACCTTCGCCATGTGGAATGATATCGTCCTCGGCGTCCTGGTAGCCGTCAGCTCTTACCTGCTCAGCACCGATGTGCGCAGGGCCGGTGTGGGCGGCGGAACGGAAAACAGGTAAAAGATAAGCAAACGAAGCAACCGGAAAAAAGAAGTCAAAATAAAGGAATTGGCGCAAAACCAATTCCTTTATTTTCTGGCCAAAGAAATTAACCCTGGGCTTCAGGCGCTTGCCTTTCCTCCCCCTCTTTAAACCAGAGGTTCCGCAAATCAGCTGTTTTCAAGGCGTTTAAAAATCTTTCGCGAAAATCCGGGTAAAGCTCTCCCAGATGACCGACCACCCGCTTGACTTCTTCCCGCCTGGTCAACCCGTTTACCGGGCAGGGGTTGGCAATCACGGGCAAATTGAGTTCCCTGGTCAAGCGCCGGATATGTTCCTGAAAAAGGTAGACAAGCGGCCGGATCATGGTCAGGCCGGTGCGGTCCAGATAAGTATTGGGCGCAAAGGTGCGGAACTGGCCATTGTAAAATAAGCTCATGAAAAATGTTTCGATGGCGTCGTCCAGATGATGCCCCAGGGCCACCTTATTGCAACCCAGCTCGAGGGCGGTATTGTTCAACACCCCCCGCCGCAAATTTGAACACAGCGCGCAGGGGTTTTTTTCCTGCCGGACGGCGAAGACTATCTCCCCGATATCGGAGGGCTTGTAGTAAAAAGGCACCTGCAGCCTTTCGCAAAACTCCCGCAACGTGTTAACCTCGACCTGCCAGCCCAGATCAATGTAAATCCCGTGCAGATTAAACTTTACGGGGGAGACCCGCAAGACGTGGGTCAAGGCATACAAAAGGGTCGTGCTGTCCTTCCCGCCGGAAAGGGCCACCGCAATCCGGTCGCCGCTTTGGACCATGTTGTAATCGACCATTGCCTGTTTTACCCTGGTGAGCGCCCAACTCTGAAAGTACTTGCCCAAACAGCTCTCTCCCTCGAAAATAGATCCCGGCTTGCCGTCCGTTTGCCGTCGCTCCGATGCTTCGGGCCGACCCGGCACTCAGCCTTTCCGGAAGATTTGATGCATGATTGAAGCGTCAGCAGGAAGCTGAGTGCCGGGGCTTGGTTCGGAGCGAACCAGGCAGCGCTGCAAAATGCGCGCGAGAGGTTAGTTTTTTAACTTTACCGGGGTCCAACACGATTACTGTTAGCACTTTTGCATAGTGTTATCGGCGCGTTTTGCACTGCCGGTTCGCTTACCTCACCTGCGCCGTGTCTCGTTACCGGCCCTTCGCATATGTCGCTCCTGGCAAAACGGACGGCAAGCCGGTGGTTTTTCATTCCTTATGGTGGAAACGTACGTTCCCATGAGCAACTCTTCAAAAGAACTCAGGACGTTGTGTTTCCCAAAGTCGCCAAATGTCCCCTGGACCTGGAAACCTGTTACCTTTATGCCCGACCGGCTATATTTTATTAAGTTCTTTCCACTTCTCGGCGTCCTTTTTCGTCTCTGCGGGCCGGCCAAAGAAGATTACCGCCCCCAGCAAAAACAGGATCAGGGCCCAGCCGGTTACTGCCGGCTGCCAGCCTCCGGCCAGAAAACCCCGCCCTGCGCCGAAAACCAGCGCGGTTAACCCCAGACCCACCCCGGCCATTACGTAATCGGCCACACCTAATAAGAACAGCAAACCAATCATAACCAGACAAGGCGATAATACGCCCGGCAGCCCGGCCGGGTTAAACAGCAGGCGGCCTATTTCCAGCATCAAGCCGGCCGGGACCAGGTATTTACCCGGCAAAGCCATTTTGCTGAACCACTTATATTTTTCCATGGCCAGCGCATAAAAATCTATGAGCAGAAAGAGTATTTCCTTAACGCCCCACAATTTTTGCCACCCATTCAAAGTAGGCGTAATCACCGGCAGGGAGTCAAGTTTATGCTTCCGCTCGGGGTAAAGCCGGGCCAGCAGTTCGGGAATCAAAGACATGCCGACCGCAGCTGCCCAAAACGGCCACGATGAAAAATCTTCCGGGCTGCTAAAGTGCAACACCGCCAGGTAAACCACAGCAAACAGCAGGGAATGGAAAATTCGCCAATGGGCGCTCCATAAAGGCAAAAAGCATAACCAGATTACGGGCGTGAGCAGGGCGGCCAAAAGAAAAGGCAAAGCCCAAGACACGAAAAGAGCAGTCAAAATTGCCCAGGCGATCGTGATCCCCCAGGCCCGGGCGGACCGGTGGTAAGTGGCAAAAAAGTGCGCGCCCGAAAACAAATAATAGGCGCCGGCGACTGTTAAAGACACAAGAACATTGCCGGCGGCCGGTTTCAAAGACGCCAGAACACCGTGGCCATCCCCCAGCGCAGGAACCGAAAAACCGGCGAAAACGCCAAATAAAAAGGCCCAGCGGTGAAGGTAACCCACCCGGTAAGCGGTATAAAGAGCAATTACCAATCCAACCAGCGGATAGGCCCAATATTCCTGGATAAGATCCCCCGCGATGCCGGCCAAAAAACCTTCCCCGAAGGCAACGGGCCAGTAACAACCCAGGTAACGCCGGCCGGATATTTTTACCGGTTGATCCATCCCATGCAAACCCCCTGCTCTAATCCGCAATCTTATTGTCCACCAGCAAGAGAAGCCTAAAAAATTTTCGCTGTTTAAGCAATATATTCCTGCCCGAAAAAAGGTTTGACAAGAAATTTCTTAATGATAAAATAACGATAAGACCCCTCGGTAAAAGACCATTTTAACCCCGTTTAAAAAGGACAGCGGCTCATAAAGGAAGGTGAACAAGCAGTGATCCTCGTCAACGTAAAAGGGGTTGCTTATGACGTATCGGGCAATCCAATCATCCTGCTTACCGACCAGGAAGAAGAAAGAGTGTTGCCGATCTGGGTCGGCCTGCTGGAAGCTCACTCCATTGCCATCGCCTTGGAAAATGTGGTCATGCCCAGGCCGTTAACCCATGATCTGCTCCGCAATATTTGCGAACAGTTAGGGGCCAGAATTGCGCGCGTAGTAATCACTGATTTAAAAGAAAACACTTTCTATGCCGAAATTCACTTACACCTGAAAGATCAGGAAATGGTCATCGACTCCCGGCCCAGCGACGCCGTCGCGCTGGCTTTACGCACCGATGCGCCGGTATTTTTAACGGAAAAATTAACCTCCCAGATGTTATCAATCAAAGATTTAATTGATGAAGAAACGCTTGAAGAGCTTAAAAAAACAAAAGAAGACCTTATGAAAGAATACAAAAAAACATTACATTAAACAAAAAGCCTTACCCAACTGCAGTTATTCTTCCCGCTCTTTCCCCCTCGCCACCAGCTTCGCCTTGACGACGGAAAATAGTCTAGATATAACCCGATGACAACGGCCGGCTCCAGGTGTCACCCCGCCTTCTCCAACAGATTACCATAGAAAAAATACTTGACAAGCGAAACGGCGGGTGTTAAATTAAGTTAGACAACCAAATAACCGTGCTCTTATCCAGAGCGGTGGAGGGACTGGCCCAATGAAACCCGGCAACCGCCTTATCAAAAATAAGGAATGGTGCCAATTCCTGCAGAAGAGTGTAATCTTCTGACAGATAAGAGGATGCCAAGACCAAGCGGGCCTCTTCTATGTTAGAAGGGGCCCTTTAACGTCTGGAACAGAGCACAAAAAAACAGCTGGAGGGGATTGCCGATGAGCCTTCTAAAGACTTACGCCGAAATCAACGCCAAAATCAAAACCGGTAAAGCTGTGGTGGTCACTGCCGAAGAACTGATCGCCCTGGCTGAAGAAAAGGGGCTGGCCAGGGCGGCCCGGGAAGTAGATGTGGTTACCACCGGCACGTTCGCCCCTATGTGCTCTTCCGGCGTTTTCCTGAATTTCGGCCACTCCGCCCCACGGATTAAAATGCACCGGGTCTGGCTAAACGACGTACCTGCCTATACGGGTGTTGCCGCCGTGGACGCTTACCTGGGCGCGACCGAAGTTCCCGAAAACGATCCGCTTAACCGCAACCATCCCGGCGAATTTCGTTACGGCGGCGGACACGTCATTCAAGAACTGGTTGAGCGGAAGCCAATTCGGTTGAAGGCCACAGCTTACGGGACGGATTGCTACCCGCGGCGGGAACTGGAAACCGTCATTACTTTAGACGATATCAACGAAGCGATCCTGTTTAACCCGCGCAATGCTTACCAGAACTACAACTGCGCGGTTAACTTGAGCTCCCGGACAATCTATACCTACATGGGGGTACTTAAACCAAACCTGGGCAACGCTCACTACTCAACTTCAGGCCAGCTAAGTCCTCTCCTTAAGGACCCGCACTTCCAAACAATCGGGATCGGCACCAGGATCTTTTTAGGCGGTGGCATCGGTTACGTGGCCTGGAACGGCACCCAGCACTTCCCCGCCATCCAGAAAGACGAAACGGGGCGTGAGCTGGGCCCGGCGGGCGGAACCCTGGCGGTAATCGGCGATCTCAAGCAAATGAGCGCCAGGTGGTTAAGAGGGACCAGCTACCTGGGGTACGGAGCAACCTTAAGTGTGGGTATCGGGGTCCCCATCCCCATCTTAAACGAAGAAATCGCCGGCTACGCTGCGGTAAAGGATAGCGATTTATACGCCCCAATTGTCGATTATGGAGAGGCCTACCCCAATAGAATTCCGGGTAATCTCGGCTACGTGAGCTACGCTGAACTTAAGGCGGGCAAAATTACCGTTCTGGGCAAAGAGGTGCCCACCGCCCCTCTGTCCAGCTACCCGCTGGCCAGGGAAATCGCGCAAATCCTTAAAAACTGGATTCAGGAGGGAAAATTCCTGCTAACCGAACCGGTCCAATTGCTCCCGTCGCCGACGGACGGAATAAAGGCGAAGGTGCTTTAACATTATTGCAAGGAGGTCGGACAAAATGGCGCCGAAAAGGATTTTCCTGCGCTTTAGCGCCGATAAATCGGATCAACCGATCATTTACCGCCTGGTCAAGGATTACGACCTGATCATCAACATCCTTAAGGCCAACGTCAACCCCCAAAAAGAAGGCACTATGGTGCTGGAAATAACGGGCGAGCGGTATAACGAAGGCCTTGACTACCTGCGGCGGCAAGGGGTCACCGTGCAGCCCTTAATCGAAGGAATTACCCGCAACGAGGAACGCTGCACCATGTGCGGTGCCTGCACAGCCATCTGTCCTACCGGCGCCCTTTACATGGAAAGGCCGGGGATGGAGGTCCACTTTAAAGAAGACAACTGCATAGTCTGCCAGCTCTGCACGAAGGCCTGCCCCATGCGGGCAATGGAGGTCCAGTTTTGACTTTGCTTTACAGCGAGCGCACTTACCGCCAGCGACACCGCCAGGATGACTTAATCCATTTCCGGGTAGTCGTAAAAGAAACCGACCTGGACATTGCCGTTCGCAAAGAACGGTTTTCGGAAAATCTGGCGGCCATTGCGGAAAAAACGGTAAAAAAATGCCGGCAACCGCTGGATGAGTACATCCAGCGGGATACGGCATTTGTTCACGCGCTGACGCCTTACGAAGTACCCCCCACCGCACCGCCGATCGTTTTCGGAATGGCCCGGGCGGCCTGGGCGGCCGGAGTCGGACCGATGGCCGCGGTGGCAGGGGCGATTGCCGAGTGTGTGGGGCGCGCCCTGGCCAGATATAGCAAAGACGTCATTGTCGAAAACGGCGGGGACATCTTCTTGCGCACCAGCCGCGTAAGGCGCATTGGTATTTTCGCCGGAAAATCCCCTTTAAGTTACCGGCTGGCCATAGAAATAAAGCCGGGCTTCGGCCCTTTAGGGATCTGCACTTCTTCGGGAACAGTGGGCCACTCCTTAAGTTTCGGCAAGGCCGATGCCGCAATTATTCTTTCTCCTTCCGCCGCCCTGGCGGATGCCGTGGCCACCGCCGCCGCCAACCTGGTGCAAAGCAAAACAGACGTCCAGGCCGCCGTTGACTTTGCCTTAAGCATTCCAGGAATTACCGGGGCCGTGGCAATCAAGGACGATCTCCTCGCCGTCCGGGGGCAGGTGAAACTGGTTCCCTTCCACCAAAATATAACCCGATAACAGTCAGCTGCCCGTTTCGAGGGAAGCGCCCGGCAACGAAAGGGCCTTCTTCTCTTCTTTGCGCCTTTGCGCCTGGGCACTGCGCCTGCTTTAAGCTAATGCACCCGCTTCTCGTACCCGGCCCATTCTTTTTCCCGCAGCTTATATTTCATAATTTTTCCCGTGGATGTTTTGGGCAACTCGCCAAACTCAACGGCTTTAGGCACCTTAAAGCGGGCGATGCGCTCCCGGCAGAAATTAATGATGTCCTCCGCGGTAGGATTGGTTCCCGGCTTGGGCACCACAAAAGCTTTGGGCACCTCTCCCCACTTCGGATCGGGAACAGCGATTACCGCCACCTCCAGTACATCTGGATGCTGATAGATGCAATTCTCTACCTCTACCGTAGATATATTTTCACCGCCGCTGATGATGATGTCCTTCATCCGGTCTTTAATCTCTACGTAGCCGTCGGGGTGCACCACAGCCAGGTCCCCGCTGTGGAACCAGCCGCCGCGGAAGGCTTCGTCCGTTTCCTTGGGTTGCTTGTAATATCCCAGCATCACGTTGTTGCCGCGCATTATGATCTCCCCCATGGTCTGTCCGTCGTGCGGGACCGGCTTCATGGAAGCGGGTTCCACAACATCCATAAACTCGGCGTGGACGTAGGGCACACCCTGGCGCGCCTTGATGGTTGCCTTTTCATCCCCGGAAAGGCCATCCCAGCGAGGGTGCCACTCGCAAATACTGTGCGGGCCGTAAACCTCGGTCAGGCCGTAAACGTGCGTTACCTGCGCGCCGATGCTTTCCATATTTTTGATCACGGTCGGGGACGGTGGCGCCCCGGCGGTAATCACATTTAACTTCCTTTTCATTTTACACTCTTTTGCCCGGGGGTAGGAGGACATGGCGATCAGCACCGTCGGCGCGGCGCAAAGATGGCTTACGCCCTCTTGCTCAATCAAACGGTAAATTTCTTCCGGCACCACCTTGCGCAGGCAGACGTGCGTGCCGCCCACCGCGGTAACCCCCCAGGTAAAACACCAGCCGTTGCAGTGGAACATGGGCAGAGTCCATAGATACACCGAAGAAGAATCCATTTTATGTTCCAATGCCTCGCCCAGGGCGTTGAGATAGGCGCCCCGGTGGTGATACATCACCCCTTTGGGCAAACCCGTCGTCCCGCTGGTGTAATTAATGGTGATAATTTCCATTTCGTCCTCCACCGGGCTGGGGAGCGGCTCAGGCGCGCCGGCAGCCAAAAACTCCTCATATTCCAGGCCATCCAAAGGACGGTCGGCGCTCACGTCACAGATATTGACAAAAGTTTTCACTCCGGGAATTTCGTCTCTAATGGGCGTGATTAAGTGGGCAAATTCGTTATCAACAAATAAAGCCTTTGCTTCCGAATGGTTTAAAATATAGGCAATTTCTCTGGAAGATAAGCGGATATTGATTGCCACCAGGGCGGCGCCGGCCAGCGGGACCCCGTAGTGGGCTTCCAGCAAAGGAGGAAAGTTGGGGCTGATGAAGGCCACTTTGTCTCCTTTTGCGATCCCGGCCTTTTTTAAAGCGCTGGCCAGGCGGTTGACCCGCTCGAAAAACTGGGTGTAGGAATAACGTTTCTCCCCGTGCACGACTGCTGTTTTTTCGCGAAATACAAAGGCGCTGCGGTTGAGAAAGCTCAAGGGGGTAAGTGGCTCGTAATAAACGTTCCGCATTAAAAAACTTCACTCCTTAGTTAATTTTTTATAAAGTCTGCTTTTAGTGATATTTTTCCCTTTTTGCTGCTCACCTCCCCTCTTTTTAAACCTTTCCTGACCTTTTCTGATTAATTCGCCGTTAACCTGATAAATCCTCCCGAAACAGCGATATTCAGCGCAATATTATCAACCGCTTTTCCTACGTTAACCGGCGGGTTCGTCTAAGGTAAAGAAAAATAAAGATTAAAACAAGCATGCCGCCGGCGGCCAACGGCAGCCAGGAGCGGGTGAGGGATAATAAATAGCCCCAGCTATGGCCGAAAAAAATACCCAGGCTTAAATTAAAGGAGGCCCAGAAAAGAGTAAAAAGAAAATTATAACCAATAAATTTCCAGAACTGTAAACCACTCAACCCGGCTATGTAAGGAGTAAGGTTGCTGACCATCGGCACAAAGCGGCCAAAAATAATGAAGGCGGCGGACGACTCCTTCAGCCATTGCCGGGCCTGCTCGAGCCGGACCGGAGTAACCCGCAAGTACTTGCTGAAGCGCACCAGAAACGGCTCACCCATGCACCGGCCGATAAAAAAAGCGATGCTGGCGCCGAGGTTAAATCCCAGGATGGTAGCAACCAGGACGGCAAAAAGATTAAGCCTTCCCTGGTTAACTAAAAACCCCGCCAGGATAACCATTAAACCGCCCGGAAAGGGAATCCCCATGGCTTCGATAATCACACCCAACAAAAGCCCGCCGGTCCCCAGCGCGCCGAGGTAATCCATCACCCACTCTTTCATTATTATTTGACCTCCTGAGCTTAGGATGCCCAGGAGAACCTTCTCTATAGCGAAGTTTTGTAACCAAATCCGCTTTTTTAACGGTGACTATTTGATTCATTTTCACTTTTTCGAACTTTGCACCCCGGACTTCCCACCTCGAGCTAGAGGGCGCGGGCCGCCCCCCGGTAAACCAGGCCGCGCCGCCCGTCCACGGTCACCACTTCGCCGTCCGCAAAAAGGGAAGTTGCGGCGTCTACGCCGACAATTACCGGAATGCCGAATTCCAGGCCGACAAGCACGGCGTGGGAAGTAAGTCCGCCTACCTCGGTAATTACGGCGGCGCATTTTTCCATCACCGGGACAAAGTCGGCGTCCGTCGCCTGGGTGACCAGAATATCTCCGGGTTGAATCTTGCCTTGCGCCTCCCGGAGCGTACGGCAAACCTTAACCTGCCCCGTAACGGTTCGCTGCCCCACCCCGGCCCCCCGGGCAAGAATGTCACCGACAACATGCACCTTCAGCAAATTGGTGGTGCCGCGCATCCCCACCGGCACACCGGCCGTAATCACAACCAGGTCGCCGGGCTTCACCATCCCGGCGGCCAGCGAAATCTCAATCGCTGAAGCAATCATACTGTCCGTATCTTTAATCGGCGCGATTAACAAAGGCTGCACACCCCATACCAGGGCAAGCTTCCGTAAAACTTTCATTTCCGGGGTAACGGCAATGATGGGCGCCCTCGGCCTGTATTTGCTGACCATTCTCGCGGTGTAACCGGTCTGCGTGGAGGTGATAATGGCGGCGGCGCCCAGGTCCTGCGCGGCGGCGCAGGTGGCGTGGCTGATGGCGTCCGTTACCGTGCGGGCCGGGCTTTTGCCTGCCCGCTCCAGAATCTCCGTATAGGGCAAAGAAGCTTCCACCCGGACGGCAATCCTGGCCATGACCTCGACCGCCTCGACGGGGTATTTCCCGATGGCGGTTTCCCCGGAAAGCATCACCGCGTCCGTACCGTCTAAAATGGCGTTGGCCACATCGCTGGCTTCAGCCCTGCTGGGGCGGGGGTTATGAATCATCGATTCGAGCATCTGGGTAGCTGTAATCACCGGTTTGCCCGCCTGGTTGCACTTTTTGATAATCAATTTTTGGACCAGGGGAACTTCTTCAACCGGAATGCCCACCCCCAGGTCACCCCTGGCCACCATAACGCCGTCGGCAACGGCAATGATTTCATCGAGGTTATTCACCCCTTCCCGGCTTTCAATTTTCGCGACCACATCCAGTCCGGCGCCCGCCTCGGCAAGGATCTGCCGGACTGCCAGCACATCGGCGGCCCGGCGCACAAAAGAAACGGCCAGGATGTCCACGTTGCGCTCAATGCCGAAAAAAATATCTTCCCGATCCTGCTCCGTTACGGCGGGCAGGTCAAGTGCCGCATCCGGCACATTAACTCCTTTGTGGCTGGTTACCTCACCGCCGTGGATAACCTCGCATTCTATTTCGTCGCCCCGAACCGAGATTACCTTCAGCTCAATCAAACCGTCCGCAATCAAAATGGTGTTCCCCGGCACAACCTGCCGGGGTAAATCCTTAAACAAAACCGGCAACCGGGCGGCGTTTCCCCTTTCCTTCCCGGCGGCCAAAATTACCTTCTGCCCGGCTTTCAGCATAACCGGTTCCTCCAAAACGCCCAGGCGAACCTCCGGCCCTTTCGTGTCCAGCAACAGGGCGATGTTTTTACCTGCCCTGGCGGCGGCCTCCCGGATTAAATCAATCCGCCTGGCGTGTTCTTCGCGGGTGCCGTGGGAAAAATTAAGCCGGGCTACGTTCATGCCGGCCTGCATCATCTTGACCAGAATATCAACGCTATCGCTGGCGGGCCCGATGGTACAGACAATCTTGGTACGCTTCACCATGCAACCCCCTCTCAAATCGATAAGATGCCGGCCAGATCGTATAAAGCCATGTTGATGTTTTTCCTTTTGTTCAGCACCCGCTCCAGTTCAACAGCCACCACCTGCCCGGCCACATAGCCGGCCATTTGATTGCTTCCGCCCTTAATCAGCCACTCCACTGCTTTAGCGCCCAACATGCTGGCCAGGATGCGGTCGAACGCCGTCGGGCTACCCCCCCGCTGCAGGTGGCCCAGGATGGTCACTTTCGTGTCCAAACCGGTGCGTTCCCTTATTTCCCGGGCAATCTCCACCCCGCTGGCCGCACCTTCCGCCACCACGATAATACTGTGGGAACTCCCTTTCCGGTAGCTGCGTTCGAGGCGGGCACAAATTTCCTCCAGGCTGAAAGGGCGCTCGGGGATGATAATTGATTCTGCACCTCCCGCCAGGCCGGCGCTTAAAGCGATAAAACCCGTATCCCGGCCCATTACTTCAACGACAAAAGTCCGTTCGTGAGAGGTTGCCGTATCCCTGATTTTGTTAATCGCTTCCACCACCGTATTCACTGCCGTATCAAAGCCAATGGAATAATCAGTGCCGCTGATGTCGTTGTCGATGGTTCCCGGAATGCACATTACCGGGAGGCCGTGCTCCTGGCTGAAAATCCGGGCCCCCTGAAAGGAGCCGCCGCCGCCGATCACCACCAAACCCTGGATGCCGAAACGATCCACATTTTCTTTGGCCATCTTCCTGCCTTCCGGCGTTTTAAATTTTTCGCAGCGGGCCGTCCGCAAAATAGTTCCCCCCCGGTGGACGATATCCGCCACGCTGTACAAATTCAAGGGGGCGATATCGGCCTCGATAAAACCGCTAAACCCCCTTTTGACACCTAAAACCTCCAGGCCGTGGTAAATCGCTTTGCGCACCACCGCCCGGATCGCCGCGTTCATTCCGGGGGCATCCCCCCCGCTGGTCAAGACGGCAATCTTCTGCATACGGCTCCCACCGCAACTTCAGTGCTCTTATTGTGCCCTTTGTGTCCTCTGTGGCTTACTACTTAATTTGCGTGAAGTTCTCTTAAATATGCATGATCGATATTGCGGAATTTTGCAAAGCGCCTGCGCAACAGCTCTTCCTCCGCTACTCCGGAAAGTTCGCTTAAGTGTCTTGTCAGCACTTCCTTGAGATAAGCGGCAGCCAGGGCGGGGTTGCGGTGGGCGCCGCCCGGCGGCTCGGGAATCACCTCTTCCACTACCCCGAGAGCAAGCAATTCGCCGGCGGTAATTTTCATCCGCTGGGCCGCCTCCGGACAGCGGGCGGGATCGTTCCAGAGGATGGTCGCGTAGGCTTCCGGAGAAATCACCGCAAAGATGGCGTGCTCCTGAATCAAAAGGCGGTCCCCGGCCCCCAACGCCAGCGCCCCGCCGCTCCCCCCTTCACCGATAATGACCGAAATAACCGGCGTCCGCAAACCAAGCATGGTACGAATGTTTTGGGCAATGGCGACCGCCTGTCCCCTTTCCTCGGCGCCCATTCCGCAGTAGGCCCCGGGTGTGTCGATAAAAGCAAGGACGGGGCGCTTAAATTTTTCAGCCTGCAACATTAAACGCACGGCCTTCCGGTAGCCTTCCGGGTGCGCCATGCCAAAATTTCGCTCGATGTTTTCCCTGGTATCTTTCCCCTTTAAGTTGCCGAGAACCGTCACCGGGCGGCCATTAAAACGGGCTATGCCTCCAATCAGCGCAGGGTCGTCGCCGTATAACCGGTCTCCCCGTAATTCCAGAAAATCGGTAAACAAGTACTTTATGTAAGCAAGCGTGTTCGGGCGCCCGGGATGGCGGGCCACCAACACTTTTTGCCAGGGGGTAAGGTTTTGATAGATCTTTTCGGTAAGCTCCCGCAAGCGCTTTTCCAGACGGGCTATTTCGTTGTCCAGATCCAGGCCTTTCGCGGTGGCAAAAGAACGCAGTTCATTTATTTTTGCCTCCAATTCTATAATCGGGCGCTCGAAGTCTAAGTTAACCATCCCCCTTTTCCTCCGTGTGGAGGGCAAGAATTTGCGCCAGGGTAGCTTTTAAACGGGGACGGGGCACCACCTGGTCAATAAAACCGTGTCGGCACAAAAACTCCGCCCGTTGGAATCCCTCGGGCAGCTTCTGGCGAATGGTTTGTTCAATCACGCGCGGGCCGGCAAACCCAATGAGCGCCCCGGGTTCGGCCAGGATGATATCCCCCAGAAAGGCAAAGCTGGCACTGACCCCACCTGTGGTGGGATCGGTAAGCACAGAAACATACAAAAACCCGGCCCGGCTAAAGGCAATTAAGGCGGCGCTGGTCTTCGCCATCTGCAAAAGGGACAGCACCCCTTCCTGCATCCGGGCACCGCCCGATGCGGAAAAGATCACCAGCGGCAGCCGCCTTGCGCAGGCGGTTTCAATTGCCCGTCCGATCTTTTCCCCCACCACGCTACCCATGCTGGCCATGATAAACCTGATATCCAGCGCGGCAACAACCGCCCGGTGACCCATGATTGTCCCCTCGCCGGTGATTACCGCTTCCGTCAACTCCGTCGATTGTCTGGCGGCAAGCAATTTTTCCGTATATTCAGACGCATCGAAGGGGCTTTCGGCGGTCAGGTGCCGGTCGAACTCCCGAAAGCTGCCTCCGTCTAGAATCAACTGGAGTCTTTCCGGCGCCGTCAGGCGAAAATGATAACCACACTGCGGACAGACTTTCAGGTATTTTTCCAGTTCTTTTGCCAAATGCAGGTGACCGCAACGGGGACATTTTGTCCACAAACCTTTATCAATAATAGACAGCACCAACCTTTACAACGTGTTAATTATCTCTAAAGCCTCGTCCGCCTCTGCTTCCGGCACGAGAATTTCGATTGAACAATTAATACCCTGTTGGGGCTGGCCAATTGCCTTTAACTTGACCAGGATTCCCTCTCCGGATAAAACCTGCCGGATTTTTTCCGCTTCTTTCTTAGTGGGAGCGATATAGACGACAGTCCACACAAAAGAGCCCCCTTTACCCGGATATTCTTCCGCCCTCGCCGGATGCGCTCGTCTTTGGTGCGCCTGCAAACACCTTTACCCACGCACCTTTGTCCCTTTGTCCCTTAAGTGCCTTTGTCCCTAATCTTAATTATATCCATCGTCTGCCTGCTGTTAACACTAGTCATCGTTGCAAACTTTGCCGTGTCTGGTCAAGACCTCGACTTTCCCCCGGATCTTCATTGCCGAAGTATGTTCCGTAAACTGAGCAATCATAACCTCGCCTTTATCCAGCTTTTCTGTGTGGTGAAATTTCGTGTCTTTGCCGCGGGTAAGCCCGATCACCGTAACGCCGTTTTCGAGGGCTTTAATGACAATGTAATCATCATAAAATCGCCAGTTTTCAGACATCTCAGCACGCTCCTTATTAAAAAATATTTATCCCTCTTTTACTTTCACGTTTTCCGCACCTAAAACGGCCGTAAGTTCTGATACCACCGGTGTCGATAAATCAACCCAAAACTCGCGCGGGGCTAGGGCCAGTTTTTTATCCTTGGGGAAATACAGATATACTGACGAAAAGCCGGGATAACTGCGCAAGATCAGTTGCACCCGCGTAATTAAATCCAGCGAAGCATTTTTAAACTGGAGGTAAACATTGCCCGCAGGTTTTTTCTTTACCGGGGATATCTCTTCCGCAACTATTTTTGTTTCTTCATCATTTACGTTTACCCGTCCGCGCAGGATGACCACCTGGTCCGGCTGCAGCAAGCTTTTGTGTTCCTGGTAGGCCCGGGAAAAGACAATCACCTCGCAGGAACCGGTCAAATCCTCAAACTGGCACCTGGCCATGATCTCCCCTTTGCGCGTGTTGATTTTCTTTACCGCCGTAATCATTCCACCCAAAACCACGGGACTGTTTGGTTCCATTTCTTTTATTTCGGCCACGTTTGCCGTCGTTTGCTGACGCAAAGCCTGCCGGTACTCGGAAAGCGGATGGCCGCTGATATATAAACCTAAGGCCTCTTTTTCCATGGCCAGCAGCTGACCCGCAGGATATTCATCAACTTCGGGCAGCTCCAGGGAAAAGGCGTCGCCAGTGTAATCCCCCCACAGGTCCAGCAAAGACAACTGGCCGTTGGCTCGCTCTTTAGCCGCCTGCCCGGCCAGCTCCAGGGCGCTGTCAATCATGACCATCAGTTGCGCGCGCCGGTGACCGAGGGAATCGAAGGCGCCGCTTTTAATTAGACTTTCCACTACGCGCCTGTTTATTACGCGCGTATCAAGGCGCCGGCAAAAATCGGTGTAGCTGCGAAAGGCCCCTTTTTGCTGCCTCTCCTGGATAATTATCTCCACTGCACCCACCCCGACGTTTTTAATGGCCGCCAGCCCGAAGCGAATTTTCCCGCCCACGACCGTAAAATCTTTTTCGCTCTCATTGATGTCGGGAGGCAGGACAGCGATCCCCATCCGGCGGCATTCCTCCACGTAGGCGGCTATTTTATCCGTGTTGTCCCGGACGGAAGTAAGCAGGGCGGCCATGTACTCGGCCGGGAAGTTAGCCTTTAAATAGGCCGTCTGGTAGGCCACCATGGCGTAGGCCGCGCTGTGGCTTTTGTTAAAACCGTAACCGGCAAAGTATTCCATTAAATCGAAGATCTGGCCGGCAACGTCGGGCGCGCAGCCGTTTTTCACCGCCCCTTCAACGAATTGGGAGCGCAGGCCGGCAATTATTTCCGGCTTTTTTTTGCCCATGGCCCGGCGCAGCAGGTCGGCCTCCCCCAGGGAAAAGCCGGCAAGATCGCTGGCGATGCGCATGACCTGCTCCTGATAAAGGATTACTCCGTAAGTATCCCTTAAGATCGGTTCCAGCTTCGGATGCAGGTAGGTGATCTTCCTTTGGCCGTGCTTTCTTCTTACAAAATCTTCCACCATCCCGCTGCCCAGCGGTCCCGGGCGGTACAGGGCTACCAGCGCAACGATGTCTTCAAACACCTCCGGCCGCAGATCCTTTAAAATAGCCCGCATTCCGCTGCTTTCCAGCTGGAACACGCCGGCCGTTTCGCCCGTGGAAAGCAGGGCAAAGGTATTCGGGTCGTCCAAAGGAATTTTCTCGATATCCGGCGCCTGGCCACCCCCTTTGGCAATCAGGCGGATTGTCTCGGCAATCACCGTTAAGGTGCGCAGACCCAACAAGTCCATTTTCAAAAGCCCGAGCTCTTCAATCTGGTCTTTGGCGAACTGGGTGGTCAGCGGTCCATCGGCTGCTTTATACAAAGGAAGGTAATGGGTTAAAGGCTCGCGGGTGATGACCACGCCGGCCGCGTGGGTGGAAGCGTGCCTGGGCATGCCCTCCAAAAGGGAAGCCATATCGATTAATTTCTTGATCTGCGGATTTTGTTCGTACATTTCCCGCAACTCCGGAGATTCCTGCAGGGCCCTTTCAATGGTGATGTGCAGTTCCGCCGGGACCAGTTTGGCCACCCGGTCCACTTCCGCGTAAGGCATGTTGAAAACCCGCCCAACATCCCGGATCGCCGCGCGCGCCATCATCGTTCCAAAGGTGGCGACCTGGGCCACCCGGTCGGCGCCGTACCTTTGGGCAACGTAGTTGATTACTTCACCCCGGCGTTCAAAGCAGAGGTCCACATCCACATCGGGCATGGAAACCCGGTCGGGGTTCAAAAAGCGCTCAAAGAGCAGGCCGTATTGCAAAGGATCGAGATTGGTAATCCCCAGCAGGTAGGCCACCAGGCTGCCGGCCGCCGAACCGCGGCCGGGGCCTACGGGAATGCCCCGGGAACGCGCGTAATGGATAAAATCCCAAACGATCAGAAAGTAAGCGGAGTAGCCCATCTGCTTGATGACCTTTAATTCGTAATCCAATCGCCGGCGCACCAGCTCAGTAACTTCTGCGTAGCGCCAGCGCAGGCCCTGGGAACACAATTCTTCCAGGTAAGAATCGGCCGTCTTGCCCTCTGGAATGGGATAATCGGGAAGATGCAGCTGGTTAAAACCCAGGGTAACCTTGCAACGTTCGGCTATCGCCAGGGTATTTTTTAAAGCAGAAGGCAGTTCGCCAAATTTTAAGGCCATTTCCTCCGCGCTTTTTAAATAAAGTTCGTTGGAATTAAAGCGCAGGCGGTTGGGGTCGTCAATCGTTTTCCCCGTTTGGATGCACAAGAGAACGTCTTGCATTTCGGCGTGCTCACGCTTAACATAATGGACATCGTTGGTAGCCACGAGGGGTATCTGGAGGCGCCGGCCGATCTCCACCAGGCCCCGGTTGATCGTCAGTTGTTCCGGTAAGCCGTGGTCCTGCACTTCTAAATAAAAGTTGCCGGCGCCGAAAATATCGTTATATTCCCCGGCCGCTTCCCGGGCCTTATCCGCCTGGCCGCCCTGCACAAGCTCAGCTACTTCGCCGGCCACGCAGCCGCTCAAGGCAATCAACCCCTCGCTATACCGGGCCAGCGTTTGCTTGTCCAGGCGCGGTTTATAGTAAAAACCCTCGGTATAACCCAGCGAAACCAGCTTTAAAAGGTTCTGGTACCCCTTCTCATTTTCCGCCAGCAGCGTCAGGTGGTAAAGGTGATCGTCCACGTGGGGCACGCGGTCGCTCATGGTGCGGGGGGCTATGTAGATCTCGCAGCCTAAAACGGGTTTTACCCCTTCTTTCACGCAAGCTTTGTAAAAATCGATCACCCCGAACATGGAGCCGTGGTCGGTAATGGCCAGCGCAGGCATTCCCATTCCCCGGGCGGCGGCGACAACCTCTTTAATCCGGGCCGCTCCGTCAAGCAAACTATATTCAGTGTGCACGTGCAGATGTATAAACATACGCCTCACCTTAAAACTCATTCATATCTAACTCATTCTTTTTTGCCGGCGGAAAATCCTGCCGGGAGATGAAAAAATCAAAGACCTTGAAGCCGGTCTTCAAGGTCTGCATAAAAAAGGGGAGATACATTTCGGGTGTGGGTGCTAATCTTTTTCTTCTTCCAGGCAATTCCGGCAAGAACCGTAAAACTCCATCCTGTGTCCCGTCACCTGCGCGGACATCCTGCGGGCAACCTCTTCTTCCAGGTAGATAAGCACAGGAAGATCTATATCGATAACCCTCCCGCAAGCCTTACACACAAAATGATAATGGTTGTGTGGATTTCCGTCGTAACGGCTGAAAGTACTCCCGTAATTCAGCTCCATAATTTCGCCCGTAGCTTTTAAATGCCCCAGGTTACGATAGATCGTACCCAGGCTGATGTCGGGAATTATTTTCCGGGCCTGTTCGTAAACCCAGTCAGCCGTTGGGTGGGTATTTGTTCCGCGTAAGATTTCCAGGATGAGCTTTTTTTGCCTGGTCATGCGAGTATTTTTTACCACGTGTTACACCCCAAATGATAACTACTATCATAAATAGAGTAACACCTTTCTTGTGGATTGTCAAGAAAAAATTATTTTTTGTTCTCCCTGTCCAAAATCAGCCGCGCCACTTTTTTGCCGGAGAGAAGCATCCCGCCAAAGATGGGACCCATCCGGTGCCCCCCGCACACTGCGTTGGCCGTCATTCCCGCAACATACAAGCCCGGGTAGACCTCCCGCGTATTTTCCAGGATGGCGCCCTCCCCCCGTTCTGCCCACATTGACTTTTCTCCTTCCAGTCCGCCGCTGGCCGTCCACAAGGAGGCCTTCAGCTTGCGGACGACAATGTTGACGACCTGGGCATCGTGCCCTGTTGCGTCAATCACGTACCGGCTGCTCACCGCCAGAGGATCTACGTGCAGGCTGGCCATTTCGACGGCTTTCCAGTTCAAAACCAGGCCGGTAATCCGGTCGTTCCGGACCATGACATCTTCGGCGCAAATCAAATTAAAAATTTTCGCCCCGGCCCGCACTGCTCCCAAGGTCAGGGCAGCCACCGCTTCGACGGAATTGGCGGTGTAATACCCCTCCTGAAAAACCTCGGAGCGGATTCCCAGGTCGTCTAAAATGGGACGGGCTTCCTCCTGGACGACAATTTGGTTGAACATCATTCCGCCGCCCCACATTCCGCCGCCTACGCTCAGCTTGCTTTCAAAAACCACGACCTTTAACCCTTCCCTGGCCAGATAGCAGGCCGCCGTAAGACCGGCCGGTCCTCCCCCGGCAACGGCCACATCGGAATCCAGCGCGGCCAGCAGGTCCTGCGTGTAACGGGTAATGATCGCTCTGGAAACAACAATGTCGTCAAGTTGCATCTTCAACCGCTCCTTTTTTAATAAAATTAAAAAGGGTACACCCGCAAGAAAGTGTACCCAAACATAAGTTCTTTCCCTACGCGGGCATTATCCCGATCAGGTTTAGCGGGTCAGGTGCTAGAGCAGCCCTTTCTCAGCCCCTCGCTCCAGGAGCTCCCCGTTGTCCGTTGTCCTTTAAAATAATTCGACGAAGATTAACCTGATTCCTTCCTAGCCGGCTATTTTTTTGCGAAAAATTTTTTCTAAATGAAAAAGGGTATAGCACTCGTACATGCGGGCACTTTTCTGAAAGGCGGACAGCGCCGGCAGGCTCGCCCACCCGGAGACGGGCACCGGGTTTAACCAGACGACATCCCTCACCTTCCGGGATATTTCCGCCAGCAGCCCGGCGGCTGCCGCCCAGGAAACGGTTTTCGTATCGCTGACAACAATGAAAATAGCGCCGGGCTCGATAAGCTTTCGGTAGTTGCGCAGGAAGGTCTGGAGAGCGGCGTAGAAATTGGTGGTTTGCCCCCACTGCCTGCTCCCGTTAATCAAGGTCGTCATAGTTTCGGCAAAACCCTGCCGGCGCCGGAAGAAGGGGGTGATTCTTTCCAGATCCTCGGAAAAAATAAAGCTTTCTACTTTTTGCCCGGCGCTGCTCAAACCGTAAATAAACTGGAGCACGAACCGGGCGTAGCAGGCCATGGAAGCAGAAACGTCGCAGATCAAAACAATTTTGGGGCGCTTCGGGCGGCGGCTCCGGTACCGCAGCTCCAGAGGCGCTCCGCCGTACCGGATGTTTTGCCTGATCGTCCGCCGGATATCGACGATCCAGGCGCGCCGGCTTTTCTGGTAACGGCGGGATAAACGGGAAGCCAGCCGGGAGGACAACTGCTGAATTAAGGCCGTTATTTTCGGCAGATTTTCATCTTTAATATTTTGCATGTCTTCATGAAGGATTTGCTCTTCGGGGTCGCGGTAAAAGTACGCCCCGGCGACCAGCGGGCCTTCCGGAAGAAGAGTTCCACCGGACTGCGCCTGTCTTTTCAGCAGGTAATAACGCCAGTAATTCAACGCCGCCTGCACTACCCGGGCGATTAATTCCCCGGGGTTGTTTACCGGGTTCCCGCGCATTTGCGCGATGATCTCTTGCATACGCTTTTTTTCCTGATCAGGCAAACGGGCAAAGGTTTTGATATTTTCCCGCGTAAGTTGATATTTCTCGGGAATGTACTCCTGCCACGGCCGGAACAACTGGCTTAATTCCGCTGCGGTTGCCTTCAACCCCTCCTCATCTGCTTCTTTTTGCCGGCGGTAAGCATCAAGGCACCCCTGTTTCACCTCACCGGGGAGAAAGAAAAATTCAAAAGCCTGGTTGAAGATCAGCCAGTCGTGCGGGTTCTTCACCAAAAGAGCCCGGAGCGCTCCTTTAACCTGGCGCTTATCAAGCAGATCAACATGGGTAAGCGCTTCGTAAACGTCCATCGTTTCCGCGATGCTTACCCGCACGCCGAGCTGCCGCAAGATGTGGACAAACTGGGCGACGGCTAAAGTTATGGCGGGGAAGTTATTTTGCATAGGCACCCCTTTTTACTTTTCGATTTTCAGTTGTGCATGGTGCATGCGCACGTGCAGGCAGGCTTTTCCGCAGCCTGGGCCCCAAGCTCACCCTCACCAGAGTTTTTGAGAATACTGGCCAGGCCGACTTTGGACCGTAAAATATCCTGATCCCCGCGGTTCTTTAATAATATGTTCAGGGTGCAAAGCATGTTTTCTTCGGTCAGGCTGCTGGCGTTCAAAGTAACCAGCGCCCTGGCCCAGTCCAGGCTCTCTGCAATGGAAGGCTGTTTCTTTAAATCCAGGTGGGAACGGAGGTAATTAACCACCAGCGCGATCTGCCTGATTAATCTCTCGCCGGCTTCCGGCACCTTGGTTTCCAAAATACGCATTTCCTTTTCTACACTGGGATAGTCCAGGTAAAGATAAACGCACCGGCGCCTTAAGCCGTCGGACAACTCCCGTTCGCCGTTGCTGGTCAAAACCACTATCGGGATCTGCCTGGCCGTCAGCGTACCCAACTCCGGAATGGAAACCTGGAAATCGGATAACAGTTCAAATAAAAAGGCTTCGAAGGGCTCATCGACTTTATCGCATTCGTCAATGAGCAGAACCACCCGGCGGTCGGCCCGGATCGCTTTCAGCAGGGGGCGCTCCAACAAATATTCCGGGCCAAACAGGCTTGTTTCATCAATGGCGGCACAGCCTGTTTCTTTTAAAACCTGAATTTTGAGCAACTGGCGCTGGTAATTCCACTCGTACAGAGCCTTGTTTTCGTCCAGCCCCTCGTAGCACTGCAGGCGGATCAGCTCCGTTCGAAAAACCCGGCTGAGCACCTTGCCCACTTCGGTTTTTCCAACGCCCGGCACCCCTTCGATCAAAAGGGGCTTGCCCAGTTTCAAGGCCAGGTAAATGGTCACCACCTGTTCCCGATCGCAGATATACCCTTCCCGCTCAAGCGCCTGCTGCAATTCCGGGATGCTTAAAACCATTTTCAACCCCTCAAAAACAGATTTTCGCTCCCCGCCCGTCAGCTACCCTGAAAATAGTCCTTTGCCCGCCGTTCGTTTGCCGTCGCTCCGATGCTGCGGGCCGACGAGACATCGGCTTGGTTCGGAGCGAACCAGGCAATTGAGAGGTGAGAGGTGGGAGGTGGGAGGTGAGATTCTAAAATTCCCACTTCCAACTTCTCACATCTCACTTCTCAATTGCGCTGCCGGTTCGCTGACCTCACCTGCGCCGTGTCTCGTTACCGGCGCCTTTAGCATATGTCGTTCCTGGCAAATCGAACAGCGGGCCGGAAGTTTTCATCCCCTGTTGGTGTCGCAAAAGCGGCATGGAGGTCTACTGCTGTAAGTAATTCCCTGGTTATATATACCCCCGGACCGGGCTTTCCTGCCGGGCGGTGGGCTGGATTAACCAAGCCCGGGGAAGTTTTGCTGCCGCAAAGCCTCGTATAAAACGATGGCCACCGCGTTGGCCAGATTCAGGGAACGGGCCTGGTTGATCATGGGGATGCGAATACATCTATCTGTGTTCGCCGCCAGCAATTCCCCGGGCAAGCCCCGGGTTTCCTTGCCAAAAACCAAAAAAACGTCCTGCGGATATTTAACTTCCGTGTAGAAGCGGGCGCCTTTGGTGGAAACAAAAAAGAACTTGTGTTCCGGATATTTTTTTTCCACCTCCGCAAAACTGTCGTAATACCTGATTTCCACCAAATGCCAGTAGTCCAGTCCCGCCCGCTTAAGATATTTATCCTCCGTAGAAAAACCCAAGGGGCGCACCAGGTGTAGAACAGTGCCGGTGGCTGCGCAGGTACGGGCGATATTTC
Source organism: Bacillota bacterium (assembly GCA_040755215.1). GTDB lineage: Bacteria > Bacillota > Desulfotomaculia > Desulfotomaculales > Nap2-2B > JAIMBK01. The sequence goes on along the minus strand of JBFMBG010000015.1, from coordinate 11,983 downwards.
CGGTATTCGCCGGGATTTCCGGCTCCACAAGAACAACGTGCACGGCTCTTCCCCTGTTTTTGCCCGGGTCCGGACTTACCTTCGTTAACTGCCTAGCAAGCGAGCATGCTCGATCTTAATACAGCGGTCCATAACCACCTGCACCCCCTGGCTTTGCGCGAAAAGGGCGGCTTCTTCATTAACGACGCCCAATTGCAGCCAGATGACCGCAGGCTTCGCGGCGAGCGCGTCTTTGACCACTCCCGGCACCTCTTCGCTACGCCGGAAAACATTCACAATATCCACCGGCTCCGGAAGGGAAGCCAGGTCGGGGTAAGCTTTCTCCCCCAGCACTTCCTTGAGCCGGGGATTGACGGGAATGATACGGTACCCTTTTTCCTGCATGTATTGCGCAACCCGGTAGCTGTCCCGCTCCGGTTTATCGGAGAGGCCCACCACCGCGATAGTTTTATTTTTCGTCAGCAGATCCTTAATCTCCCGGTCATCTGGATTTTGAAACACCTGCCGAAAACACCCCCATCTTTAATTTAAAATTAATATACCACGCATAGTGCACTTTCACAAGCTAAACTTACCTGGTCCGGGAAAAAGCCGCTTCCAACCCGGCCAGGTAGGCCTTTGGATTGGCCGTCAACCTTGCCCCCCACCATAACCTCCTTAAATGCCCGAAAGAAACCTGGCCGCGCAAAAAGCGTTTGATTATCCAGCCGGTGGTTTGCCAGATGTGGTGCGGCCGCAGATATGCCGCCCGGTACAGTCCGGTGAACTCCTTATAAAATTCCGCCAGGGAAAGCCTGGTGGGTAAAACGGCGTGCAGGAAATCAAAAAATTCGTAGTTTAAAGAGACGATCCGTTCGCGCACATTTTCAAACAGTTCGGTTCCCGGCAGGGGGGTTAAAACAGTGAAATAAGGCTGGGCTATTTTCAATCTTTTGATGTAGTTTTTGAGTTTTGTAAACTCTCTTTTAGTAAATTCCGGATCCACGATGAACGAGGCGTAGACGCCGATATTCAGCGAGCGGAGGAATGTTAGGGCCTTCTCGTTGTTTTCTACGGTGTTCTGCTTGTTGATTTGCTCCATCCCCTCCTGGTCGATTTTTTCAAAGCCGATAAAAACCTGGTCCAGGCCTACTTCCTTCCACTGCCGGACAATATCGGGGTGGTTGACGATGCTATCGCTGCGCGCCTGGAAAATATACCGGCGCAAAGGCAGGCGCCGGCTTTTGATCAAGTCCGCTATCCGGCTGGCCCGGGAGATATTGGCCAGAAAATTATCGTCGGTGAACAAAACGTCGCCTTCGGGGAGGCGGGACAGTTCCTCAACAACCCGTTCAGCCGACTGGGAGCGAAACTTCTTCCGGTGAAAACGCCATACGCTGCAAAAATTGCAGCGGTAAGGACACCCCCGGGAAGTCTCGACAGTGATCACCGGCCGGCGAAAACCAAGGTAATAACGGCCCTTCAAATTTTCCGGACGGGAACGATCCGGAAAGGGAACGCTATCAAGCAAGGGGACGAGTTCGCGGGTGCCGGTAAACAACTGGCCGTCAGGAAGGTTCAGGACCAGGCCGGCTACCCTGGTAAGCTCTCCCCCGCCTTCCAAAGCGGCGATCAGTTCGGGGGTGGTGGTTTCTCCTTCGCCAATCACAATCGCATCGATGGCCGGGTCGAAAAAGTCGGCATAATTAAGCGAAGCGTGGTGGCCCCCCGTAAAAATGAATACTTCTTTAAGGGCCCGCTTGAGCGCTTGCGCAATGGCGATTACTGCGTACGTGTCAACCGTAAAAGAACAACTGATCCCCACCGCTGCCGGGGCAAACTCCTGAATTTCCGCCAGCGGCAAAGAACCGTCCAGCAAATCGACCAGCTTAACCTCGTGTTCATTTAAAGCCGCCGCCACAATCTCCAAACCCAAGGGCTCCGTACAAATGACATTCTTAAAGCCTAAGGCGTCCCTTGGCCGCGGTTGAACCAGGAGCACGCGCATTAGCCCCTCACCCCTTTTCCTTAAGTTTTAAATTTGCTTTAAAATTTTTCGTTAGCCTTAAAGAAATACGGTTTTAGTATAACATTTTTACGGTGGTTCAATGTGTTTTTTAGCCGGCTTAAAGACCCCACAGGCCTTTTTTCTTTTCCCGCGCTTCCCGTTGGAAACTGGTGAAAAGTTCGGCGTATTTTACATTCGGCGGTACCGTCAGCACCTGCGCGTAGCCGTTGAGCAGGAGTTCCGCATTAAACATCTTCGCCCGCACTTCGTCTGCGCTTTCTTTTTTAGGGCGGGAAAGCCAGACGTAAGCCAGGAGCCGGCCGTACTTATCCCGCTCCCCTACATCCAGTTCCAGGTAAACGGTTTTTTTCTGCAGCCGCTTTTTGGTGTAGGCAGAGGCTTCTTTGCCGTACGGTTCTACCTCCCGCGTGCTTTCCGGAGTATCCACCCCGATCAAGCGAACTTTCTCCTCCCGGCCGTCTTTAAGCCGTACGTGAATCGTATCCCCATCCGCTACCCCGGTTACGTAAACAGGGAAGATTTTTTCCGGGAAAGGCGGCGCTGCTTCCCGTTGCGGCGAGCCCAGGCAACCGGCAAGATGGGCCAACAGGCAGGCAAGCAAAGACAAAGACAGCAGATAAAGTGCTTTTTTCACGGCTTTGGACAAGCACCGCCCACCCCCGCCAACAAACCGTTTTAAAAATGAAGATGACGAGGAAAGCCTGTCAGTACCTCGTCGCCTAAAAATTGGTGCGGAAAATTATGCTTAAAAAGGCAGTAATGTTAGTCCAATTTAGATGCACCTTGTTTTTAGCTTAAAACAAGGTTTTGCAAAAAACGTTGATTTCTTAGTTGCAAAAATGAGTATAGCATAAATCTGCGGTCTACACAAGGTGGAAAAGTAACCAAGCATATTTTTGTCATTTCTCCTTTAAATCTTCTAGGTTAAGGTTGCAGCGCCTGCTCCATTTCAAGGCCGCCTTTGAAAGTGATCAGTATTTTGCTATCGGATAAAACCTTGACGGTGTCCACGAGCTGTCTGACCAGCGCGTCGTCATACTCGGCGAGGTTGAAATTTTCGTTTTCAAGGATTTTAAAGGGTTTCATCCATTCTGCTCCAACCTCTCAATAAATTTTTTCATGTGTCAGTCCTCCCGATGCTTGTAAACAGTGTCAAGATGCACATGAGTGTCGTATTTTGCCGAAAATTATCCGCCTTGGCAAACAAAAAACCCGCCGCTAAAAAGGGTAGGTTTAATTACACATTCTTTGCGGCAACCAGGCTGTCATAGTGCTTTAAGCACCTTAGACCCTATGACTTTGCGTCCCAGCCTTTAGGCAGGTTTGCCCTTGTCACGGATATTTTGTTGATGTTAAAGAAGAAGTTCCAGCTTATAGGTGAGCCTGGACTGCTTGGAACAAAAGCATTTCTCTTTGAAAAAAGCGGAGATAATGCTTGAGGCCGCAGTACTTTTTTTACCGCGGCCTCAAGGAATTAACTTATTTCTATTGGTGAAGCTTATCTTTAGTATTTATTGTAGATCCGGTACAGGAAGGCGGCGGCCTCGGCGCGGGTTGTCTGCGCACGGGGGTTCAGCTTATCCCCAGAACCTGCTATCAACCCTTCCTTAACCAGGGTGGCCAGACTATTGGCCGCATAGCCGGCGATGTCCCCCTTGTCGCTGAATTTATCCAGCACAGCAGAGTCGCCTGTGGCCTTGAGCCCTTTGAATTTCTCCAGTGCCCTGGCCGTCAGCGCCATCATGTCCTGGCGCGAGATAGTCTCCGTCGGGTTGAACCGGTTGTTCCCGGTGCCCGCGGCAAGGCCCAGCTTTTTGGCTATACCGACGGCTTCATAATAGTAGGCGTCCGGTAATACATCGTCAAAGTTGCTGTCAAATTCCGCCGTCAGCCCCAGGGTCTTGATCAGCAGCACCAGGAAATCGGCCCTGGTGATGCTGGCAGCGGGGGAGAAGGTATCCTTTGAGGTTCCGTTGATGATGCCCTTGGAAGCCATGACCTCAATGGATTTTCTTGCCCATTCCACGCCGCCCAGGTCGCCGAAGGTCTTGTGCACATAGGCTACGGCGTAATGGCTGAAATGGGTGGTGGTAAAGGTTACGGTGCCGGTTTCAGGGTCATACCTGCCGTTGGGTACCGGGACCACGTTGCCAGTGCCGTCGATGTACCAGACGACGATATGCTCCGGATCAGCCAGCTCCGCCGCTGTCGGTGTGTAAGGGATGCTTACCGTCACCGGCGCGTCCGGGTTGTTCCATTCAGTTTGCGCTCCGTCCAGGGTCAGGGTGAGCTGGACAATGGGCCGGTCGCCGATGGCTGTTTTTACTTCATCAGGCAGGTTTGACTTGTCACCCTGGCCGATGGTGATGCCGGCGCTCGATCCTTCCGTTCCCGGAATTCCCGCCAGCATGCCGGCCGGGATGGTGATGCTGCCAGTGCCGGTGGAGAAGGTCAGCGCGCCTTCCCCGTGGGAACCGGACAGGGAAGAAGCCGGTATGCCCAGAGTATAGGAGTTTACGCCGGGGATGGAGGGTACGGTGATGACCGCCGTTCCTGTACCGGCCAAAATACCTCCCGCCAGGGTACCCAGGTCTAACGCTGCACTGCCGGCATTGATATTAACAGGCAGAGTGGTTTCTGATGCGCCGGCTCCCGAAATAACTGCTTTATATGGCGGCGTTGAGGTAGTGGTACCGCTTCCGCCGGTGCTGCCGCCGCCTCCGCCTCCGCCACCGGCACTGGAAGCCGTCAATGTTACCATGTAGGTGTCGGTGGAGTCCACAGTCCCGTCATTGGCTGTGAATACCAGGATGGTTGTGCCTGTGGCAGTCGGCGTATACGAGTAATTCTTATTTGCCGCAACCGCCGCCGCGCCGTTCACCGATACCTTGTAGGTCAGAGTGTCGCCATCGGCATCCTCGAATATCGTCGAGAGATCGAGGGTATAGGTGTTGTTCACCGTCATGCTGACCGCCGCTGTGGCAGGCACGCCGGACTTGCGCGTAGGCGCGGTGTTCGCGGGTGGGGCGGCATTTACCGTCAGGGTGGCCACAGCGACATTATTGCCGTTTCCCGCAACGAACCTCAGCGTTTCTCCGGATGCCGCACCGGGTATTAAAAGGGCGATCTGGTAAGTTCCGTCCATCCCTGACAACGTACTGTCCAGAAAAAGGATACTCCCGGCGGTGTCGAGCGCCTTGACGGTTACCCAGGTTCGGGGGTCGGCCCTCCCGGACACGGTGACGTTCTCCCCAACGCCGGCGCTCCCACGGTCAAGGGTCACGGTAACCGTTGCCGCGAAAGCAAAGAGAGGCTGGCAAAGCAGGACAAGCGCAGCGGCAGCAACGCCGATAATTTTCTTGATCATCCAAGCACCTCCTCTCTCCCTCTTCAGACTATAACACGACCGGATTCGTATCGGGATCGTTGGTCAATTGATCAACGATGTAGGCCTTGACCAGATCCCCGGGCCGGACATTGAAGGCAGCCTGAGCATTGTCATCCATATCGAAATCAGCCCTGACGGCGGCGATCCCCAGCTGGGTGCCGTTTCGCAGATGTACAAACACGGCCGTTTCCTTGCCCGTATGTCCCGTTACGGGGGTTACCGTTACGGAGAAATACTTAAACCCGGAGACGCCGTTGTTTACCGTCATCGTGGGAATCCCGTCGGCGATAAGGCCGGCGGCATAAGTTGGGTCAACTTCAGGCTCGATCAGGTAGGATCCGTTGCCGCAGCCCAGATTGATTTGCAGGGTGAAAGCAGCTGTAGCCGTGGCACCATCGCTGTCGGTGACGGTGACGTCCACTGTGTGGGTGCCGATATCCGCCGCTGTGGGCGTGCCGGTAATAACGCCGCTGCCGGGATCAAGGCTAAGGCTTGCCGGCAGGCCGGAGGCGCTCCAGGTATAGCCGCCGGCTCCGCCTCCGGTGCTAAGGGCGGCACGGTATTCCATGGCCACGATGCCGATGGGCAGAGATGCGGTTGAAATGGCCAGAGCCGCCCTGCGGTTGATGTTGATCGTGTAGGTCTTGGTGGATGCGTTCTGGGCTACGACCATGATGGTGATGGTATTGGTGCCGGGATTTAAGTCTATTGTCCGCGGCGTTCCCGCCGGCAGGATACTCCCGTTGACCAGCACCAGCGCTTTCCCATCCGATGGGGTGGCTTTCAGGTCTATCTTTGTCACCTGGTTATTCACGTCCATCTCATAGCCGGTTTTGTCAGGATTAAATCCATCGACGGTTGCCTCGTCGATCATCAGGTTTTCCAGGTCGGCGTCGCTCACTGTCCCGTTGACGGAAATGATGTAAGCCTTCTGGGTAACCCCGTCCTCCGCGGTGACCACTACCGGGATCAGGTTGGCCCCCTGGTCAAGATAAACGGCGGTAGGTACCGAACTCGTCGCAGGCTGACCGTTGATGGTCAGCGTGGCCGACAGGTCCGCCGGGGTGGCAGCTACATCAATCGACCGCAAAACCTCCGGCGTGTATACAGCATAGGCCACCGTCTTGGGGCTGAACGGAGCCGGACTGATGCTCCCAGGGTTTACCTGCAGGTCGCCGAGGTCGGCGTTGTTGGACGTGAACAAGGAGCCGTTCAGTGTCGCCGTCCCGCCCGGGGTGGTAACCGCCACCGTCCCACCGGAAGCGCCGGTGTCCACCACCGCTTTGATTTCGGTATCTGAGACCACTGTAAAGGAGTCTGCCGGGACCCCTCCCAGGTTCACTATGGTGGCGCCCCAGAGGTTTTGACCCGTGATGGTCACCGTATCTCCGCTTGCGGCCGCGGCCGGGCTGACACCGGACAAAACCGGGGGGCTTAAAGCAGCGATGGTCCCGTAAGTGTGGTTGGTGTCGTTGCTAAATATTACACCGCCGGCCGCCACGGTCCCGCTGCGGTTGAATATGGCGTGGGCGTACCCTTCTCCGTTTCCGGCCCCCGGCCCGCCGGTCCCGCCGGAAACAGTATTACCGATAAAGGTGGAATTGGTGATGACAAGGCTGCCCGTGTTCACAAACACGGCGCCGCCGAGCCCGGCCCCGCCGCCTCCGCCGCCGCCGTCAAATATGGGGATGTTGACACCGTTTCCGCCGGCCCCGCCGCCGAAGCCACCGGTTCCGCCCCCGCCGCTAGTGCCACCGGCCCCGCCGCCACCGCCGCCACCGCCGCCGCCGCCATAGCCGCCGGATCCGCCATTGGCGCCTCTATACCCATAGGAAAAATAGGTACTACCGCCCCCACCGCCGGCAAAATCTCCGCCGGCGCCCCCGGGATTGCCCCCGGAACCCCCGCCGGTGCCGTCGAGACCGCCCCCGCCGGCGCCGCCGGCGTCCCCTGGGACGGAATTCAGGGATTCGCCGCCGTTACCGCCCCGGGCCTCATTATCAGTAAAGGCAAGGTCATCCACAAACACACTGCCGCCCATAATCAGCAGGGCCCCGCCGGCCCCGGCGCCGCCGCCTCCGCCGCCGCCACGATCTTGACCGTTAGCACCGCTATTACCCAGGCTTCTGCCGTTCCTCAGGGTTAGCCCAGAGATCCGCACCGTTCCGCTGTTGACACGGAAAATCCGGTGCTGGTTTTGGCCGCTGACGGTGATCAGTTCCGCGCCCGACCCCCGGATGGTCAGGTCGTCGGTGATGGCCAGGAGCTGGCTCTGCAGGGCAATGGTCCCGTTCAGCCCGGGCGGAAAGACGATGACGTCCGCCCCAGGGTTGCTGTTGGCGTTCAGGATCGCCTGCCGCAGCGACCCCGGACCGCCGTCGTTCAGGCTGGTCACGGTTATTTCCGCCGCCAGGGCGGGAGCGGGGGCTATAAAGCCCCCCATCATACAGGCCATCATGGCCAATACGGCTGTCATTGCCGTAATGACATTCAACCGCCCTCTGTGTCTCTTAACGGTAAGCATAAGAGCTCTCCCTTCTACTGTGCATTACTTGGGCATTAAAATCTGGTGATGGTAATCCGCTTGTTAACCGGGTCGTAGTCCACCGCAGCGCCCAGGGTCTCGCTCACGAAGCGCAGAGGGACGAAGGTGCGGCCGGGCGGAAGGACCGCCGGGGCGCAGTCGAGGGCCGTTGTTTGCCCGTCGACGAGGGCGTCCCTGGAGCCGAGGGTGAGAACGATCTCCCTGCCGCCGTCCTTGATGGTCACCCGGCGGGTTGCGGCGTCCCAGTCCACTTTCGCGCCCAGGGCTTCGCTGACGAAGCGGATCGGCACCAGCGTACGGTTGGCTTTGGTATCCACGAAGGGGACGGCGTCCAGAGTGTACGGGCTGCCGTCCACGGCGGCCTCCCGCCGTCCCAGCGTCAGGACGATGACCTTCTTGACCGTCTCTTGCACCTGCGCGCTGAAGACGGCGAACTTTGTCAGGTGGTTGACTTGCGTCACGGCGTACCACTTGCCGTCCGCGCCCTGTTCGACGGCGGTCGGCAGGTCGATCCACTCTCCCGTGGTTTCGTCGCGGTAGCGGATGACCGGCCGCTCGCCCTCGGCGATCTTCGCCGGGTCGTAGGCGATGCGGATGGTGATGGTCTTATCTCCGAAGTTCCGGCCGCCGGTGGTGGTGATCTCGTAAACATCGCTGCCGAGCTTGACCCGCAGGCCGGAAGGCACCAGATCCCCGGCCTCTTTCTCCGAAAGCTGCTTAACCTTCAAGGTAGCGTCGGCCGGCAGGGTCCCGGCGGGAACCTCGACGGCGGCATCGGCGAAACGCACGCTGCCGCCTTCGCCGGCCTTAATGAACTTGCTGGCGCTGTTTGTGGGAGTGGGACTCCCGCCGCCGCCTCCGCCGCCGTTGTTGCCTCCGCCTCCGCTTCCCTGGGCGGCGAAGTTGGCGGTCAGGGTGCGGTCAGTGGCCCCCATAACAAAGCTGTAGGCCGCATTGCTGCTGACGGTTATCCCGCTCTCGGTCCAGTTCACAAAGGTATAGCCGCTGGCCGCTGTAGCAGTCACCGTCACGTCGGCCCCCTGGGCATAGGAACCCCCGCCGCTGACGGTACCGGCTCCGGGCTGATTAACCGCCAGGGTGACGGTATGATCCTGCGGAGACGGCTGGTTTACACTGAGGTCGGCGCTGGCGACATTGGCCCCGTAACCGGCGGTAATCCTTATGGTCCCGCCGGCGCTGTCCGGCACCGTGAAAGTGAAGCTATAGGCTCCGTTGTTATCGGCTTTCACCGTATCAAAGACCAGGATATTGCCCAGGCCGTCTACGGCTTTGACCGCCACCCAGGCGTTGGGGCTGTTGACCCCGGTGACCGTCACCGCATCTCCCGTCCCGGCGCTCGCGGCGCTGAGGGCGATGGTTCCGGCGGCCCCGGCCTGAAAGGGCAAGCTTGCAATCATAATCAGACTGATCAGTAAGAAGCTGACTAACTTTTTCATCCCGCCCGCCCCCTTACTGCAGCAAGGTGGGGTTGAACCCATCGGTATTATTCAAATCATCCACCAGATAGACTTTGATCACATCTCCGGCCTGGACATTAAAGGCGGCTTTGGCCCGGCTTACGGTATCAAAATCAGCGGTGGTGGCGTTAATCGCTATCTGCACCCCGCCCCGCATCAGCACAAAGACGGCGGTTTCATCCCCGGCGTGGCTCTCGGTCAGGGAAATATCGACCGTGAAATACTTGAACCCGCTGACCCCGTTTTTAACCGTCATGGTGGCGATGCCCTCCGGGGTGGCTCTCACGGTATAAACCGCGGCGTCGGCAGCGGGAGTGACGATATAGCGGCCGGTAACCGCCGGATAGAACACGGTCAGGGTATAGCCGCGGGCGGTAACCGCCCCCAGGCTGTCGGTCAGGGTAATATTGACCACGCTGGTCCCGGCTGCGGCCGGCGTGCCGCTGATAACCCCGGTGGCGGCATCAATGCTGAGGGGACCGCTGCCGCCGCTGGCTGTCAGTTGCGCATTATAGGCCGCGCCGACGGTGGCCCCGGCCAGAGCCGCAGTATTAATAGCCGGGGAGGAACCATCGGAGGTGCTGACGGTGAGGGTGAGTTCAGGGCTGATATTGCCGCCGCTGTCGACTGCTTTGACGGTAAAGGTGTAACTGGTGTTCGGATTAAGCCCGGCTGCATTGTAGCTGGTTTCCGAACCGGCCAGGGTGGACAGGAGGACGCCGTCCTTGTACACCCGGTAGCCGCTAATCCCGGCCGCGCTGACCGCGCCGGGCCAGGTCAATGTCATCCCGTGGGCGGTAATCGCCGAAGCGGTGAGGCTGCCGGCGTTCCAGGCGATAGCCGGATATTCGCGGGTGACGGTGATGGTATAGGTTTTGGTAGTGGCGTCCTGGGCCACCACCATCACTTCGATAACATTACTGCCGTAGTCCAGGTTGACGGCTTTGGGCACCCCGGAGTCCAGGGGACTGCCGTTCACAAACATCAGGGCCTTCGGGTCGGACTGGGCCGCCGTCAGGTTCAGACTGTAGGTGCCGCTGGCTACCGTCTGGGTGTAGTCAAGGGTGGCCGGGTCAAAGGCTATGGCCCCGGTGCTTACGCTCAGGCTGCTCAAATCGGCGTCGCTGACGGTGCCGTTGACCGAGAGGACATAAGCCTTCTGGGTCTGGCCGTCGGCAGCGGTTACCACGATGGGTATCAGGTTGGCCCCCTGGTCAAGGTACACCGAGGAGGCAACACCGCTCACGGCTGCGGATCCGGCGATGGTGATGGTGGCGCCGGGGTCCGCCGCCGTGGCCGTAACATCAATGCTGTTGATATTGCCTGCGCCGTTCACCACATAGGAGGATATATCCGGGTCAAAGGCCGGATCCAGGCTGCCGGTACCTACGGTCAGGCTGACCAGGCGGTTGCTGTCATTCCGCTCGGCCACCCGGATGGTAAAGGCGCGCTCGACAAAGGCTCCCCCGGCGTCGGTGGAACGTATCCGCACCGAATAGCTGTTCTTGGCCGCATAGTGGGGTATCACCGCCAGCTTGAGCTGGTCGCCGTCGATGGCAAAGCTGGCATTGTCTGTATCGCCCGCTCCGGCGGCCAGGCTGTAGGTGAAGGTGTCGCCCGCATCCTGGTCGGTGGTGGTCAGGGTACCGACGGTTGTGCCGGCGGCGGCGTTGTCGGCCACGTAATCTTTGGATAAGCTGATGCCGCCGGGGGTGTCATTGGCATCGGTTACAGTTATGGTGAAGGTCTGTTCGAAAAAGGGTGGCGGCAGCGGAGGTTCGGGAACGGCGGGCGTCGTGCGCACCCTTATCTGGTAGGTATTCTTCGTCTCAAAGTCAGGGACCGCCGCCAGTTTCAGCTTGTCCCCGGCGATGGTGAAGCTGGCGTTATCGGCACTGCCCGCTCCGGACACCAGGGTATAGGTATAGCTGCCCGCCGGTTCGCTGCCGAAGGTGCCGACAATAGTACCAACCGGGCTGTTCTCGGCTACGGCGGCGGTGTCGAGAGCAAGCGCCGTCGGATTCGAGGTAAAGGCGGCCGCCTTCATAATCCGGTTGTTACCGGAGTCGACAACATATATGTTGCCATTGCTGTCGATAGCGACATCTAGGGGAAAATTAAACTGATCGTCACCACTCCCCAGGCTGCCCCAGGCGGTTATGAAATTCCCGGCGCTGTCCAATTGCTGTATCCGGTGATTATAGAAATCGGCAACATACATGTTGCCAAGTGCATCTAAAGTCATCCCCCTAGGGTTTTGAAAATATCCTCCGGTGAGATCACCCGTTTTATTCTCGCCATATTGCTCCAGAAAATTCCCGTTGCTGTCGTATTTCCTTACAGCTGCTGCTCCTGAGGAACTCTGAGTTACTCAGATGTTTCCTGCGGTATCGACATGTACTCTCTCCGGAAATGTCCTTATGGTGTCTCCAATCCAGTTTTCAAAAACAAACAATCCGAAAGCATTACTACCTCTTTTTACCATGCTACCAGAAATACAGTATACACGCTTAATGCCTCCGCTTTCATAGACCGCTACAGTTGGGGGGGGGGGGGGGGGGACA